>JBARSW010000234.1:0-8808 GCA_049644925.1 Chitinophagaceae bacterium | reverse complement strand
GGTGTGGGCCACGTATCCACCCCGGAGGTAAACGCTCTTATCCTTTCCCATATTACCATTCGCTCCGGCAATGGAAATACCGGCCTGCTCACTCAGTACCTGTGCGAGATCCTTGCTGCCGCTTTGTTCCAGCTGGGCCCGGGTAATCACGGTGATTACCTTACCGCTGAGTGATGTTTTGTTGGGAAACCTGTTGGCCGTTACGACCGCTTCATCCAGCAGGGTCGTGTCCTGCTGGGCCAGTAGCTGATTGCTGATAATGACAGCAGCCAGCACAAAAAAATGTTTTTTCATTTGTAATGAAATTTTTGTGTGACTGCTTCCGGAAACAAAAAGTGATAGAAATATAAACGTCCTGCGACTTTTACATCTCATGCCTTTCACCCGAAAGCTGAAATATGTTTTGTTGATTTGGCAGGTCTTCTGGCTCGACCTCAGTTTCTCTTCCTTCCCATCCCGCTTAAAACGAGACAGTGGTTGTTTTTAGAAACTGTTCCTTTACTCCCCTTTAGGGGTTGGGGGTCTTACAGCTACGGGGATAGCACCGGACTCTCTGCCTTTGTCAGCAGGTACACCGGATTTCCCTTTTAATCTCCCGCCTGAGGCGGGAAAACCAAATCAGTGCAAATGTAGAAAGAGATTTATTTATACAAAGAAGAGTTATTCACAAAAGTGCAATTCTCACTCTTATTTGTATCTTCAATTTCATGAGTGCAAAGAACAAACTAAACCTGCTTGATGTAAGCTTGATTGTTGTGAGTCTTGTTATTGGCATGGGAATTTTCAGAAATCCTGCTTCTGTAGCAGCTACATCCGGCACCAGCTCAATATTTTTTCTATTATGGATTGCAGGAGGTCTGATTGCACTTTGTGGTGCATTAACCTATGCAGAAATCGGGCAACGGCTTCCGGCAATGGGTGGTTATTATAAAGTGTTTGCAGAATGTTATCATCCATCTGTTGGTTTTTCAGTAAATGTGATAATACTGATAAGTAATGCTGCTTCGCTGGCCGTAGTGGCTTTGATTGGTGCAGATTATGTAAGTGACTTGCTTTATGGAAAACCCAGCGGAATAATATTTAATACAATAGTTGCCATTACTGCAGTTGCCATTTTTTTTGTGGTCAATCTCTTTGGATTAAAAACAAGCAGCCGTACACAGAATGTGCTGATCATAATAAAAGTGGGATTAATGGTTTTGCTGATTTCTGCTTTGTTAAAAGGTGTGATAATAGAGCCACATGGCTATGAAGAAGGTTCCCCGCTTTTTACATTAAGTGATAAGAATGCTTTTTCATTATTTGTCATTTCTCTTATACCAGTTTGCTTTGCTTATGGTGGTTACCAGCAAACTATCAATTTTGGTGGAGAGGTAAAAAATACCCGTGATATTCCTAAAGGAATTATTATTGGGATAATCATTGTGATTTTACTTTACCTGCTTATCAACGTAGCTTATACAGAAGTTATTGGGTACGATAAAATGAAAAATGCATCAGCTATCGGGGCCTTACTTTGCGAAGCATGGTTTGGTAAAGCCGGTGGAAAAGTATTTGATGCACTGATGTTTCTATCTGTTTTAGCCTATGTAAATATTTTATTGATGAGCAACCCAAGGGTGATGTATGCAATGAGTAAAGATGGAGTTTTACCAAAAATGTTTTCTTACAGGCATAAAAAAACGGAAGCACTGGTGGCTGGTCTGGCCGTTTTTTCAATTATTACTATTGTTGTTACTTTTTTTGGAAAAGGGGTTGACAATATTCTAAACTTTACTATGTTTCTGGATAGCATTGGTATGAGTACTTCGGCTGCCACCTTATTTATTTTACGAAAAAGAAAACAGAATCAGGAGTTGATAACAGGTGCATGGAATAAATTTACCCCGGTACTAGCCTCATTTTTTGTTTTCAGTTATTTTATGATTGCTGTAGGAGTGGTTATTAAAGATGTAAATGCAGCACTGATCGGTACAGGTTTGTTAGCCCTTTTTCTTACGTTATATTTTTTGGTTTATCATAAAAAATTAGTGTGATGGATATTTCTCAAATAATAAACGAATTGGGTGAGGACCGGGAATTATATTTTAATGCTGTTTCCCCACCCATTATCCAAACGAGCAATTTTGCTTTTAAGAAAGTTGCTGATTTAAGCAAAGCATTTGATGATGAAATGAGCGGCTATTTATACAGCCGGGGATTGAACCCAACGGTAGATATTCTGCGAAAAAAACTGGCTGCCTTAGATGGTGCAGAGGATTGCCTGGTTTTTAATAATGGAGCGGCCGCCATCTTCGCCGGTATTTTTGCCAATATTAAATCTGGCGACCATATTGTTTCTGTAAAAGGCCCCTATTCATGGGTGCAGAAGATGTTTGATGTGATATTACCCCGGTTTAATGTTACCGTAACATATATTGATGGAACAACGTTGGAAAACTGGGAGGCTGCTACACAACACAACACAACATTCTTTTATCTCGAATCGCCTAATAGCTGGGATTTTGCCATACAGCCAATTAAAGAAGTCGCTGATTACGCAAAGTCAAGGGGAATAACCACATTAATAGATAACAGTTACTGTACTCCACTGTATCAAAAGCCAATAGAAATGGGCATTGATTTGGCAATGCAAACAGCTACCAAGTACATCGGTGGGCACAGTGATACTTTAGGTGGCGTACTCAGTGGAACACAGGAAATGATAAAAAAAATATTCGACAGTGAGTATATGAATATTGGAAGCGGTATACAGCCCTTCAATGCCTGGTTACTGATAAGGGGTTTACGAACATTACCGGCAAGGATTGAACGAATTACAAAATCAACCCTAGCGGTTGTCAGTTTTATGAAACAACATCCAAAAGTGGAGTCAGTTCTTTTCCCGTTTGATGAATCTTTTCCTCAGTATCTGTTAGCAAAAAAGCAAATGACCGGAGCTTGCGGCCTTTTCACACTTGTTTTAAAAACAAGAAAAAGAGAGGAAATAGTAAAATTCTGTGAGTCATTGCAGCATATAATGATGGCGGTAAGCTGGGGAGGTCATGAAAGCCTGGTTATTCCCAAATGTGCTGGCATAAATATTGCCGATTTCGACCCTGCTAATAATGAGCACCGGTATATCCGAATCTATATAGGATTGGAAGAACCGGCTTATCTTATTAAGGACCTGGAACAGGCATTGGGAACAATCTTATAAAATTTAACCTCCGCTTATAAAAAATCATATTCCTGCAAGGCCATTTCTTTTACTTTTGCAAAATGATACGATTTATTAAGGTGTCCCTTGCCTTATTGTTGTCTGTTGTTTCATTTGGGCAGACTGCACCGTTTCAAACGGGCGAAAAATGGGATTTAAAAAAATGCGTAGAATATGCTTTTATTAATAATATTTCTGTAAGGCAGGCAGATCTGCAAATCCGGTTTGCAGCCTTGGAATTACAACAAAGTAAACTAGCCCTTCAACCCGGAGCCAATTTAAGTTCGAATGTTGGTTATAGTGCAGGCCGAAACCAGGATCCAACCTCATTCAGTCTTATTACAACAGGGTATATTTTTAACAATTATTCTTTACAGGCAAGTATTGATCTGTTTAACTGGTTTACAAAAAGGAATACAATTGTTGTTAAAGATCTTAATCTGAAAGCTACAGAAGCCGGCGTTCAAAAAGCAAAGGATGACGTGGCACTCAATGTAGCCGTTGCCTACCTTCAGGTTTTACTGGCAAGGGAGCAGGTGAACCTGGCAAAATCAAGGGCAGATCAGACAAAAGCACAATTAGAAAATACCCGTAAACAAGTTGATGCAGGTAAATTGCCCGAGTTAAATGCTGCAAATCTTGAATCGCTTTTAGCTGTAGACAGCTCAAGTCTTGTAGACGCAGAAACTGCGGCCCAACAATCACTACTTCAAATGAAAGCACTGTTGAACCTGGATGCAGCCTTGTTATTTGATATTGTAACTCCTCCTGTTGATTTAATTCCTATCGAAAGTCTTGCAGCATTACAACCAGATGCTGTTTACAATCTTGCTGTTTTAAATATGCCGCAACAGAAAGTTGATGAACTGAATCTGCAGGCATCCTTAAAGTCGGTTGAAGTTGCCAGGGGAGCTATGTATCCTTCCATTTCAATGTTTGGTAGTCTTGGTAGTACATACAATAACAAGGCAAAGGAAATAATATCGAAGACACAAGTAAATGCACCGATCGGCACAGTAAATGTTGGCGCATCCTCTTACCAGGTATTCCCGCTTAATCCATTTGACGTTTATACTTATGATAGAATCGGTTATTTTAATCAGATTAATCAAAATTTCCGTCAGTCAATTGGATTTGGAATTAGTGTTCCCATTTTGAATGGAGGAGCTTTAAGAACAGGTTGGCAACGTTCTAAACTGAATGTAAAGCAGGTGGAATTGCAAAAAGAGTTGAACAGTTTTACGTTAAAACAGGATATCTATAAAGCGTATAACGATGCTGTGGCAGCGGTACAAAAATTTAATGCAAATAAAAAAACAGTAGCAGCTTCTCAGAAAGCTTATGATTTTGCTGTTAAAAGGTATGACCTGAATTTGTTATCTACCTATGATTTAATAACAACCCAGACCAATCTCCAGCAGGCAAAAAGTCAATTATTATATTCGCAATATGATTATGTTTTCAAGATGAAATTACTGGAGTTTTATAAAGGTCAGGGTTTGAAATTATAATGGATATTTAGTTTATAGATAATTTTCAGATTACATTTATTCAGGATTGATCCGGCGATAAATAGATTTTACATTATTTAATACTCACACTTTCTAATTTGTATATTATGAATAAAAAACTGAAATGGGGGCTGATAGTGCTGGGCATTCTGGCTGGAGTTTTTTTTATTTCTCAAAAGTTAGGTGGAAATAAAAAGATAGAAAAGGTTGCTATTGAAAAGGCTACAAAGAGAACAATCATTGAGTCAGTCAATGCAAGTGGCAAAGTTTATCCGGAGGTGGAAGTAAAAATCAGTCCTGATATTTCCGGGGAAATAACAGAATTGAATGTGGAAGAAGGAGACAGTGTTAAGAAGGGTCAGGTACTGGCCCGCATTTATGCGGATATTTATGCATTACAAAGAGATGAAGCTGCATCAAGGGTAAATCAGTCTTCGGCTACAGTTGATAACAGCAAAGCTGCCATTGATGCTTTGAAGGCAAACCTTGAGCTGGCTCAGCAAACCTTAGATCGGAATAAAAAACTTTATGATGATAAGGTAATTTCAAAGGCAGAGCTGGAGCAATATGAAAATACATTACGTTCGGCACAGGCTAATTATAATGCGGCACAGCAAAATATTAAAGGCCTGAAAGCAAATGTGAAGAGCACACAGGTAGGATTGAACAAAGCCAACAAAGACCTTAGCAGAACTACGCTGGTAGCGCCGATGGATGGAGTTGTTTCTTCTTTAAAAATAAAAAAAGGAGAAAGAGTGGCAGGCAATAGTTTCAATGTAGGTACGGAAATGATGACCGTGGCAGATATGTCAATACTGGAAGTTCGGGTAGATGTAGGGGAAAATGATATTGTAAAAATTAACATTGGCGATTCCGCAGATGTGGAAGTGGATGCATATAATAACAGAAAATTTAAAGGAACAGTAACAAAAATTGCAAGCAGTACAAAAAGTGCCTCTGCACTAAGTTCATCTAACGATGTAACAAACTATGAAGTCAGAATCAGGTTAGATAAAGAGTCTTACAAAGATCTTGGAAATAAAAAATTCCCATTTCGCCCCGGGATGAATGCCAGTGCTGATATAAAAACAAAGAAAGTAGAAAATATACTTGCTGTGCCCATCACTGCTGTTACAGCCCGGGTGAAAGGAAGTGATAAAAGTATGTCGGAGAAAAAAGAGGATGACAAAAAGAATAAAGGAGAAGAAGAATTAATGGATGTTGACATTTCAACGGAAAATGACCTGGAAGAAATTGTATTTGTTTTGCAGAAAGAAGGAACAGTTAAGAAAGTTGTAGTGAAGTCAGGCATACAAGATTTGAATTATATCGAAATACTTTCGGGACTAAATAGTGGTGAGGAAGTGGTTGTAGGACCTTACAGTGCTATTAGTAAAAATCTGAAAGATGGTATGAAGGTAAAAGTAGTGCCTAAGGATAAATTGTTTGAAAAGAAATGACGGGATGATTTGTAGTGGTCCCAGAAAAATCCGGTGACAAATTCCTGAACCAAAAATTTACACATGAAATTTGGGATAATAGGTGGTGGAAGCTGGGCAACTGCTTTGGCTAAAATTCTAACAGATAATAATCACTCTATTAACTGGTGGCTTAGAAATAGTAATACAATAAATTATATAAAGGCACACGGTCATAACCCCAATTATCTTAATGCTGCCCGATTCAATATCTCATTATTGTCAATGTCGACAAATATCAAAAAGGTGGTTCAAGGTTCAGATGTTTTGGTGATTGCCGTACCATCCGCATTTGTACAATCAAGTTTTGCCGTTCTTTCGGCAGAAGACTGGAAAGGGAAAAAAGTAATTTCTGCGGTAAAAGGTATTCTTCCGGAAAAAAATATTTTACTCAACGATTATTTACTACAGGCATTTAAAGTTTCTCTTGAAAATTATTTTGCTGTACTAGGACCCTGTCATGCGGAAGAAGTGGCAGAAGAAAAATTATCCTATCTCACTTTTTCAGGTTTGGATACAACAACTGCTTCAACGTTAGCATCCCATTTTGCAACAGATTATATCAGTACAATTGTAAACCACGATATTTTAGGTGTGCAATATGCTGCAGTATTAAAAAATATTTATGCATTAGGAGCCGGCATTGCACATGGATTAAATTACGGGGACAATTTTTTAAGCGTTTATATTGCCAATACTGCTGATGAAATGGCAGTGTTTTTAAGAAAATTTGGTGCTGAACATATTACCGTTGGCGAACATGATGGCGAAGATCCACTTACTCACCGAAAAACCCCCAATTATGCAGCTTCAGTTTACCTGGGAGATTTGCTGGTAACTTGTTACTCATTGCACAGCCGTAACCGTAGGTTTGGCAATATGATTGGGAGGGGTTATTCTGTAAAAGCAGCAGAGCTGGAAATGAATATGATTGCGGAAGGGTACAATGCCGCAAAATGTATTTTTAATATCAATAAAAATATTGGGGCTGCCATTCCGGTTGCTGAGACTATCTATAAAATTTTGTGGGAATCTGTAAATCCAGCTGAGGGGTTTAAAAGCATAGAACAGGTGTTGATTTGAAAGAATGCCAAATTAGTCACCAGGAAAAGAAATTTTGGTATTAATATGCCAGTTACACCGGGAATTATTTCATGGAAGCCTGAGCGTAAATTTTTAACTTTACTCTTTATAAATGAATGATCTATGATTCAGTTTTTTCAGGTATTGTTTTTAATAGCTGCTGTTACATTAATTGTCATGAATATTCTTGATTTCAATAAATGGCAGGAAAGTAAAAAAGAAGGCAGTAATAAGCCACATCCCATAAAATGGTTTCCCTTTATACTCACTTCACTGGTGGCAATAGGATGTGTACTTAACATTATTGTTGCATGGATAAGGAAAGGCTAAAAGAACAAATCTGCTGCGATCCCATCCGCTAATAGTTTTCCCTCTTTGGTCAGAATAATTGAATTGCTTTTTATAACTATCAGACCATTGTCTATATATCTTTTCAATTTTTCAAGCATCTTTTCTTTATCACTTCCGGATTTTGAACTCAGTACTTCAAGATTAATTCCTTCTGCCGTTCGAAGAGAGGTCATAATATATTCATTCAATTGTTGAATTGTTGTCAATATTTCTTTTTCATAAGGTATAATTCCTTTTACAATAGATGATGTATAGATATTGTTATTGGCAATATTCCATTGTCTCTCCGTCCCGTTAAAAGAATGTGCCGATGGGCCAATGCCCAAATATTTCTGTCCCAACCAGTAGGCAGAATTATGTTGGCTTCTGTATCCCGGTTTAGCAAAATTGGAAATCTCGTAATGTTCATAACCGGATTCTTCCATCCATTTCATTAACAGTAGAAATTGTTCAGATTGTTTATCAGAGTTTACATTTTCTGATTGTTTGTGTTTTATCATTTTGTCGAGGGGAGTTTTAGGCTCCACTGTTAATGCATAGCAGGAGAGATGCGGAATGTTTAATGAAACCGCCCTTTCAATATTTTGCTGCCATTTTTCATTGGTAAGTTGCGGGGTGCCATAAATCAGGTCTATAGTTATGTTGTCGAAGTATTTAACCGCCAATAATAAATTTTCTTTAGCCTGTCGGTCATTATGTGCCCGGTTCATCCAAACTAAATCTTCTTCAAAAAAACTTTGCACACCAATACTGAGCCGGTTTATTCCTATTGATTTCCATTCTTTCAGTTTTTCTTCTGCAATATCATCCGGATTGGTTTCTAAAGTAATTTCTGTATTCTTAACAATATTGAAATGCCTGCTGATTTCATCCATCAATATTCTTATTTCCTCAGACTTTAATAAGGAAGGAGTGCCCCCTCCAAAGTATATTGTTTTAATTATTTCACCCAGCAAATAGTGTTTCTGTAGTTCGATTTCCTTTTGTAAAGCATCAAGTAATTCACTTTTATACCTCAGCGAAGTGGCAAAATGAAAATTACAATAATGGCAAGCTTGCTTGCAAAAAGGTATATGAATATAAATTCCTGCCAATTTGTTTAATTTTTAATGAATATTTTTACTGAATGAATAAAAAAAGCCATGAAGTATAGAAAGTTAGAGAAAAATAAACCTTTAATGAATTT
>JBARSW010000233.1:0-1583 GCA_049644925.1 Chitinophagaceae bacterium | reverse complement strand
AGGAAAAGCCTGTTTATATTTCACCTGTTGGGGATATGCTTTTGCATAAGCATTGAGACCGGCTACATATCCCCTGATCAAAGCAATAAAATCAGGACTAAGCGTACTCCATTGTTCTTCCACAGTTTGACGGATACGTAACAGATTAATGACATAATCACCCTCTGCACCTTTTTTACCAAGGCCGGTTCCTAATTTAGCTTTGCCGCTCAGTACCACCAGTTGTAATGATTCAAAATCATCTTCGGCATGAGCCCAGGCAATGCCGTATGCCACTTCGGGATCGGTAGGAGCAAAAATATGCGGCACCCCAAAACTGTCACGGGCAATGGTAATATTAGCGGGATTGATTTGAGCTGCAGATTGTAAACTGACGAAAACGAATACGAACAGAAAATTTTTCATGCCTGAAAATAAACAAAAAGATCTTGTAACGAAGGCTTCCTATTTCCTTCTCTTGCTCTGCATATACTTTTCATGAATGATCGTTCCCATTGGCTTGCCATATACTTTGCTTTCCACCCAGGAGATGATATCGAGGTAGGCAAAGGAGCGGGTTTCAAAACGGTTTTTCTCCAGGTATTTAATGGCCTGCAGGAACTTTTCAAACTCCGGTTTTAACTGGCGGGTAGATAAGGTAATGGATTGACGCAAAAATTTAAACATGGCTTCTTCCACCACTGTAAGATTTTTCATTTTTGCCATGAAACGATAAACTGATTTGGTCAGCGATTCCATCAGCATGTCATTTCCCAATTCGTAATGGGCCATCAGGTGTACCAGCCGGGCATAGCATTGCAGATCGTATCGCAGGTTGGTTTTATCATTGATGATCTTTTGCAGATAGTCAATACAGGTATTATAATCACCACTGCCAAAATACAACATGGCAAATTTGTAATTCAGGACCAGTATCCGGTGGCTGTCAAGGAAAAGATCATAATTCTCCAGTTCCTTTTCTATACCTGGTATCAGGGAAAGCCCTTCTTTAAAACTGCCCTGCATAAATTGCTGGTTGATGCGGGCCGTACTGATATAAATAAATGCCTGTATACGGAAGTTGTCATGATCTTTTACCCGGTCGGTATGTGCTACTTTCTCCAGCAGTTTCAATGTTTTCTCAAACTGACAATGATTGCGCAAATCAAAATGGGCATTCAGTAAATTATGAATGGCCTTTATATAGTGGCCTGTTTCCACTCTAATCATTAAAGGCTGTTCCGTAAAAAGGTCTACCCATTTTTGAGTGTAGCGATAGTATTGTAAAAAGTCCTGCCGGATGAACGCATACCAGGTGTAACTCTGGTACAGGTAGAGTCTTTCATAAAAACCTTTCATTTTCCACACATCAGCAGGCAGGCTTTCTTTCATGAATTGCCGGATGTCTTTTTCATCCTCCTCATTCCTGGCATGGCCGTGCTGCACAAACCAACTAAAAAGTTTCAGTGCCAGGTTGGAAAGCCGGGCTACCATATCAATATGCCGGCTTATTTCATTGGCCTCATTTGCCAGCGTATCCGCCCGGTATTGTATATGCCTGGTTATATGCAGTCCTTCAATCCTTTTTTCCAAAGCAATCAGTT
>JBARSW010000232.1:0-26063 GCA_049644925.1 Chitinophagaceae bacterium | reverse complement strand
AATTAGCTAAAAAAGTAGTAATGTGTTTGCAGGAAACCTATTTTTGCTGCACTGAAATGAAAATGAAGAAATTTTTTGAAAAAATTACTAACTGGGAACTCTGGAACTTTTATGTACTCTATTTTCCCATTGGGCCGGTATGGTTGTGGTATTGTTTACGCAGCAGATCATTTTGGTTCTTCAGCTCATCCAATCCAACAATAACATTTGGCGGATTTGAAGGCGAAGGCAAGAAGGAAATGTATGATCAGTTGCCCGCAAATCTTTATCCCAAAACAATATATATACTGCATAACTGGACTTTCGATAAAGTAAAAGAGGCAGTTATTTCGGCTGGGTTTGTTTATCCATTTATTGTTAAGCCGGATGTTGGTATGAAGGGTATCCTGTTTAGAAAAATAGAAGATGAAGAACAATTGGCCAGGTATCATGAGCGGATGCCTGTTGAGTATATCGTTCAGGATCTGATTGAACTCCCGGTGGAAGTCAGTGTTTTTTATTATCGCTATCCCTGGGAGAAAAAAGGAGTAGTAAGCGGATTTATAGACAAAGAATTACTGCAGGTTACAGGAAATGGGAAAAGTACACTTAAAGAATTAGTACAGGAGCATCCACGGGCAAAATTCAGAATGCCGGAAATGGAACACCGGCACGGGCATCGTTTTGAAAGGGTAATCCCGAATGACGAAATTTTTTATTTATCATATGCCGGTAATCACAACAGGGGAGCTCAATTCACTAATTTGCATAAGGAAATTGATGAAAATCTGCACAAAGTTTTTGATGAGTTGAGCCATTTTACGGATAAATTTTTCTATGGCAGATACGATATTAAAACAACATCTATTGATGACCTGAAACAAGGCAAAAATCTTCAAATTCTTGAATTCAACGGTTGTGGTGCAGAGCCAAATCATATTTATGATTGTAACATGAGTATCTGGAAAGCATATGGTGTTTTATTGCATCATTGGAAAGTGCTCTTTAGAATCAGTCGTTATAATCATCAGAATGGTACGCCATATTGGTCTTTTAAAAGAGGATGGAAATATCTCCGTGATGCCCGTAAGCATTTCAAGATGCTGGAAAAGTATGATTAATAGTAAAATTCGAATTAAGTTATTATTGATTTAGTATTTAATTTCTTTCAGCTCATATTTATTATTTTCGTTGTATGCATCCATTACTGAAAATTCTTTTTACCGGAATGCTGGTGAGTTTCATTGGCTCTTTGCCATTGGGTACATTGAATATTGCCGCTATGCAGATTTCGGTTTCCAATGGCATTACTGCAGCTATACTTTTTTCTGCCGGATCTCTGCTGGTTGAAATAATTTATGTAAGGATATCACTGGTGGCAATGGACTGGATACGTAAACAAGAAAGGATATTGAAAGCGTTAGAATGGGTTACATTAGTGATAGTGCTTGCTTTGGCGCTGTCAAGTTTTTATGCTGCTCTTCATCCACATGTAAAAAAGAATATTGTGCTGGACAGCCCATTACCCAAATTTGTGCTGGGACTGGTAATGAGTGCAGTGAATCCAGTTCAGATACCTTTCTGGTTTGGCTGGAGTACTGTACTGTTTTCAAAAAAGGTGTTGCTGCCGCGACAGGATCATTATAATTTCTATATAATCGGAATTGGAATTGGTACTTTTATTGGTAACTGTATTTTTATTTTCGGAGGGCTTATTATAGCCAATAAAATCAATAACAACCAGGATGTCTTAAACTGGGTTATTGGCGGAATTTTCACCGTAACTGCATTAATTCAACTCTGGAAAATAATTAAGAAGAAAGACTCAGTAAATCAAATGGAACATCCTGAAATTGTGACAAACCAGATTGAGGAACAGATTGGAACTTTTGATAAAATCACTCAACATAAAAAGGATAAATAAAATACGGAAGTGCATATACTTTCCAGGTGTTGATGAGCCTAATTGCGGAATTATTAAAAGCGGTAACCTGCTGAGAGGGAAGGGATGATTCTGCCTCCATTATCTTCATTCAAAGAATTATAATCTTTACTTATTTTAAAAGTATATCCATACCCAATTGATGGGGCTGCATAAATGTGCTTGATAAAAAGGAGATGATATCCTGCTTCTGCCCAGGGAGTAATAAACAAACTGTTCCTGTTTGTCTGGCCTTCAAAATTTTCTAACGAAAATAAAATTCTTGCTCCTGCAAATGGATTGTTTCCGATTACAGTACTCTTAAAAGAATATCTATAACCAAAATACAATCCAAAACCTTTTGACACAGAATATGATTTGGAAGATGACAGTTGGTAAGTAATACCAGCACTGTAACTGTTTTTACTATTAAAGGTTTCACCCCGTACTGCCACTTTTGTATGATTATAACCCTTGCCGAAAAACCGCATGTATTCTGCACCGGTCTCTAAAGGATGCTGGGAATAGCAATTAATAGAAATGAAAATTGAAATAACTGCAAGATTGAATTGTTTTTTCATTTTATATCAACGTTAATTGCTTCCAGATATTTTATGAAAAATTAATCAACAATAAACAGTTTGCAACCTGTTTTAGAAGAAGTACGGTGAGCTTCATTTTCATCTCCTGTAAAATAGCACATGTCTTTGCTGAGTTTCATTATACGACCGTCATACAGTTCCGTTTCCATTTCACCTTCTAAACAGTAAATGATATGCCCTTTGCTGCACCAGTGGTCAGCTTTGTAACCCGGAGAATATTCTACTAATCTTACCCGGATATCATTCATCATTTGGATTTGCCAGTAAGCTGTACCTGTTTCTCCACTATGTTCTTCTTTTGGAACTGAAGACCAATTGAGTGTTTGGAATGGGAAATTTGTAATTTTCAATTTGTTAGTATTAATATTAAGATCACATTTCTTTCACCCAATTATCTCTGTCATCGGGGCTGAACTGCCAGGGTGCAAAATTATTCTCTACATTGCTGAACATACCTGCCCATTCGGGTGGTGTATTACTTTCTTCCATCACTAAATAGCGCCTTAATTGTAGTATAATATCCAGAGGACTGATGCTTACCGGACATTCCTGAACACAGGCATTACAGGTAGTACAGGCACGAAGCTCTTCAACGTTGATATAATTATGTAATAAAGTCTTTCCATCTTCTTTGTATTCTCCATTCTTGTTAATGTTTTTGCCTATTTCTTCCAGTCTGTCACGGGTATCCATCATTATCTTTCTTGGAGAAAGTAATTTGCCAGTCTGATTTGCCGGACAAGCGGCAGAACACCTGCCACATTCAGTACAACTATAAGCATCCATCAGGTTTTTCCAACTTAAATCCATTACATCTTTGGCGCCAAATTTATGTGTTGCTGCAACTTCCCCGACAGGAGCCAGTTCAGGTTGCATAGCATACAATACTTCTTTCTGTATGGATTCCATATTTTCCATCTCACCCATTGGTTTTAAACGGGCATACCAGGCATTGGGAAATGCTAATACAATATGCAGATGTTTGGAATATGGTAAATAGTTCAGGAAAGCAAAAATGCCCGCAATGTGCATCCACCAACACAGTCTTTCAATTGTTACAAGGAAATTATCACTATAATCGTTCATCAGCGGATGCAAATACTGTGAAATGATAAAGTTGCCAGTCGGATTTGCTGCATAATGTTCTGCACCTTTCAGTTGCAGCAATGTATCCGCTGCATTCATTTTAAGGAACAATGACATTAAAATGATCTCAGTAATCAGGATATAATTCGCATCACTCCTTGGCCAGCCGTTCAGGTCCTTGCTCCTGAATCTTGGCAGTTTGATTATATTTCTCCTGATCAAAAAAATTACACAAAAGATTAATACAAGCAGGGCAAGTATTTCAAAAGTATTGATCAGAAAAGTATAAAAACTCCCGAGCGGTGCAGCAAACATCCGGTGTTTACCGGTTATTCCATCCAGTATAATCTCCAGTACTTCGATATTGATAATAATAAAACCTGCATAAACAAAAAAGTGCAGAACCGCCACAAAAGGATTTCGAAACATTTTTTGCTGGCCGAATGCAAGCAAAAAAACATTTTTCCATCGTTGTTCCTTATTGTCATTTATAATTTCACTTCTTCCCAGTTTGATATTACGGCTAATCTCCTTAACTTTTTTAGTAAAGAACCATGTAGCAGTGATACTAAGAAGCAGGAACAGAATTTGTTGAATAATCTGCATAAATAATTTTTGCCTTTGCTAATTTAAGTGATGTCTGTGAAATAGTAATCTTGTTTTTATTCAATCTGCCAAAGTATAGCGTTGTTATTTTAGTAATAATCTTTTTCGGTCCATTAAAAAAAAGAAAAAACAATACATTATCTCCATTTTTTTTTCTATTTAAATTTTGTTATCTAATTTACAATTTATTGGGAATGCTTAAAAGTGAAGAGCATGTAAGCTGAATTTTCCTTGGGAAAATTCCAGGGATGGTGTTGGAAATTTGAATGCACTGAGAACAGTAAATAAAAACTTAACACCTTTTTTGTTGGTTTTTATCTTGGTAAAGTCAATATCGGGAGCCAGGTACCATTGCCGGTATCTTTTAATATCTGTTCTGCTGAAAATAATATTTCCATTATCATCTTTTCCAATATTTTCTGTTCCGCCAAACATGCCTTCGGCACCATAACCCAGGGAAATACAAAGCCATTCGGGAAAATTATTCTTTGGCAGAAAAGATTTAAGTGTTGCACTGGCCCAGTATGTTTGGCCATTATAATCTTTAAGAAAGCGTCCCGGAGTACTTTTTCCAAATAACACATCGCTTCGCTGGTTTAAAGATGCATCGCTATATTTTTTTCTATGAAAAGACCATTTAAGTTTTATTCGTTGCTCATCCCATGCCAGTTCCTGTGTAATGAATGTACTGCTTCCCAAAAGATTGGCACCAAAATCCGCCCAGCTCCATCCCCAGTCAGCACTTTTACCATCCAGGTATTCAATAGTGGTTTGAAAAGCAAATGAGGTCAGTCCGCTTATCCATATCCTTTTTTTTCGTTCCATTCCGGTCCATTTCCAAATTTCATTATTGGCCCGGCTTTCTATCCAGGTACCATAAAAATGCCCCATTTTATCCATCTGTAGCCATTCTTTACTGTCATCAAATGAGTGAAGCTTAGCTTGGGTATAATTATCATACCAGGCGGCTGCAAGGGCTGACATGATACCGCCATAACCAACCAGATTTGCACTTGCAACAAGCAGGGTACGGTTTTTTATTTGTTTTGAGGTGAGGATGGGTTTGATAAGTAATGGAGAGTATAACGATTCACTTACAGGTTTTCCTACTGTTGAAATTCCGGTTGAGTCTTTATGAGTACTATCGCTTTGTGCTAAAGAAAAATAAGAAGAAAAAAAGAAAACTATCATAATGCCCGGCAGCTTAAGATACGATAAACGGAGCGACGCAAGCCACATCCGCCCTTCGGACACCTTCTCCTTCTGAGAATAGAAAATACAAGTGTATTTTATTAATGATAGTCCGGAGGACCCTGTGGGTAGTAATGCATTTAAACTCATAAACTACAAATCTACATTTACTGAGGAAATATCGGTAGTTAAAAACGAAAATTCGATAACTTTCCATTTTAAAATCAACACTTATGAATGAAGCAATAGAAGCAAAAGTAAATTTATGGTTGTCCGGAAATTTTGATGAAGTCACAAAAGAAGAAATTAGAAAAAATCAAAAGGATAATCCGGCTGAACTGGCAGATGCATTTTATAAGAACCTGGAATTTGGCACCGGTGGCCTGCGTGGTTTGATGGGAGTGGGTACCAACCGTATGAATAAATACACAGTTGGAATGGCTACTCAGGGTTATGCCAATTACCTGAAACAATGTTTTTCAGGTGAAGAAATAAGTGTGGCTATTGCATACGATTGCCGGAACAATAGTCGTTTTTTTGCAGAAACTACGGCTAATGTCTTTGCAGCAAATGGAATTAAAGTTTACTTGTATGAAGAACTGCGACCTACACCATGCTTATCGTTTGCCATTCGTTATTTGAAGTGTAAAGGAGGAGTTGTTTGTACAGCTTCGCACAATCCAAAAGAATATAATGGTTATAAGGCCTATTGGGATGATGGTTCTCAATTGGTGCCTCCACATGATAAAAATGTGATTAAAGAGGTGGATAAGATTTTATCAGTTGATGATGTGAAATGGAGTGGAGGAGCGGCAAATATTATCAGCATTGGTAAAGAGCTGGATGAAGTTTACATGGAAATGGTAAAAAGCCTGAGCGTTTACCCGGAAGTGATAGAAAAACATAAAGACTTAAAAATTGTTTATACTTCAATTCATGGTAGCGGAATTACGATGGTTCCTGAAGTGTTGAAAAGATTCGGTTTTACCAATGTGCATGTTGTGAAGGAGCAAATGGTACCGGATGGTAATTTCCCCACAGTTGTTTATCCCAATCCTGAGGAAAGTGAAGCCATGAGCCTGGGATTAAAACTGGCGGAAGAACTGGATGCGGACATACTCTGTGGCACCGACCCGGATGCAGACAGGCTGGCAATAGGAATAAAAGATTCTAATGGAAAATGGGTGTTGATGAACGGTAATCAGACAGCCGTACTGGCATTTAATTATATCACAGAAGCAAGAAAAGCAAAAAGTATTAACCACCCTGATGATATGGTAATAACTACCATTGTTACCACCCCTATGATAGATGCCATGGCTAAAGGAAATAATGTGGCATGCTACAGGGTACTTACCGGCTTTAAGTGGATTGCAGAATTGATTAGAGAAAAAGAAGGAAAGGAAAAATATATAGTAGGTGGTGAAGAAAGTTTTGGCCTTATGATTGGCGACCAGGTAAGGGATAAAGACGGTATCAGTGCAGTGGCATTATTATGTGAAATGGCCGCTTATGAAAAAGAAAAAGGCCGAAGCTTGTATGAAAAAATGATTGACTTGTATGTTCAGTTTGGTTTTTATAAAGAAAATCTGATTTCTATTACCAAAAAAGGAATGGATGGCCAGCAGCAGATTGCTGCCATGATGGAGAGCTATAGAAATAATCCGCCAAAGACAATTATTGGATCTCCGGTAGTTAAACTCCTGGATTATGAATTGCAAAAAGGTACAAATCCACAAACAGGAGAGGAGTGGAAAATTGAAATGCCAAAATCGAATGTATTGCAATTTATTCTGGAAGATGGCACCAGCATTTCTGCCCGCCCCAGTGGAACAGAGCCAAAGATCAAGTTTTACTTTAGTGTAAATGCAAAGCTGAACAACGCAGCTGAATTTGAGAAAGTGAATAAGGAATTGGATGAAAAGATTAAGGCAGTGATTGGAGATATGAAGTTGGGCTAAGAGATAAAAAAGAGTGAAGGAGGAAATGAGTATTACATTCTTACAGGTTGATTATTTTTTTTCTTTCACTCTTTTTCTCCTTTAGCCTCTTAGCTTATCTTGCACCCAGCTTATGAGACCCACTGAAGATACATACCGCCACAAAGGCCTTCGCAAAAAATTAATAGATGGAATTATTGCTAAAGGCATTACCGATGAAAAGGTGCTGGAAGCAATCAATAAAATTCCCCGGCACTATTTTCTCGATTCTGCATTTGATGAAAAGGCTTACGAGGATATTGCTTTCCCGATAGGTGAGGGGCAAACAATTTCTCAGCCATATACTGTTGCCTATCAATCACAATTGCTGGAAGTAAAACCATTTGAAAAAGTATTGGAGATCGGTACCGGCAGCGCATATCAGGCGGTGGTACTTGCTGAACTGGGGGCACAGGTTTATACTATTGAAAGACAAAAGAAATTATTTGATGCGAATAAAGAATTTCCTTTTCTTAAAAAATATCATACAATAAAATATTTTTATGGGGATGGCTTCCAGGGGCTACCCACTTATGGTCCATTTGATAAAGTCATCATTACCGCCGCTGCACCGGAAATCCCGGAAAAATTAATTCAGCAATTAAAAACCGGTGGTATGATGGTTATTCCGCTTGGTGCTGGTGAAGTACAGCAAATGATGAGAATTACTAAACTGTCTGCAGGATCCGGTGGTGATACTGGCTCACTAAAAGAAGAAATGTTTAACCATTTTACTTTTGTACCGATGCTTGAGGGAAAGAAGTAATTTTAGTCGGGAGTAAAGAGTCAATAGTCCAAAGCCGTTAGTCGAACTCATAGTAACTTATTTTCTTTAGTTGTGTAACCACAGGCTAATGAGAAATCAAGCCAAACTCCCGACTATTGACTCCCGACTCATGTGAACTGTTCCAGCAATTCAATCCTTTTATCAATAGGTGGATGTGTTGCAAAAATATTATCCCAGGAGCCGGATTTTCGGGCTGAAACTTGGGGATTGTCAATAAATAATTGAGCGACATCACGGCTTTCAACTGCTTCAATCATTGGGTCATCTTTAATTTTTCGTAGTGCACTCGCCAGTGCATATGGTTTCTTAGTCATTTCAGCACTGCCGGCATCAGCCATGTATTCTCTTTTTCGGCTAATACCAAAGCGAAGAAGAACTGAAATCAAATAGGCAACAGCTGTAACAGCAATTGCAATTAAAATAATTGCTCCTGAACCCTTTGAATCTTTACTTTTTCTGCCAGAACCAACAAAGCGGAGGCTACGGAAAGCCATTTCAGCAAGAAAGGCAAAGATTCCGACAAATATTATCGAAACGATAAGTACCCTTACATCCCTGTTTTTGATATGTGTAAGCTCATGGCCAATCACCCCTTCCAGTTCATCGTCATTTAATTTATCAATCATTCCCCTTGATAATGAAATGGAATAACTACGTTCATTTATACCACTTGCAAAGGCATTCAGGGAGTCATCATCAATAACATACAATTGCGGCATTTTCATTCCCTGTGAAATACAGAGATTCTCCAGCAGGTTGTACACTCTTTTATTTTCCATTCGTTCCAATGGCTTACTGTTGGTAGCCATCCTGATAAATGAAGAATGTCCCGCCCATGCTATCAGGAACCAGGCACCTGTAACAACCAGAACATAAGGAAATGACTGTAAAAAAATCTCGTTTGGGTCCTGGCCCTGCTCTGTTATAAAGTATAGAAAAGCATAGACCATTCCAATCAGCACTACTGGAAATAATATCAGCAGTAATACAGAGTTGAAATTGTTTTTCCTGATTTGTTTATCTAAACCAATGTATTGCATTTCTAATTACATTCCTCCAATTAGTGGGGGTGGTTGTTAAAACTGAATTTTAGGAGGTTCTTCCATTTGTTTCCTTGTATCGGTACCCAGGTCGAACATAATTTCCCTGTTGAAACCAAAGTTTTTTGCAATCAGGTTGCTTGGGAAGGATTCAACTGCATTGTTGTATTCCGTAGTAGCACCGTTAAAGAAACGACGGCTGGCAGCCAGTTTGTTTTCAATATCACTCAATTCTTCCTGCAGTTGCAAAAAGTTTTGATTTGCTTTTAAATCAGGATATGCTTCTACCTGTATTTTTAATCCGGCAAGGGCATTGCTCAGTTGCTGTTCGGCTACTATTTTACCATCAATAGTAGTAGCAGCCATAGCAGCACTTCTGGCTTCTGTAATTTTTGTCAGTAATTCTCTTTCATGACTGGCATATCCTTTCACCGTATCTACCAGTTGGGGAACCAGGTCGTGCCGCTGGCGAAGTTGTACGTCAATATCTGCAAAAGCATTTTGTCTCCTGTTGCGAAGCCGAACCAGCCCGTTATAAAGACTGATTATCCAGATAACAATAAGGACGAGAATTCCGACTACAATTAAAATTGCCATAGTTGTATTTTTTATTGGACTATGAAATTAAATAAAATTCTTATCTGCCAAAACAAATATTATTCAACATATTTTGGTTTTGGCACATTATTTTGTTATCCTTAATTCACTAATTCCTCTTACCTTCCCCCCTCATTTTAAACTTATGCGAATAGTTCCTTTTGCCACTTCTTTAGTTATTACTGCCGGATTGGTATTTGCTTTAAACAGGCCAATTGGTCCTTTGCCAATGCCTGCTGGAAAATTTTTAAGCCCGCAACATGGATTCTGGCAAAATGCAGAACCGGCCAATCAGAGTTTTAACGCCGAACTTAACTTTTCTGAACTAAAAGGGAAGGCTGATGTTTTTTTTGATGAACGCCTGGTACCACATGTTTTTGCAGAGAACGATGAAGACCTCTATTTTATCCAGGGTTATCTGCATGCAAAATTCCGTTTGTTCCAGATGGATTTACAAACCAAAGCAGCTGCCGGAAGGGCCAGTGAGATAGCGGGAAAGAAGGCCATCAATTTTGATAAAGAGCAGCGAAGGCTGGGGATGGTATATGCCGCAGAAAATTCCTTAAAAGAAATTGAAAAAGATCCGGTAACTAAATCTTTTTTTGATGCATATACCAAAGGTATCAATGCTTATATAGGTACGTTAAAAGAATCAACGCTTCCAATTGAATATAAATTACTCAATATTATTCCTGAAAAATGGACTAATCTCCGTTCAGCTTTATTATTAAAGATGATGGCCAAAATGTTGACGTCAGGCACAGAGTCAGACCTTGCAAATACAAATGCAAAAACTATTTTTATGCCGGATGAGTTGAAAATGATTTATCCGCAATTTCATGATTCGCTTGCTCCAATAGTTCCTAAAGGAACGGTGTTTGAAAAACCGGGAATTATTACTGTTAAACCATTAACTGCAGACTCATTATATTTTGGAAAAAAAGATACAATTACAGCTTACGAAAACTCAAAACCAGATATTAATAATGGCAGCAATAACTGGGTAGTGGCAGGTAGCAAAACAAAAAGCGGAGTTCCTATACTCTGCAATGACCCTCATCTTGAATTATCATTGCCTTCTATCTGGTATGAAATGCAATTGCAAACTCCCACCAGTAATACTTATGGTGTAACGCTTCCGGGTACCCCTTTTATCATTATCGGATTCAATGACAGCATTGCATGGGGAGTTACCAATGCACAACGGGATGTGAAAGATTATTATGAAATTAAATTTAAAGACAAAACAAAAAAAGAATATTGGTTTGATAATAAATGGGAACCTACAACACAACGCATAGAAGAAATTAAAGTAAGTGGCGGTGAAACTATTTACGATACAGTAGCCTATACCATTTTTGGACCGGTACTTTTTGATGAAAGCTTTTCAAATGAACTGTCAAATAAAAGAAACCTTGCAGTTCGCTGGACAGCACACGATGCAAGCAATGAAGGGATGACTTTTTACAAACTGAACAGGGCAAAAAATTACGACGACTATGCAAATGCAATCAGTACATTTAAGTGCCCTGGCCAGAATTTTGTTTTTGCTTCTAAAACCGGTGATATTGCTTTATGGCAACAGGGAAATTTCCCGGCAAGGTGGGATCGTCAGGGTTTATATGTTATGCCTGGGCAAGACAGCAGTTATATGTGGCAGGGATTTATTCCCCAGGCAGAGAACCCCCATGCAAAGAACCCTGAAAGAGGTTTCTTGGAAAGTGCCAATCAAAGACCTGTTGATTCTACTTATCCTTACTTTATTCCGGGAAGTTTCATAACTCCAAGGTCTATTACTATTGAAAATAAATTGGCCGGAATGTCTGGGATCACCCCAGCTGATATGATGCTTTTACAGAATAATTATTTCAATACACTGGCAGAAGATGCAAGAAGCACATTATTAACATTTGTAAAAGAGAATGAAATAAATGCAACAGAAAAAAGATACCTGGATATGGTTAAGAACTGGGACTTGTTAGCCTCTCCTGATTCTAAGGGACAAACTATTTTCCAGTGCTGGTGGGATAGTCTCGAGGTGATTGTTTGGAGAGATGAATTGACAAGAATTTCTGCGACAACTACCTGGCCCGAAGAACAAACATTAATGGAGTTGCTTAAAAAGGATACCGCTTTAAAATTTCTGGATAATATAAATACAACCCCGGTAGAAACTATATATGATGCTGTAACAAATGCACTGAAGAAAGCTGTTGTTGAACTTACTATCAATGAAAAAGAAGGAAAATTGGCATGGACAAAATTCAAAAATCCAACAGTATATCATTTAATTAAAGATTTAAAAGGTTTCGCAAGGGCGGGCCTGAATGTAGGCGGGAACGGTAATATTATTAATGCTGTTACACATAGCCATGGACCCAGCTGGCGGATGATTGTGCAATTGTCAGCACAGACCGAAGCTTATGGCGTTTATCCCGGAGGACAGAGTGGCAATCCAGGCAGCAGATTCTATGATGATTATATTGATAATTGGGTAGCAGGAAAGTACAATAAACTTTGGTTTATGCGGGAAGGAGATAAGACAGATAAAAATATAAAATGGATAATGAAGTTTAATAAATAAGAGTTTGTTATTGTAAAATGCAGATTCAATTTCTGCAGTTGATTTTTTGAATTAAAATAATTAAGGGAATGAAATTTTTAGTCGCTCTAATATTGACAGGCTTACTTGCCTTTATCAGTGGTTTATTTTTTCCATGGTGGGCAATTTCTATTACATCGCTGCTGGTTGCTTTAATAGTTCATCAGAAAGCTGGAAAAGCATTTTTGTCAGGTTTCCTGGGGCTATTTCTATTGTGGGCAGGACTCGCCACTTGGATAGATATTAAGAACAATGGGATACTTTCAAAAAAGATAGCCTCGGTGCTGCCCCTTGGAGGGAACGCTTTACTGCTTATTCTTGTTACCGGATTAATTGGTGGACTGGTGGCTGGTTTCGCCGCAATGAGTGGAAGTTATTTACGATCATCAACAAAGTAGGCCAAACTTATGGCACAATTACATAACCGAATATCCCGAAAGGAGCTGAAGCAAAAAATCCTTAATGACCCCACGCCAAGAACTACCATATCTTTTTATTGCTATATTAAAATTGAAGACCCTGCATCTTTCAGGAACAAGCTTTACAAGGATTTGAAAGATATTGGAGTATTGGGTCGTATTTATGTGGCCAATGAAGGTATAAATGCCCAGATAAGTGTACCGACATCCCAATTGGAAATATTTAAAGAAAATATTTACAAAACTGAGCCGCTTAACGGGCTAAGACTTAATATAGCAGTGGATGATGACGGGAAATCATTTTTTGTACTAGATATAAAAGTGAGAGCAAAGATTGTGGCAGATGGAATAAATGACCCTTTGTTTGATATGGCCAATAAAGGGAAATATGTGAATGCCGCACAAATGAATAAGCTGATGAGTGATCCGGAAACGGTAGTAATTGATATGAGGAACCACTATGAATACGAGGTTGGCCATTTTGAGAATGCGATTGAGATTCCCAGTGATACTTTCAGGGAGCAATTACCAATGGCAGTTGAGATGATGAATGCTGATAAGGAAAAAAACATTATCATGTACTGCACAGGTGGCATCCGGTGTGAGAAAGCATCTGCTTATATGTTACATAAAGGATTTAAAAATGTTTTTCATTTGGAAGGTGGAATAATTAATTACACCCGGCAGGTAAAAGAGAATGGGTTGGATGTTAAGTTTATTGGAAAAAATTTTGTTTTTGACGACAGGCTGGGTGAGAGGATAACTGAAGATATTATTGCACACTGCCATCAATGTGGCAAACCTGCAGATACACACACAAATTGTAAAAATGATGGTTGTCACCTGCTGTTTATTCAATGTGAAGATTGTGCTAAGGAATTTGAAGGCTGTTGCAGTAAAGAATGCAGGGACATGATTCAACTACCTGAAGACAGGCGAAAACAGCTTCGTAAAGGAAAAGATAATGGCAGGCACATCTTTAACAAATCGAAAGAAAGACTTAGACCACGTCTAAAACCAAAATCAAAGGATTAGCTATTGAGTACTTATCCATTTAATGCAAACAGGTTTGCCGATGGAAATTCTGTTTCCGGTATCGCTCAATAATCCGGTTTTTATATCTCTGTTGAATATCACAATCTCATCACTGTTCTGATTTTCCGCCAGCAGAAACTTGCCCGAAGGGTCAATAGTGAAATTCCGGGGTGTCTTACCTAACGTTGGCTGATGGCCAACAAGGCGAAGATTTCCGTTTCTCTTTTTAATACTATAAATGGCTATATTATTTACTTCTCCCCGGTTGGAGGCGTATAAAAATTTTCCGTCAGGGGATACATGAATATCTGCACTGCCTGCAAAACTTGTATCACCTGCAGGTAATGTACTGATACATTGAGATGTTAACAATTTGCCCTTTTTGTTTTTAAACACTACCACAGTGCCAGAGAGTTCCTCAATCATGTACCCATATTTATTATTGGGGTGAAAAGTAAAAAGCCTCGGCCCTGAACCTGCTACTGCTTGAACAAATTGCTGATTAGCTGAGGAAAGCTTACCTGAAGCAACATCAAAATCATAAATCACTAATTTGTCAATACCCAGGTCTGTAACAAATAATTTACTGTTATCTGCTGAAATGATTGCACCGTGTACATGAGGATTTTTTTGCCGCTGTAGATTTTTGCCTGAACCGGTGTGCTGTAAAACTGTGGCTTCGCCCAAATTGCCATTTTTTTTGATAGGTAGTACCGATAAACTGCCACCTGTATAATTTGAAACAAAAAGCCAGCTTCCTGTTTTATCAACTTCTACATGGCAGGGATGATCTCCACCGGATAGCTGTTTGTTAATAAATGTGAGGGTTCCGGTGTTTTTGTCAAAACTGAATGCTGCAACATCACCGCCTTTACCATCTTGTGGAGCTGTTTCATGAACAGCATATACAAATTTTTCATCCGGAGATACTGTAATAAAAGATGGATTTGGTGTTTTTATATGACTTATCTCTTTCGCTGTTCCTGTATTGCTGTTAAATTTATAGACATACACCCCTTCACTTTTTGGAGAATCGTATGTTCCAATAATCATAAAGTGTTCCTGTGCAAATAGCACTGCACTGCAAAGAAGAGAAATACAAAAGGAGAAAGGCTTCATACTGGCAAGTTTAAAGAGTGAATATCCTTTATTCCGATGATTTTAACAAACCTGTATCAAACGGAAAAGGATTTGGCACAGTCTTTTAATTATATAAGATGTAAACAATTTAATAGAATTTAAAAACAAATACCATGAAAAAGATTTTTACTTTATCTGCCCTCATTCTTTCAGTCACCCTGTTTTTAAGTAGTTGTGTTAAGAATAATTATGACAACGGATTTGACGAAAATTACTGGCTCACCAAAGAAGAAGGTGAAGTTGTCTATAGCGATTCCTACTGTAATTATTTCGTAGTAGAAACCTATTATGGTTTTACAATTGTACGGGCCTACGGGAATTATAAACCTTATGAAGGAAGTTTAGTATATGGAAATTTCAGCAATGGAGGTACCCGTGATTTATATAATTATTCAGCAGGAATTGTATTTACCGGAACAATTACAGATTACTGGCTTACCTATATGGAAGCACAGGATGCACTTGATTTTTATTGTCCACTTTATGGAAAAGGTGTAACGAGAGAATTCAAAAAATCAACAATTAAAAAGCAATAAATATAAACAGGTGAATTTAGGAATCACTGTATTTTACCGCCGCTGGTAATGATACAGTGATTTTTTTATAGGTTTCATCATCACTTAGCAATTCCGGAATAAACTTTTTACCTATAACTTTTTCAAAAAGTTCAATATATCTTTTTGAAATGGTCTCTACCCATTCATCATTCATTTCCGGAACGTTTTGACCTTCTCTGCCCATAAAATTATTGGCAATGAGCCATTCTCTTACGAATTCTTTACTTAATTGCTTTTGCCTTTCGCCTTTGGTCTGTCTCTCTTCAAAGCCTTCGGCATAAAAGTATCTTGAACTATCGGGAGTATGTATTTCATCCATCAGGTAAACCTGGTCACCGAATTTGCCAAACTCATATTTTGTATCAGCCAGGATCAGGCCCTGTTTTTTTGCGATTTCTTTTCCTCTTGCAAATAACTGCAGGGAATATTTTTCCAGTATTTCCCATTCAATTTCTGTGCATAGCCCTTGCCTGGTTATTTCATCTTTTGAAACATCCTCATCATGCCCTTCTGCCGCTTTTGTACTTGGGGTAATTATAGGAGAGGGGAAATAGTCGTTTTCATTCATTCCTTCGGGCATTTTGACGCCACAGAGCTCTCTTTTTCCCGCATGGTATGTCCTCCAGGAGTGTCCGGTCAGATTTCCTCTTACCACCATTTCTATTTTAAATGGGATACACTTTTTGCCAATTGAAACATTAGGAGCCGGGCTGCTTATTAACCAGTTTGGGCAAATATCTTTTGTGCTATGCAGCATATATGCAGCAATCTGGTTCAGGACTTGTCCTTTGTATGGGATTAACCGGGGAAGTATTACATCAAAAGCAGAAATCCGGTCTGAGGCTACCATGATCAATAGACTATCATTTATAGTGTAAACATCCCTGACTTTACCCCTATAAAATGCTGTTTGATTGGGGAAGGAAAATGCTGCCATATTTCGAAAATAAGGATTGGTAAAACACAAACCATTCCCCATCGTTTCAAGATTTCAACAATTTATCCTTTCTCGTTAAAAATTAAATTTTTAGATAAACTTAACAATGCTTATTTTTCCGTCAAATTGCTAAACCAAAATTTACACTTATGAGAAAAAGCTACCGCTTTTTGGCTGCCTGGATGATGGCTATTATGTTTTCTTTAGCTGTACAAGCTCAAAATGCAACTATTTCCGGTACCGTAAGAAATGGTACTACAAAAGAAGGCATCGTTGCTGTAACTGTTGCCGTCAAAGGAACCAGTAAGACCACTTATACTAATTCCAATGGTGATTTTAGTCTGGAGGTTTCAAAGCTTCCTGTAACACTTGTATTTTCCTCTTTAGGCGGATATGATTCGCAGGAACAAACTATAACGGATGCATCAAAACCACTTTCGGTTGATTTAAAAGTAAATATTGTGATGGGACAGGAGGTTGTAGTTGCTGCAACAAGGGGGCCTGTAAGATTACTGGAATCACCAGTTACAGTGGAAAGAATGAGCAGTAATGTTTTGCGTAATGTTGCTGCACCCAATTATTATGAAGCAATTGGAAATTTAAAAGGGGTAGATGTTCATACTGCCAGTTTAACTTTCCGTACGGTTACAACCCGTGGTTTTGTAAGTAGCGGCAACCTTAGATTGAACCAATTAGTTGATGGCATGGACAATCAGGCACCCGGTCTTAACTTTTCTGTTGGAAGTGTAATCGGGCCATCCGATCTTGATGTGGAAAATGTAGAAGTATTGTCTGGAGCATCTTCTGCTTTGTATGGTTCTGGCGGTATGAATGGAACTGTACTTATCAACACAAAGAATCCTTTTAAATACCAGGGCTTAAGTTATAATATCAAACAGGGTATTATGCATGTGGATGGTAAACAGCGTAATGCTGCTCCATATTACGACTGGGCATTCCGTTGGGCAAAAGCTTATAAAAATAAAATTGCTTTTAAACTGGGTATTCAATTAATAAAAGGTAGTGACTGGGAAGCCGAAGATTATAGAAATAAACAGCAAATTGGAATCCTCAGTAAAGTTATTGGAGGAAACAGATTTAATGATCCCGGATTCAATGGTGTCAATGTATATGGTGATGAAACAACTGCGGACATGAATGGATTTTCATACTATGTACAAGATCAGACAAGGAGAAGTATCCTTGCGCTGTCTGGCGGAACTTTTGATGTGGTAAATGCAGCAAATGCATATTTTACAGCAATAGGAAACCCAGCTTATCCTTCCACTGCTCAAATCAGCACATTCATTTCTGGCCTTTCAAGTTTAGGTGCTGCCGGTCAAACCGCTGTACAGAACATGATGCCTTTTTATATAGGTCTGAGAAATGGTTATTTCAATAAAGCAACCGTTTCAAGAACCGGATATAATGAAGAAAGCCTGGTAGATTATAATACAATAAATGTAAAAGCAACTGCCGGAGTACACTATAAGATTAACGATAAAATTGAGGCATCTCTCAATACTTATCTTGGGTTAGGTACTACAGTTTATACGGGTGCTGATCGTTACTCACTACGTAACCTGAAAATGGCACAGCATAAATTGGAGATTAAAGGAAGAACCTGGATGCTCCGTGGGTATACTACACAGGAAAATGCCGGTGATTCTTATAATGCTTCAGCATTGGGAGCTTATCTTAATGAAAATAACAAAGCAAGCTCTACATGGTTTCCACAATATATTGGCACTTTCTCTGAGGGACGTCGTCAAAATGCTTTAGCAGGTTCTTTCCCCAGCGATTTTCAATTACATAATGCTGCAAGGGCTGTTGCAGATGCTGGTAGATATGTTCCTGGTACTCCTGCTTTTGATGCTGCTGCAAATATTATTAAGAAAACGCCTATCAGTAAAGGTGGAGCATTGTTTCTTGACAAATCAGACTTATATGCTGCCGAGGGTCAGTTAAATATTTCAGATGTAATAAATTTCTCTGATAAATTAGAAATTCTTGCCGGAACAAGTTGGAAACAGTGGGTTATGAACTCTCAGGGAACTCTTTTCTCTGATACTGTACAGAGAATTCGAGTTAATGAATATGGTGGCTATATTCAGTTGAGAAAGAAATTATTTAAAGAGGTTTTAGTTTTAAGTGCTTCTGGACGTTATGATAATCAAACTAACTTTAAAGGTAAATTCACGCCTAGATATACAGCAACTATTCGTGTTGCCAGGGAGAATTTCTTACGTTTATCTTACCAGACAGCCTATCGTTTCCCTTCCAATCAAAACCAATATATCAGCCTTGTAACTGGTTCAGGTTCACTAATTGGATGTTTACCAGAATTCCAGTCTTACTATAAGCTCAATTCTACCAGGCAGGGATTTACTGCTGCAAGTGTACTGGCATATCGTTCCGGAACTCTGGCAGATTCCAGCAGATTGGTTAATGCAGTTTACCAAACTGTTAAGCCCGAAACTGTAAAATCCTTTGAAATTGGATATAAAGGTATAATAGGAAAGAAATTATTTATAGATGGATATGCTTATTATAGCCGATATCAGGACTTCCTGGTTAGTGCAGCTGTAGCACAATCAAAAGAAGGCAATAAGTGGGAATTGTACAATTCATTTTCTACCAGAAACGTATCGTATGTTCAAAATTCATCCAGCATTGTTAAATCGCTGGGTTGGGGTGTAGGTATTGAATACCAATTACCAATGAAATATACACTTTATGGAAATATTTTCTCTGATGAATTGAAAGATGTGCCTTTAAATACAGTTACCTTCTTTAATGCACCGAAATATCGTTTCAATATTGGATTGAGAAACGAAAATGTGTATAAGAATATTGGTTTTAATGTGGTACTTAAATGGCAGGATAATAGCTATTACGAAGGAACTTTTGTATCAGGTACACTTCCTTATTTTGGTTGGTGGGATGCTCAGGTTACTTACCGTCCACAGGGAACAAAGAGTACATTCCGTGTAGGTGGAACAAACCTGGGAAATCAATATCAGCGTACAGGATTTGGCAGTCCTTCAGTTGGAGGCTTATATTATATGAGCTATGGCTGGAACCTGTTCTAAAATTAAATTGGGTTTTAAGTATAAGAGGTCCCGGCTTGCCGGGACCTTATTTTTTTGTAATTGATTAATTACCCTTTTCCATTAAATCTTTTTTTATTAATTAATACTGGTTTACCTTAGAACTAAAGAAGATCAAATGAAAAAGAAACTTCCACTATTTTTTTTGATTCTTTTTAATTTGTCAGGAGCATTCATTTATAACCATGCACAGGAAACTAAAAAAGATACAGTAAGTGTTGGGATTTACATTACAAGTATTCACGATATAGATTTTAAACAAAAGGAATATACCATTACATTCTGGTTATGGTTGAAATACCGGAACAAGGCATTTGATTTTCAGAACAATCTGGAAGTGCCGATGGCAAAAACAGTAGAAAGAACTTTTTTTACAATTGACAGCTCTTCTGATAATATATATATGCAAATGAAATTGCAATGTATAATGAAGGATTCCTGGCGGATTGCCAATTTCCCTTTTGATCAGCAAAAGCTCCGTTTATCTATTGAAAATTCTCAATTTGATGCTAATTCCCTGGTGTTTATGGCAGATACGGCTGGTCAGCATTATGATGATAGATTTACTTTAAGAGGTTGGTCTATTGACAGTTGTATTATCAATACCGGTACTAAAGTATATCAAACTGCTTTTGGGGCAGCAGATGCAAAAATTCAAAAATCAGAATACAGTGCTTATAGGGTAAGGTTATCCATTAAAAGAGATGCCGGTGGGTTATTCTGGAAGATGTTCCTGGGTATGTATATTGCTTTTCTTATTTCATTTCTTTGCTTCTATATTCATGCTGATGGCATGGACTCCCGATTCGGATTAAGTGTAGGCTCCATCTTTGCTGTAATAGGCAATAAATACATTATTGATTCTTCGCTGCCGGAAACTGCAGCATTTACTCTTGTAGATATACTTCATGGGATGACTCTCATTTCTATCCTGGTTGTTATAGCTGCCAATGCATATTCACTAAAATTAGTAAAAAGAAACGAAATTGATAAAGCTATTAGCTTTGACAGATGGACAGCCGCTATATTGCTGCTCGTATATATTATTTTAAATACCTGGTTTATCTGGCAGGCTTACAAAGGGGCATGATTCATTTTTTGGAGAGAGTATATTAATTTCTCTGGTTAAAATAAGAGGGATAGAACATCTTTATAAAAATCGAATGTTGTATATACTACTCAAATAAAATTTCCGTTAATGGGCATCTTTTTGATTTCAGAAATAATCAAGGCCTGAGGCTATAAAATCTATATAACCCAGGCCAAATACTTATTGTGATTTTAAAATCAACCTCAAAAAAAATCAATAACTAGGAATCTGTTTTATTGATGGGTTGACTTCTTATGAAAAGTACGAATGTAATTTACCATATCACCGGGAATTCTGGTTTTTCCAAAACTACCTTCCATTGCATCCTGGTTACCGGGAATTCTTTTCTTAAATCCTGGCATTTCTTTATGACCGGAATAGATCTTATAGAGCAAAGCCCCATCTGATTGTATCTGGAAAGCATCAGTCGTAAAGTCAGTAGGTGTATTGTCCAGTTTTAAAGCTCTTTTCCCTGATCCTTTTCCATCTGTTCCATGACAGGAAAGACAAAAATAATCGTATAGCTCTTTGCCTGATGCAATGGATGCTTCATCTGCAGGAACAGGATTCTTCAATTTTTCATATTGTTCAGGAACTTTCCATGGGTCTTCCTGATTTGTAATTTTAAAAGAAAGGGTGGTAGTAATCACAACGAGAATACCCAGTACAAATATTATCTTTTTCATTTTAATAATAGATTTTAGCGAGTAATAAATTCGTATATAAAATTATAGACGTTTTCGGTAAATAAACAATGATATCGATCATTGCCTGCCATGTATTTAGTCAAATATTGCCGGAATAGTACAACAAGGTTATACTAAGCACATTTTTAATCCATAAGGCTGAATAAATGAAAAAGGAAGCAGAATTGACTGTATTATCTTTTCAATTTTATTGCTTCAAACATGGAGTTTCAAATTTTATACGAGGAAGTAAATTGGTTTATCTTAAAAATAACTGATAAAGACTTCATTTCCGGATGATTAATATTACCGTATCTCCTCTTTTTTTCTGACATAAATCATGTTTGAGTCCGAGTACTTCAAATATTTTTGTTCTTATTTGTTTGATTAATACATTTCTCCATGAATACGCTTATTATCAGTCTGTTTCTTTTACCACTGATTATTAGTGCATTAGTACTAATACTGCCAAAAACTCTTATACGCATTCTGGTACTTCTAACAGCTGTTGTTTTATCTGCCATAGCGGTTTACCTTTTTATAAATATTAATGAACCTATCAGGTTTGGCGTTTCACATACTGTAAATCAGGTAATTATTTGGGCTGATATTTTACTGCTTGTGTATTTTGGTTTTGTGGCTGTAAAACGTAGGAGTGTTTTAGTTGGAATTATGTCTGTATTACAACTTGGGTCCTTATTATATATTATTTCAATAATGCCCAAAGAGGAGGAAATGCAGTTCTATATTGACAAGTTGAGTGTTTTTATGTTTTTGTTAATCAATATAATAAGCGGTGTTATTGCCATTTTCTCTTTAAAATATATTGACGAAGAAAATTGCAGTGAGTTTCGCAAAAAATTCTTCATTTCTGTTATGTTGTGGTTTATTGGTGTGATGAACATGATTGTTTCATCAGATAATATGGAGTATTTCTTCCTGTTTTTTGAATTAACAACATTGGCATCTTACTTATTTATTGGATTCAGAAAAGATGAGATTTCTGTTAAAAATGCTGTTACAGCCTTATGGATGAACCAAATTGGTGGCCTGGCTATCCTTGCAGCAATCTATTTTATAATTTACAATAATTACGGTGCACCCACATTCAGCAATTTATTGCAGCTTGACGCCTCACTTATTTTATTGCCTTTAGCTCTTTTTGGTGTTGCTGCTTTAATTAAAGGAGCACAAATGCCTTTTAGCAAATGGTTACTTGGGGCTATGGTTGCACCCACACCGGTAAGTGCCTTGCTCCATTCTTCCACTATGGTTAAAATTGCACCATTTATTATTTTGAGATTATCTCCATCATTAAAAGGTACTCCGGTTGCAACAGTAATTATTTGCCTGACCGCCTTTGTGTTCGTAGCTGCTGCTATTGGGGCACTTGCCCAGGACAATTTTAAAAGAATTCTGGCACACTCAACAATTGCGCTACTTGCATTAATGATTTTAATGGGTTCAGTTGGTACCCCAGTTGCAATTATTGCCTCATTGTCATTAATTCTTTTTCATGGCATTTCGAAATGTATGCTTTTCTTAAATGCTGGTGTACTGGAAAGAGTATTTCACTTTAAACAAGCTTCTGATATGGATAGGCTGGGGGAAACCGGCCCGTTTACCGCTTTGGTAGTGGCTATTGGCTGTATGTCTTTATTATTGCCACCTTTTGGTGCATTTATCGGTAAATGGTTTAGTATTGAAACCCTGGGAGCTTTTGCGGAAAATCAAAAGCTTGTTGTTGCATTGATTTTGGTTGCAATAGCATGTGGTGGGGCAATCCTATCATTATTGTATTTCAAAGTACTTGGTTTGTTGATTGCAAGAACCGGCTCAGAAGAAAAAATTAAATTTGAGAAAACTAATCCTTACTACTCCGGTACTATTATGTTCCTGATCGGATTGGTATTCCTGAGTATGTTAGCCCTTCCATTTTTGTTTTCCGGATTCTTTATCCCTGTTACTTCACAATTGTTGCATGTAGGTATTCCGATATCGCTGGAAGGTTTTAATTTAAATATTGGTGAAGGACTAGGCAGCATTCAACTGCCATTGGTGCCACTTTTAATCGCTTTTCTTTTATTACCGGTTACCATACTTGTATCCATGTTTATTAAATTTAAAAATGTGGACCGGGCAAAAGAATATATGTGTGGAGAGAAGATTCAATACAGGTTCTCCTCTTTTTATTTTTCAACTGACAAAGCAACACCGTATTTTTCTGTAATAGGAATACTATTCTTTATTGCATTAATAATAGTAGCATTATAATTAAGATAAACTGAAAAAAATTGGAAATGAATAACCAGACAATTGCCATTATTCTTATCATAGCCGCACCGTTTATTGGAGGATTGGTATATGGAATTGAAAGAGTGGTAAAAGCAAGAATGCAAAGAAGAATAGGCCCGCCTGTTTTACAGCCTTTTTATGATTTTTTAAAACTGGCCGATAAACGAAAGATGATTGTACATTCAGCACATGCTTTTTTAGGCATTATGCACTTTCTTTCTTTGTGGTTTGCATTAGCTATTTTATTATTAGGTGGTGACTTTATTCTTATAATATTTCTTCACCTGCTTTCAACAGCATTAATAATTATTGCCGGCTATAGTACTCGGTCAATTTTCAGTCATTTGGGTGCTAACAGAACAGCTATAAGTATATTGGCTTATGAACCGGTATTAATTCTGATGGCTATTTCAGCTTATATGTTAACCGGTAGTTTTGATGTAGCCGCAATTTTTCAATACGATACACCTTTATTATATAAAATGCCACTGGCTTTTGTAGCATTGTTGATGATATTGCCAATAAAACTTAAAAAATCACCTTTTGATGTAGCTGAAGCACACCAGGAGGTAGTAGGGGGTGTTGAAATTGAATATTCCGGCATTTTCTATGAGGCAATATATACCGCAAAGTGGCTTGATTATGTTTTTTGTTATGCATTAGTCTATTTGTTTTCTGCTAATAACCCAATACTTGCATTTGGTCTTATTTTGTTTGTATTTCTTTATCTTAATGCACTGGATAATTCATCTGCAAGGGTAAACTATAAACAAATGCTTCGTTTTTCGTTGGGTATTGCTTTACCTATTGCATTTATCAATTTATTGTTAACCATTTTACATCTGATATAATGAATCTAAAATCATACAGAAAAAAATCTCCCTGGATACTGCATTTCAATGCTGGTGGTTGCAATGGCTGTGATATTGAAATACTGGCTTGCCTGGGGCCTAAATACGATATTGAAAGGTTTGGAATGATTAACACGGGAAATCCCAAGCAATCAGATATCTTATTGGTTACTGGTCCTGTAACAAAACGTACAAGAGAACGGCTGGTTGAGATATATGCACAGATGCCAGAGCCGAAAGTTGTGATTAGTTGTGGTGCTTGCGCAAGTACTGGCGGTGTTTTCAGGGGTATGTATAATTGCGAAGGTGGAATTGACCAGTTTATTCCAGTGGATGTTTATGTATGCGGATGCGGAACCCGTCCTGAACAAATTATTGATGGTGTTGTTCAGGCATTGGCAATTCTGGAAAATAAATCAAAAGAAATGGAAGAGTCAGTTAAACTTAGAAATAGTGCAGTAGAGGAAAATAACCAACTTAACAGGAGAGATGTTGCAGGAGAAATAGTTCCAATTTAAATAAACGATCTGAACGGTCATTTAATAATAAACAGATGAAAAAAATTGAAACGACTTTAGAAAATTTAAAAACCGATATAGCAAATTTCTATAAGCCCACTGAGCATCATTTTATGGTTATGAATATTGTTGATTTGGGGGAGAAAATTGATATACAATGGTTTTTTTGTGATTATGCACATCCATGTGAGGAAACAGTCTTTTATACCCAGGCAACACCCGATGTTACGATTCCTTCAATTAAAGATATTGTTGCTTCAGCATGGGTAGCAGAAGCAGAACTGGTTGACTTAATGGATATTAAAATTGAAGGAGCTGAAAAAGGATTTGTATTAGAACCTGACTTTGAAGCAGGACCACTCAGAAAGAAAAAATAATTATGGCAACACAATATGAAATACCGGTAGGAGCCCAGCATATATCTTTGCTGGAGCCTTTGCACTTTAAGTTTTCTACCGAAAACGAAAAAATAGTAGACACCACTGCAAATGTATTTTATGTACACCGTGGCATAGAACAGGCTTGTTGTTCAAAATTTAAATTCAGACAAGTAAGCTTTGTTGTTGGCCGTGTTTGCGGACTATGTTCTATCTCTCACACAACAGCATACTCCCAGGTTGCAGAAAAATTGTTGAAAATTGAAATTCCTATCCGGGCAAAATACCTCCGGATGTTAGTTATTGAGCTGGATCGCATTCACTCACATTTACTATGCTTAAGTCATGTGGCTGAAAATTCAGGTTTCGAAGCACTCTTTATGAAAACTATGGAATACCGGGAGTTTTCAATGGAACTGCTTGAAGCAGTTTGCGGAAACCGTATTCAATACGATTTTTCAATTGTTGGTGGTGTTGCCCGTGACTTGAAGCCTGCTGTTGCAAAGTCAATAATTGACAGATTAAATCATTTTAAACCTCAGTTAGAGGAGCTGGTTGACATCTACCAGAATAATTGGACACTATCTTTAAAGAATAAAGGTGTTGGTGTACTTACAAGAGATGAAGCAATGAGATTGGATGCTGTAGGTCCTTTTGC
>JBARSW010000231.1:0-2694 GCA_049644925.1 Chitinophagaceae bacterium | reverse complement strand
GCTTAAGCCTGATGATTACAAAGTAATAGTTGATAAAAGTACAGTTCCGGTAGGTACTGCCGAAAATGTAAGACTTGCCATATCAGGAAGTGCCAACGAAAATATTGACAATGCTTTTGATGTAGTGAGTAATCCCGAATTTTTACGGGAAGGAGTGGCGGTAGAAGATTTTATGAAACCAGACAGGGTTGTAATCGGTACTCAATCTGCCAGGGCACAAAAGCTGATGCAGCAGTTATATGAACCTTTTGTAAGACAAGGCAACCCCATCCTCTTTATGGATGAAAAAAGTGCAGAACTTACGAAGTATACCGCCAATAGTTTCCTGGCGGTTAAGATATCCTTCATGAATGAGATTGCAGTATTATGCGAAAAGCTGGGTGCAGATGTTGATATGGTTCGCCGTGGAATTGGTACCGATTTCCGGATAGGTAAACATTTTTTATACCCTGGTTTAGGTTATGGGGGCAGTTGTTTTCCTAAAGATGTACAGGCTTTGGCAAAAACATCTGTTGATACCGGTTATGATTTTAAAATACTGAATGCGGTAATGCAGGTAAATGTGCTGCAAAAACAATTTTTTATTTCCAAGATCAGGCAATTTTATGCTGATAAACTGGCCGGTAAAAAGTTTGCTGTCTGGGGGCTGGCCTTCAAACCCAATACAGATGATATACGGGAAGCTCCGGCCCTGCAGGTAATTGAATATTTGATAAATAATGGTGCTGCTGTATCTGCTTATGATCCGGAGGCTATGGAAAATGTAAAAAAAGAATATTGCAACAAGATCAGTTTTGCCAGTAATCAATACAATGCACTTGAAGGTGCAGATGCTTTGATCATCTGTACAGAATGGAATGAATTCAGAACTCCGGAGTTTGAAAAAATGGCTTCTTTGCTCAGAGAAAAAATAATTTTCGACGGACGTAATTTGTATGATAATGCAATGATGGAATCGCTGGGATATTATTATGAAAGTATCGGGAGGAGGAAAGTGGCTCAACTTTAAACCACCTTCAACCACCATTCAACCACCTTCAACTATCATTCAACCATCTTCAACCACCATTCAACCACATTAAACAATTATTCCTCATGAAAAGGGTATTAATAACAGGTGCTGCAGGTTTTTTGGGTTCTCATCTTTGCGACCGGTTTATTAAAGAAGGGTATGAAGTGATTGGAATGGATAATTTAATTACCGGTAACCTTAAAAATATTGAGCATTTATTTCCCCTGAAGCAATTCTGTTTTTATCATCATGATGTAAGCAAATTTATTCATGTTCCCGGCCACCTGGATTATATCCTGCATTTTGCCTCACCGGCCAGTCCGATAGATTATTTAAAAATTCCCATACAAACACTGAAAGTAGGATCATTAGGAACGCATAATTGTTTGGGTCTTGCATTAAATAAAAATGCCAGAATTTTAGTAGCCAGTACCAGTGAAGTATATGGTGATCCGCTGGTGCATCCGCAAAATGAAGATTACTGGGGTAATGTGAATCCTGTTGGTCCCCGTGGTGTATATGATGAAGCCAAGCGGTTCCAGGAAGCCATCACCATGGCTTATCATACATATCATAAAGTGGAAACAAGGATTGTGCGGATATTTAATACTTATGGTCCGCGGATGCGGCTCAAGGATGGAAGGGCATTGCCGGCTTTTATTGGCCAGGCACTACGGGGGGAAGACCTCACTGTGTTTGGGGATGGCAGCCAGACCCGCAGCTTCTGTTATGTGTCTGACCTGGTGGAAGGTATTTACCGGTTACTATTAAGTGATTATGCGCAACCGGTAAACATTGGTAATCCTGATGAGATCAGCCTGTTGGATTTTGTAAAAGAAATTGTAGCCTTAACAGGCTCTCAACAAAAAATAGTGTACATGCCTTTACCGGCTGATGACCCTAAACAACGGCAACCGGATATTACCAGGGCAAAACAATTGCTGAACTGGCAGCCCACTATAGCAAGAGCAGAAGGATTGAAGATTACCTATGATTATTTTAAATCACTTCCTGAAGAAGAAATCTGGAAAGAGCATTTGGGGTTTGGGAAAAAGGGAGTTGATGTGGTTTAAGGGGTTTAATATGGTTGAATATGGTTGAATATGGTTGAATGTGGTTGAAGGGGTTTAATATGGTTGAATGTGGTTGAAGATGGTTTAATGTGGTTGAATATGGTTTAATGTGGTTTAAAGTTGTTTAATATGGTTTAATGTAGTTGAACATGGTTTAAGAAACGAAAAGCCTCAGCCGATTTGTCACACCGAGGAACGAGGAGTCTTCGTTATAAATCGAATGGTTTGGAGTAGGGCGAAAATTCATGCAGTGTGTTTCAGAAGTGAGACACTTCCTTCGTCGGTGTGACAAGTCAAGAGGGAGTGACAAGTAATAATGGGCGGACAGTATTGAATTAAATAGCGGAATGCAATTTAATAAACGAAAAGTCTCAACCGATTGATCACTCCGAGGTACGAGGATTCTTCATTTATATTACAGGTAATTTGATTTGAATAATTTCAGTAATACCATTTAGACATTGAAAACGTATTGTCGCCCTGAGTTAATCGAAGGGTAATTTCCCGGCTTCGATATACTCAGCCTGACATTTCCCAAAGAGCTACTTCTAATGTCTAAATGGTATAATCAGAATTTTAATAAAATGAATGCTGATTTTTTTGCTCATC
>JBARSW010000230.1:0-4554 GCA_049644925.1 Chitinophagaceae bacterium | reverse complement strand
GGGCAGAAGCCAGCTAATAAAAAACCTGCGACAATAAATCCATTTCAGGCAAAGTTGATGGAACTGAAAAAGAACTTTAAGGATTAGAATAAAAAATATTCATCAAGCCCCAAACTGTCTTTTATTTATATTTAATAATCATTTGTAACTAAAGTGAATAATAGAAGGTGTCATTAATTAGTTTTTCTTCATTTCCGGTTTTGATTACAGCTCGTTTGATACTTAGACGGCTCAGGCTGACTGATGCGCCTGACATAATGCGAATCAGATCAGATAAAAGGGTAAATGAATTTCTTGACCGCCCTGTATCAACCGATATTGACCAGGCAAAAAAGTTTATTGAAAAAATTGAAGAAAGTATTAATGGCAATGAAAGTATGTATTGGGCCATTACATTAAAAGATACTGACACTTTAATCGGAACAATCTGTTATTGGAATTTTGTTGTTGAAAAGAGGCAGGGAGAAATTGGATTTGAACTTCATCCAGATTTCCAGGAAAAAGGTTTTATGCAAGAGGCATTAAAGGCAGTTATTAAATTTGGTTTAACTGAAATGAGACTGAATGTTATTATTGCATTGACAAAAGCCGGGAACTCCAGGTCAATTAATTTGTTACAAAAAAATGGGTTCCTGCCAGATGATAAAAATGAGTTTGTCAGTAAGGAAGAAGCCGGTGATCTATTAGTTTATTATTGTAATTAGTCTTTATTGAAGAAGGCTTTAAGCTCAGTAGCATCATCGGGTTTAAGTTTACCACCCAGTATTAATCTTAACTGTCGTCTTCTTAAAGCCCCTTCATATAATTTAATTTCACTTTCAGTTTCTGGTGTTAATGGAGGAACAGACCGTGGTTTTCTGTTTGGATCCAGCGCTACAAATGTATAATAGGCTTCATTGCTCTGGTATTTAAATTGCTGGATAAGGTCTTCTCCCCATACTTTCAGGTATATTTCCATTGAAGTCGTAAAGGCCCTGGTAATTTTAGCTTCTATATGAACTACATTTCCCAGTTTAATGGGGTTTTCAAACGAAATATTATCAACAGAAGCTGTGACTGCCGGAGCATTGCAGTGTTTTTGTGCAGCCAAAGCAGCAGCAATATCCATCCAGTACATTAACCGTCCACCCATCAGGTTGCCAAATAAATTGGTATCATTTGGCAATACAAGTTCTGTCATTATCGTAAGACTATCGGCGGGTTTTTTACCTTCCATTTTTTGAATTTGTTCAAAGATAAGCAAGATATTATCTTTCAAATTGTAAGGGATAAATCATCCGTCAGTCTGACAAAACTCATTACTTAATGTTAGCTTCTTTCGTTTAATTTTGATTCACCGATTGTAATATTTATAAATTTTGCCAAATGGAAAAGTCATATCCCGAAATTTCTTTCGAAAATACAGAGCATGCCTTTAAGTATAAGTCAGATAAAGACATAAAAAAAGCCCGGTTCCTTTTTTCTTTTATGGCGAAACCCTGGTTGGTAAAGATTGGCACCCGGCTTACTCCATGGGCTATCAAAGTTGGATTGCCTGTTAAAGGTTTAATCAGAAAAACAATTTTTTCCCAGTTTGTGGGCGGTGAAACACTGGAACAAACTGCTATTGTGGCAAAAATGCTTGCCCAATACAATGTGAAAGTGATACTGGATTATGGTGTTGAAGGAAAGGAAGGAGAAGATAATTTTGACAAAGCAAGTGATGAGTTTATCCGGGTAATAAACTATGCGGCTACACAGCCCAATATTCCGTTCATGAGTGTAAAAGTAACTGGTTTTGCAAGGTTTACATTAATGGAAAAACTGGATGCCCTGATGCATACCAATGAAGGCTCATTAATGAAAAGATATCTTAAAGCGGTGGAAGATTTGCCGGTTGATGAAAGGGAAGAGTGGCACCGGGTACGAAACAGGGTATTGAGAGTATGTGATGCGGCGGAGAAAAATAAAATCGGAGTCTCTATTGACTCAGAAGAATCCTGGATACAGGAACCCCTCGATGCGTTGACAATTATTATGATGGACACCTTTAATAAAGAAAGGGTTGTTGTTTATAATACAACACAACATTACCGTCATGATCGTATGCAGTTTTTGAAAGACAGTTATGATGCCGCGGTAGAAAGAAATTTTATTTTAGGCGCCAAATTAGTCAGGGGCGCCTATATGGAAAAAGAAAGAAGAAGGGCAATTGAAAAAGGGTATCCTTCGCCTATACATCCGGATAAAGAAAGCAGTGATAAGTGTTTTAATGACGGAGTAAAATTTTGTATTGATCATATTGACAGGGTGGCTTTAGTTGTCGCTTCGCATAATGAATTCAGTAACCTGTATGCTGCACAGCTTTTACAGGAGAAAGGACTTCCTTTAAGTCATCCTCATGTACATTGGAGCCAGTTATTTGGCATGAGTGATAATATAACATTTAACCTGGCACATGCTGGATGTTCAGTTAGCAAGTATTTACCTTTTGGGCCAATTAAAGATGTAATACCTTACCTCATGCGCCGTGCACAGGAAAATACTTCTGTAAAAGGGCAGACCGGCAGAGAATTGGGATTGATTCAAAAAGAATTGAAAAGGAGAAATAAATTATAACAGATGCTGTATAATTCCGTCAGTGTTTTAATGATTTGATGGTGTAGAATTTTTCAATGTTTTAAAAACTGCCTGGTGATTCTTAATCGGGGGAAACCCTTTAGGGAAACTCATATTTTTAATAGGTTCTTAATTCGAAGCAGGTAAGAAAGTTCCGCTGTATTTATTTTCCGTGTACTTTCAGCAATATGCCTGGCACTTTCGAAAATTTTTTGCCGGGTTTCGAAATCAACTCCTCTTTCGTTTTCCAAAAAGTATTGTTCAAAAGAAGAAAAGGCATTCTCTGCTGTCTCATGTTCTTCTTCCATTGTTTCAAATTCATATTCAATTAGGAAGGCTTTTCCGGATCCAAACCGATCCAGTGTTTCATCATATAATTTCCAGGCATGCAGAATCTCCTCATGGATTGTCTTTATTTCTTCCGGCCTGATTTTTTTATCTGCTGCAGCAACAGCATAAAAAAGATTGCCCAATTCTTTATAGAACCTATTTGTTTTGAGCATAGTTAAATGTACGGATTGATTTCCTGATTGTTGCTGACAACTATCATTGACTTATTTGTTTAAAATCAATCCACAGGTTGCCCACAACCTTTAGCTTATGCTTATCTGCTTGATTGTTTCTTCCTAACTTGCAGGCATGCAGGAATATCTTACACTTCTTCAACACATTTTAGACAATGGAACTTTTAAAACTGACCGTACTGGTACTGGCACGCAGAGTGTTTTTGGTTACCAGATGCGGTTTGATCTGCAAAAAGGATTTCCATTAGTAACAACAAAAAAAGTACATCTTAAAAGTATCATCTATGAATTGCTTTGGTTTTTAAAAGGGGAAACAAATATCGCTTATTTGAAAGAGCATGGGGTTAAAATATGGGATGAATGGGCAGATGAGAATGGAGAACTCGGACCGGTATATGGCAAACAATGGCGGAGTTGGTCTGCCGGATATGATGAATCTGGAAAAGAGACAAAACACATAGACCAGGTATCCGAATTAATTGATCAGATTAAAAAAAATCCTGACAGCCGACGTTTAATTATAAGTGCATGGAATGTGGCAGATTTACCCAAAATGGCCCTGATGCCCTGTCATAATATGTTTCAATTTTATGTGGCAGATGGGAAGTTAAGTTGCCAGTTATATCAAAGGAGTGCAGATGTTTTTTTAGGGGTCCCTTTTAATATTGCATCTTATGCATTGTTAACAATGATGATTGCAAGTGTTTGTGATTTGAAGCCCGGTGAGTTTGTGCATACATTTGGCGATGTGCATATTTATAGCAATCATGTAGAACAGGTAAATCTGCAATTGAGCAGAACACCATTCCCGCTGCCGGTAATGAATATTAATCCGGATGTAAAAGATATATTTTCTTTTAAGTTTGAAGATTTTAAATTGGAAAATTATCAATGTCATCCGGGAATAAAAGCTCCGGTTGCAGTTTAAAAACTGTGTAGCTGAGTACTGAATAAATAAAATTGACAAATGACAATTTCTCTTGTAGTTGCAACAGCCACCAATAATGCCATTGGCAAAGATGGAAAGATGCCCTGGCATCTGCCAAATGATATGAAGCATTTTAAAAATGTAACATGGGGCATGCCTGTCATAATGGGAAGAAAGACTTTTGAATCGCTTGGTAAATCGCTGCCCGGAAGGAAGAATATTGTTATTTCAAGACAACAAAACTGGCAGGCAGAAGGTGCTGTTGTTGTAAAAAGTATAGAAGATGCATTATTTGTTGCCGGGCAAACAGATGCTAAGGAATTAATGGTAATTGGCGGAGGCGAAATTTATAAATCACTATTTGAAAAAGCAAAAAGAATATACCTTACCCGTGTAGAAGCAACACCTGATGCTGATACATTTTTCCCATCGCTTGACCGGGAACACTGGCATCTTGTTAGTCAGAAAAAACATGAGGCCGATGGGAAAAATGCCTATAATCAT
>JBARSW010000229.1:0-1630 GCA_049644925.1 Chitinophagaceae bacterium | reverse complement strand
CAAAGAAAGGTATTAATCTTCCCCCATAGCCGCTTTTTTCATAGCAGCCGCTTGTTCTTTGCCCAGGTATTTTTCAATTTCATAATGCACCCAGTAAATTACCGGTGTTAATAAAATGGCCACTATGAATTTATAAATATAGTTCACTATGCCGACAGCTATAAATAAGCCAAAGGGCCAGACAAAATCTGTACCGGAACTATTAACCCTTGACCCTACATAAAAGGCGATGAACAGTACAACAAAACTATCAATGAACTGAGAAATAAGAGTAGAACCGGTTGCCCGAAGCCATATACGTTTTTCACCGGTAACTTTTTTTATTTTATGAAAAACAAAAACGTCAATCAACTGCCCTAAAATAAATGCCGTAAGCGACCCGATAATAATAAAGCCACCCTGGCCCAATACACTGTTATATGCCTTTCCCATATCCGGAACACCACTCCCCTGTTTACTGGTAATAAAAAAATCAGCAGGTGCCAGTTTCATTGCACCATAAAAAACAATGAATGCGAATGCAATAAGTCCGGCCGTCAGGTATGAAAGAAATCTGACCCCTTTCATTCCATAGTACTCGTTGATTATATCCGTCATAATAAATACGACTGGCCACAGGAGTACACCGGCTGTCAGGTTTACAGAAAGATCATTACCAAACAAATTAATATGCACCGGGGAAATTCCAAGTGTTTTCTCCAGAGAAAATATTTTAACCCCAATGATCTCAGCAATTAATGCATTGGAGATAAAAATACCAGCAAGTATAATGAATAATCTTGTTGGTTTATGTTTGATGATAGTAAGGATCATTCAGATAAAATATGAAATAGATTAAAAATAACAGGATTAACAGGTTTGCAATAACCAGCCAAACAGGTACAAATTTTTTCAATTCTCTTTTTATCAACCATACAAGCAGGTAGCAAAAATTCGTTAACGGCAAAAGAATCATTCCCATAAAATAACCCATCGTAATTATAGTGGAAACCATTGTATCATCACTGAGCCAGTTTGTAATCAGCATAGAAACTGACAGCACAAAAAACACACCGCATATAAATGTCAATCGGGATAAAAATAAAAGCCAGCGCATCAGGAATTTTAGCCTAAAATAGCATTATTTTGTGAGCTTAATAACTACCATTTTATGAAGCCGGGATTACTACGTAAAGCTCTACCACACCTGATAGCAATTATTGTTTTTATTGTTATAGCAGTTATCTATTGCAAACCTGCATTAGAAGGCCAGGTTTTACAGCAACATGATATTACCGGCTGGAAAGGCGCAGTACAGCAATCTGTTGAATACGGGAAAACTCATGGTCATTATCCCTTATGGACCAACTCCCTTTTTAGTGGCATGCCCACATTCCAAATTGCATACGAGAATAATAATTTTATTCCGGGTATCGTACATAATATTATGACTTTATGGCTTCCACAACCCATTCAGTTTTTCTTCCTGGCCTGCATTTGTTTTTATATCCTGGCAATCATTCTTCGGGTGAATCCATATGTTGGTATAATCGGTGCATTGGGTTTTGCTTATGCCACTTATAATCCGGTTATCATCAGTGTAGGTCATGCCACCAAAATGTGGAGTATGGCTTATATGCCTGCTTTACTG
>JBARSW010000228.1:0-3571 GCA_049644925.1 Chitinophagaceae bacterium | reverse complement strand
GTGGGAGAGACGGGAGTGGCCGGAGTTACTGTTACTTTATATAATAATGTTGGTACGGCAATAGCCACAACTACTACTGATGCTAATGGTAACTACCAGTTTGTAAACCTGGCTGCAGGAGATTATAGTGCAGGCTTCAGCAACTTGCCGGCTGGTTATAGTTTTACACCGGTATGGAGCAGTGATGATGCCAATGCAACCAACAGTGATGCTAACCCTGGAACGGGCAGAACCGGAACAATTAATCTGACAGCAGGAGAAAGTGAGCAGGATGTAGATGCCGGATTAATAGCTGGTGTATCAAGCGGTCTGGGCAGTCTTGGAAACAAAGTATGGTGGGATATTGTAACTGCAAATAATGTACAGGATGCCGGAGAGCCGGGAGTACCTGGAGTTACAGTAAATCTTGATTACGATATTAACGGAGATGGAGATTTTGCTGATGCAGGGGAAACTGGTTACAAAACAACTACTACTAATGCATTGGGCGAATATTTATTTACCGGCTTATCAGCGGGTAGTTACCAGGTACGTTTCAGTAATTTACCAACAGGCAGTAATACGGTTACGCAATACAGTGGTGTCAATGATGGGATTGACAGTGATGGAAGTACAGTGACCAATGCAACAGGGGCCAGTGTTTCCACAACGGGAGTATATAACCTGGCAGCCGGCGAAGATAACCTGACTGTAGATTTAGGATTAATAAACACAGCGAAGGGTTCATTAGGCAACCGGGTATGGTTTGATAATGGAGCAGGGGGTGGAACGGCCAATGATGGGATACAAAATGGTACTGAATCTGGAGTGGCTGGTGTAATGGTTACCCTGGTAAATGCAGCCGGACAGCCAGTTGACAGAGCAGGCACTGTATTGGGAGCAGGAGCCTCACTGATTACCACAACTACTGATGTAAATGGGTATTATGCGTTTGGTGATTTAACAGCAGGAGTTTCATTTGCAGTTAAATTCAGCAATGTGCCTGCAGGCTTTGATTTTACAACCAAAGCAGGTACAGGTGGTGGAGATGATAGCCGAAGCGATCCGAATCTTGCCAGTGGTTTAACACCAGCTGTGGCCATTGTAGCAAATAATTTCAACAACACTCTGGATGCTGGTATTACCAGTCTAAGAGCAGCCTTAGGTAATTATGTGTGGTTAGATACGGATGGTGATGGAATACAGGATTTTGATGGTACAGAACCGGGAGTGGCTGGGGTTACGGTTACCTTATACCGACCGGGCTTTGGATTAGATGGGATAGGTGGAAACGGCGATGATGCTTTACCGGTAGCCAGCATGATAACTGACCAGAACGGACAATATTTGTTCAGCAATCTTGTTGCAGGTACTTATGAAGTTGAGTTCAGTACCATTCCAACAGGAATATCCTTTACAAAACAAAATACACCCGGTGACAATGGCGATAATACCAATAGTGATGCAGTGCCGGTACCTGGTAACACTTCTGTGGCAAGAACAGCTGGTATTACATTATCAGCAGGTGAAGTAGATTTAACGGTAGATGCCGGTTTATTCAAACCAAGAGCAGTAATCGGCAACTATGTGTGGGCAGATAGTGATAATGATGGAATACAGGATGCGAACGAAATACCGGCATCAGGCATATTAGTATCGCTGATAGACGGAGGAGGCAATGTAGTAGCAGTAGCGGTCACGGATGCCAATGGAGGATATTTATTTCCGAATGTGGCACCGGGCACCTACAGCATGAGTTTTACGAACCTGCCAACCGGCACATCATTTACAACGCCAAACCAGACAGCGGGTGGGGGAAATGATAATAATGACAGTGATGTAATAGGAACAACGATTACCGGCATAGTAGTAACAACGACAACGGTAAACCTGAGTTTTGATGCAGGAATAGTAGGATTTATTGCATTACCGGCACGGTTAGAGTTTACGGCAATGAAGCAGGGCAATGCAGCGAAGCTGAGCTGGAAAGTAACATTTGAAGAGAATGTGGCCCGTTATGAACTGGAGCATTCAACAGATGGAATTACCTACACACTCATCAACACCCAGAACAGGAACGGAAATGCTGAATATCAATACCTGGATGCACAACCAGCCAGCGGCATCAATTACTATCGTGTACGAATAGTTGACATAGATGGAAGGATTACTTTTAGTGAGGTAAGAACCATATTGTTTGGCAAGGGTGGCCAGATACTGGTATTCCCGAACCCGGTAAGAATAGGCGGTCAGGTGAATATTCAGTTACCGGAGAGCTGGCAGAATAAGAAAATTACCTTTGAAATAATGAATCAGCTTGGGCAGGTAATTAGTATTCAGAGCCGCCAGCAGGCCAGCCAGGTAGAAACAGTAGCAATAAGCACACTTATTGAAGGATCATATTTATTAAGAATGAGTAGTGTTAATGGAGAAGTGGAAACAAGAAAGATAATGGTGAAGAGATAGAATAATATGAACACATAGTATAAAGCCATCCCGCAAAAAACGGGGTGGCTTTATCGTTTAAAATGGATATAAAGAGCCAATTGGATCGTAAGAAACACTTTTTTTTAAATATTTTTCTGAGAAAATATTTTCAATTTTAAATTATAAATAATTGATAATCATATCTAATCGTAAAAATACTACAGAAAATACGGTATTTTTTACGAAAAAGTACTCCAAAAACTTGCAAGTAAAATAACTTAGTATTATGTTTACACCCGAATCGAACGAATCCTAAGAAAGCAACGTAAATCCGACCCCTGAAACTAACTACTCTCGAAAAGGGATATTACTCCCGGTAAGTTTCAATTTTCTTTTAATCGGTTTCCTTGCAATCTGAAGAGGAGTTCAACAGAACAACCCTTAACCGTATCACTTTTTCTGAAACCCTAAAATGAAAACGATGAAAACACTTTTACTTTTTGTTGCAACCTTAATTATTAGTTTGACAACATATTGCCAGTCTGGCCCAGAATTGGTGTTCGCTAACCCCGTTTTAGTGAGCGGTACAAACCTGAAACAAGGAGCAATTTATCGTTTCAGCAATGTAACTACTGGTGTAGATGCTACTATTAAACTGAAGAAATTTTCAAGAAATGATATTGTAATGGCGACTGTTGACAACGCTGTTCTTGGGTGGAACAAAGCTTTTCAACCAGAATTTGGTCTTTCAGGGTTAGTTTCGCCTAACCAACATTGGTATATTGATTTTGAAATCACCTTTTTAAAGGCCGGAACAAATCAAAAACAAAAATTGGATACAGTTGATTTTACCGCTCTTGATGTGGATGGCGATGGTAATTCTATTAATGAATATGTAACTTATGACAAGCCACAGTCAATAACATACTCTACAGTAACCTCTTTAACAAATAGTCCCGTTGGATTAATAGGTCAGATTTCGGCATGTGGTGAAGATGGTATTTCAAGTCCCCTGGTTTATTGTACAAATTGCGGAGGTGATGGAATGAATGGCAATGATGTATGTCAAAACTGTGATGGTAGTGGTAAATTGCATGGACAATGTCAGCATGCTTATCAAGGTGGCACAGGTAGTATAGTTAACGGACCCGTCAATAATTTTCTT
>JBARSW010000227.1:0-3252 GCA_049644925.1 Chitinophagaceae bacterium | reverse complement strand
GGGCAAAAATATGGCGATTATATAAAACCTTTTTTGGCTGCTTATTGCTTGCTTCTTGGAATTAGGATTTTAACACAAGCCTTCAAGAAAAAAAAGAAAACCAAAAAAGTAAAGAGGGTCGGTTGGCTTGCCGGTGCCGGTGGTTTCCTTGATAGTTTTGGAGGTGGGGGATGGGGGCCATTGGTTACAAGTACATTAATAGCAAAGGGCAGAAGTCCGCAATATGTTATTGGCAGTGTAAGCCTGAGTGAATTTTTTGTAACACTGGCAAGTGCTATGGCTTTTTTTGCAATGATTGGTATTACCCACTGGCAGGTAATTGTTGGTTTGCTGATAGGGGGAGTGGTAGCTGCTCCTATTGCGGCAAGATTGGCAGGTAAATTACCCGCAAAAACAATGATGATCGCCGTAGGAGTAATGGTGATTTTGTGGAGTGTTAGGGTGATTTTTAAGTTTATTTAGTGTGATTGTTTTTTGCAATAAATAGTTCTTAATAAAGCTGTCAGCAATTATTAATTTAAAAAGTGATTTTTTTTATACTAATAATCTACTAATTTTGTCGACTAATAAAACTAGAAAAACAGGATTTATGAAAAGAATAATTGAAGAAGAGAAATGCCTATGCGCTGGTTTTAGTTGTGAACAACTGATAAGGATCTTATTAATTTTTGTTTTTGTATTTCTTGGCCAGGGAGCTTTTGCACAAACTGGAACCTTCCTGGAAATATCAGGTAAGATAACAGACCAGGAAAAAAATGAACCCCTGGCTGGTGTCTCTATCAGTATTAAAGGAACGGCAAGCGGTACAGTAAGTTTTAATGATGGCGGTTTCCGGATAAAAACAAAGCAAAAACTTCCTTTTACACTTGTTTTTACAGCTATCGGCTATGCACCCAGGGAAGTGGAAGTAAAAAGTCTTGATTCAAAATTACATGTGGAATTAGCTACTCAAATAGTGCTGGGCAGTGAAGTAGTGATAACTGCATCAAGGGTTTCAGAAAGTATATTAAAATCACCGGTTACAATTGCAAAACTGGATATAAGAGCCATTAAGGAAACTCCTGCACCCAGTTTTTATGATGCCCTTGAAAATGTAAAGGGTGTGCAGATGACTACTTCCAGTTTAACTTTCAAAGTACCCAATACAAGGGGTTTTAATATTCCAAACAATTTTCGCTTTATGCAATTGGTAGATGGGGTGGATATGCAGGCGGCCACATTGGGTGTACCACTTGGCAATGCAATTGGCCCTACGGAACTTGATATTCAAAGTGTGGAAATAACACCGGGTGCAGCATCTGCTTTATATGGGATGAATGCAATTAATGGGATGGCAAATTTGCTTACAAAAAATCCTTTTGCCTACCAGGGATTAAGTATTTATCAGCGAACAGGTATTAATCATGTAGATGGAATTAATCATTATCCTTCTCTGCTGACAGAGTCGGCTATTCGCTTTGCAAAAGCCTTCAAGGATAAATTTGCTTTCAAGATCAATGCCAGTTATATGAAAGCGATTGACTGGGTTTCGGATACAAGACTGGATCAGAATCCAAATACAAAAAATACGGCGAACCCGACTTACCCTTCGTTGAATGGTGATAACAATATTGCTTTTGATGGTTGGAATAAATACGGTGATGATGCTGGTCAATTAAGCAATACTGTTTCTGTAACCGGGTTGACAATAGATGGTATAGCAAACAGAACATTAACGGTTGCCCGAACAGGTTATTGGGAAAGAGACCTTGTTGAACCCACAGTTGATAATTTGAAAATGGATGCTTCAATTCATTACCGTTTCAAACCGACAACTGAGCTTACATATGGTTATCGGTTTGGTAAAATGGATGGCCTTTTTCAACGTGGAAATAAAATTAAACTGGACGATGTTATCATACAGAATCATCAGTTGGAATTGAAAGGGAGCAGTTATGTTATAAAAGCATATTATATCAGGGAGAATTCCGGTAACTCTTATAATGTAAAACCTTTAGCAGATAACCTTGATCTGTATTCTGGTGGCAGCGGTAGCGTTTGGAATAGTAAATTTAAAAATGCATTGACTGCCTATGCTGCAGCTAATGGCGGTGCATTAACTTCTGCAAATCTTGCAGCAGCTACAGCATATGCCCGCCAGCTTGCTGATGCCGGTCGGGTGGAACCTGGCACTGAAAGATTTAAAAGAGTAGTTGATTCTATACGAAGTATTAATAACTGGGATATTAAATCAAGCCTGATTCCTGATGCGCCGGTTACAGGTGGAGCAGCTTTGATTCAGAAGAGTAATATTTATCATATTGAAGCGCAATGGGATCTTAGCAAAAAAATTAAAATTTTTAATTTGCTCACCGGTGCAGATTTCCGTATTTATGAATTAATACCTGATGGAAATAATTTTGTTGATTTTACAAGACCAATCGCAGAAAGAAACATTCCGGTAAAAGGGAATGATTTTGGAGCGAATACTTATTATAAAAAGGTTGGAGGGTTTGTACAATTATCAAAGAGTCTGTTTGAGGAGAAATTAAAAATTACCAGCTCTTTGCGTGCAGATTATAATCCGGAATTTAAACCTCAATTCACTCCACGTATAGCGGCTGTTTATGCACTGAATAAAAAACATAATTTTCGTTTTACTTTTCAAAAGGGTTACCGTTTTCCGGCATTATTTGAAGCATTATCTTATGTGAATAATGGCCGGGTAAAAAGGGTAGGCATCTTGCCCATTATTAATGAGGGGTTGGGCTTCCGTGAAAATAGTTATACGCAACCATCAGTAGCTGCATTTAATGCTGCTGTCAGGGTGGCTGGTAATACGGATGCAGCCGCATTAGCTAACAGAGATTTATTAAAGGTGGCTAATCTTCCTGATGGCCGTCCCGAAGGGACCAGCTCTTTTGAAGTAGGTTATAAAAGTGTTTTATCAGATAGTAAGTTATTTATTGACCTGGATTTTTATACCAATATCTACAATGGTTTTCTTGGGCAGGTACAGGTATACGTTCCCAAGGGTGAAACAGTTGGATCTGATGCCGCAGTAATAGCAATGGTCGATCGTAACAGAGATGCTACTGTTGCAAGTGGCGGAAATACTGCCAGTAAGGGACAAGAACGTTACCGGGTGTATACCAATGCAAAAAATAAATACTCAACTTATGGTTCTTCTTTAGGTGTTACTTATAATTTCTATAAAGCATTTACCATTTCAGGGAATATCAATTACAATAAAATTAAAAATAATTCCAATCC
>JBARSW010000226.1:0-8496 GCA_049644925.1 Chitinophagaceae bacterium | reverse complement strand
TGGTAAAGATGCCATTACACATTATAATGTACTTGAACGATTTGGCTATGTTACCCTGGTTCAATGTATATTAGAAACGGGCCGAACACACCAGATAAGAGTGCATATGAAGCATATCAGCCACCCTGTATTTAATGATGATTTTTATGGCGGCGATAGAATTGTTAAAGGAACCGTTTATGCCAAATACAATCAATTTGTGGAGAATTGTTTTGACATATGCAAACGGCAGGCACTTCATGCAAGAACACTGGGATTCATACATCCTACTAGCGGTGAAGAAATGTTTTTTGAAGCATCGCTTCCAAATGATATCACAGAAGTTATTGACAAATGGAGAAAGTATAGTCAAACAGTTGGCAGTAGCAATTCCTGACAATCCCATTAACTGATTATTAAGGAGTGAATTTATTAAACAGAATTACTATTTTTATCTATAAATCATAAAACCTTTATATGAAAAAAATTATTCCCTTTTTACTTTGCTTTTTTTTAATTACAACAGGCTATTCTCAGGACAATGATGTAGAGAAAAAGCATTACCTGAAAATGTACCAGCAGGGAATGACTTACAATGATATTAGCACTGCTATAACTTCTTTGCATGGTTATATCGCTATGGACAACAGCCTGGCTTACAAAGACACTTTGTCTATGTTATATTTTTCATCAAAGTCATATTACAGTTCACTTTTGTTGGCTGAGGAAGTTTACAAAGGAATGCCTGACAATTTCCAGGCCATGGCAAGAGCTGCGGAATGTTATGATGTACTGGGTGATCCCAAAACTTCAGTAGGACTTTATGAGAAAGTGGTACTAAAAACAAAAAATCCCTTTCATATTTATAAATTGGCCGTAGGACAATACCAATTGAAACGTACACTTGAATGTGAGGCCTCAGCCAGAGCTGTATTAGCAGATACCAGCAGTAATAGAATCGGAGTAAATTTTATATTGGCAGATGGGAATTCACAAACCGTTCCTATAAGTGCAGCAGCAGCGAATTTGTTGGGAGTTTTGCAAATGGAAGCAAAAAATTATACACAGGCAAAGCCTTTTTTAACACAGGCTCTTTCTATATTTCCTCAATTTGGCGGAGCTAAAGAAAACATGGAAATATGCGATAAAAATCTCAACCCAAAAAGTAAGTTACCTGCCAAAACTTCTATAAAACCCAAGGGTTAAAAAAATAATTGGCTGAGTTGACAGAGTTATTCCCGATCAGAATCAAAAAAAATGAAGGCCCAAATGGACCTTCATTTTTTTTCTAAATAGCTTGTATTAAATTATTCCGTTCTTGTACTTCCGGGATCAACACTCACTTTCTTATTTTCTACAGGCTTTGGCATTTCATCCAGGCTACCACCTTTGGTTGCAGGTGCTGGTTTTGTATCTGCTTTTTTAACCGGTATATCTTCAATGCTTCCAGTTTTATCAGCTGCTTTTGCAGTTGTAATTGGTGCTTTCACATCTTCAACACTTCCAGTTATATCTAAGGCTTTTTTTGCAATAGGTACAATTGCACCCTGATCAAGGCTTCCTCCAGTTGTGGCAGGTGCAGCTTTTTTATCAACCGGCTTCATATCATTTAAAGAGGACTCCATCTTTCCATCATAACTTACACCTTTGCTGGATGGTTGATTATGTGCTGCGGGATCCCAATATTTGCCTTTTTGTGCTGGGGATTTCATTTCTTCAGCCACAAATGGATGTTGCTTCATACGGGCATCATTACGTACCCCTTTTACTTCCCAGCTAACTTTTACATTCGGTACGCTGGTTGCAATTTCAAATTTATTATTACTAACTTCTTTGCTGATAATAGCCTGAGCAAAAGAACCAATTACCGTTAACTGATAACGGGAATCTTTGTTCAATACTTCGTAATAGTCTGGAAGGCTTACAATTGCTTTGCCACTTGCATCGGTCGTTATATTACCACTATAGAAGTTAATAACCTCGTTACTTTCTGCTGCAGCATGTCTTAGTATTTTATTAGCAGGGTCTAATGGATGATCCATTGTAAAAGCTTTTGTACCTATAACAGTGAAATCGCTGCTCACTACAACATTACCAGTTGTATTTTCAATCCTCAATCTTTCACCGCCGCCGCCAAGTTCAAAAATCTGGTAGTCATCTGTAGCAGGGTTGTTTCTTGTATTCCACTGGTTTACACCAGCTTTTGCAAAACGCAAAGCAGCATCACCATTGGCAGCATCAATATCCATCAGTGAGAAAGTACCGCTTGAACGGCTGCGGATACCTGTAGCACCACCATGTAATACATCTAACTTGTAAGTAGGGTTAGTTGTTTCGCCGATACCTACGTTACCACTACCATCCTGGATAACAAAACGGCTTCCGCCACCACCTAATTCAAATATTTCTAAATAATCATCAGCAGGACGGTTACGTATGTTCCACTGATTCACACCAGCTTTTGCGAAACGAAGAGCAGCATCACCATTGGCAGCATCAATATCCATCAGAGAAAAAGTGCCGCTTGAACGGCTGCGGATACCGGTTGCACCGCCATGTAAAACATCTAATTTATAAGTTGGGTTAACAGTTTCGCCAATACCTACGTTACCAGTACCATCCTGGATAACAAACCGGCTGCCGCCGCCACCTAATTCAAATATTTCATAATAATCATCCGCAGGACGGTTACGGGTATTCCACTGGTTTACGCCGGCTTTAGCAAAACGTAAAGCCGCATCGCCACTGGCAGCATCAATATCTACAACAGAAAATGAACCGGAAGAACGGCTGCGGATACCTGTAGAACCACCATGCAGTACATCCAATTTATAAGAAGGTGCAACGGTTTCACCGATACCTACATTTCCGGTTCCATCCTGGATAACCATACGGCTTCCGCCACCGCCTAACTCAAATATCTCTAAATAATCATCAGCCGGACGGTTACGGATATTCCACTGGTTAACTCCTGCTCTTGCGAATCGTAAAGCAGCATCACCACTTTCTGCATCTATATCAACAACTGAGAATGATGAGGAAGAACGGCTGCGAATACCTGTAGAGCCACCGTGCAGAACATCTAATTTATAAGAAGGAGCAGTTGTTTCTCCAATACCAACATTACCTGTTCCATCCTGAATTACCAGACGACTTCCACCTCCGCCTAATTCAAATATTTCATAATAATCATCAGCAGGACGGTTGCGGGTATTCCACTGACCAACACCAGCTTTCTGGAAACGCAAAGCAGCATCGCCGCTAGCAGCATCTATATCCACTACAGAGAAAGAACCAGATGAACGGCTGCGGATACCAGTAGAACCTCCATGCAATACATCTAATTTATAAGTTGGGTTAACAGTTTCGCCGATACCTACGTTACCGGTTGCATCCTGGATAACCATGCGGCTACCACCACCACCTAATTCAAATATTTCAAGATAATTATCAGCTGGACGGTTTCTTAAGTTCCATTGATTTACACCTGCATTGCCAAAACGCAAAGCAGCATCACCACTGGCAGCGTTTATATCCACCACAGAAAAACCTGAAGTAGAGTTTACACCAATACCTGTAGAACCACCATGAGAAACAGTAAACTTATGTGTTGGGGTTACAGTACTCAAACCCACATTTGTTCCATCTTCAAATAATAATGAATTAACCAGGTTTGTACCAGAAGGTGAAAACTTTGGGATAAAGTTTAAGACAGGGCTTGTAGCCGTTACTACACCAAGAGCTGCAGCATTTTGCCATGTAGCATTTCCTGTTGCATCTGAAGCTAATAGTTTGTTTGTGGCTTCACCAATTCCTGTAAGTTGTAAACCACCAACAGTCAGTAATGCTTTGGGAGAAGCATTAGTACTGGCAGCTCTTAAAGCAAACCCGGTGCCTGCTACATTTATATCTACTGCATTGGCAGTGCTGGCTGCATTGGTAGCATTGAATAAACCGGCACGACCAAGACCAGCCTGATTACTTTGTAAGTTGTTGGAAGTATTAGTAGCATTTGTCTGCTGAAAAAGCCCAGCACCATTAGTTCCGGAACTTATTCCACGGATAGCCCAGCTAGCACCTGTACCGGCAGTAGTTGCTCTTAATGCATCTGCTGTACTTGCAGTATTAGTAACTTCAAATAACCCTCCAAAATTTGTATTGCTTATTCCATAAACACCGGTTCCGGATGTTGACTGACCCCATACACCAGTACCGCTTGTGCTTAATCCATAAACACCAATACCTGCAGGTGTTGTTCCATAAACACCCCAACCACTGCCTGCCTGGGTACCTGTAACTCCAATGCCCAAACCTCCGGTACCATTATTTTGACCTAACAAGCCTGTTGAAAAACCTCCGGGGCTGGTTGGAGAAACTATACCTTTTATAGCAGCTGCATTACCTGCAATAGAATTAGTAATACCTTCTAATGAAGTGCTTCCTGTTCCGGTACCAGAATTGGTTACTTTGAATAATGAACCAGCATCTGCCTGAGTTTTATTAAATGGCAAAACTAAATCACCAGATAATGTTGAAAATAAAGAGTAAGGAACAGCCGCTAATTGGGCAGTTCCGAGATTAATAAAGGAGGTACCTCCATTGGGGTCTATCTCCACCTGGATATACTTTGCTCCTACACTCCAGTTTACTCCAGCAATTGTACCGGTTACATTGGATGCACCGCCACTTCCAACTTGTGCATTGAACAATCCAAATGGATTGGTTACAACACCTCTTGATTCCTGGTAAACGGTAGGTCCTGCTGCAGAACCATCGTGGATGGTTAAGCGAAGCGTAATTGCTTTATCTTTTAAAACATTTCCCACACTATTGCGGGCAACTCCCTGGTAATTAAAAATGCCGGGAGCCTGACTATAAACTGCTGCAATTCCAAGCAGTAATACAGCCATCAATGATAAAAATTTTTTCATTTTTTTGATTTTTGTTTTGAACTTACTACTGATCATTTCTTAAGGAAAAAAATAATTTTCACTTAAAGATTCATTATGGTTCAGTTTGTAAATTCAGTGAATGGTTTAAGGTTTAATTTTCATTTAGTTTGACCACCTTCAATCCGCTATGACGGATAACTTCAAGGTTTTCTATGGGGCGATTGGTATCAGGTTTAAGGTCAGCTACCACGAAATAAACCCCATTGGGATATTTCGTAAGATCAAATAACTCAATACGGCAGCAACCGTCATAATGATAACTTCTTTTTTCCAATACCTGTCCCATGTCATTAATTAACACAAGGCTCATGAAACCCGGTGTTTTTACAAAAAAGTCCACTTCGAATTTCCCTCTAGTAGGGTTTGGAAACAATTTGTAATCACCTGCTTCAAAAAGTACTGTGTAAGGCGAATTGTGAATAATGTCTGTACAGGGCTGAAGTACTCCTTGTGTTACCAGGATTGAACTATCGGATGGAGCGTAAGCCTGTACCAGCACAAGTTCCCCAAAACTCCATTCATAACGGAAATATGACGCTGGATTGTCATACGTACCACCTGCAGTATTTAAAACTGCCGGAACTACCCCGTTAACTGGATTTAAAGAAGGAACCTGAGCCTTAGAGTAAAATGAAATGGCCAGAAAAATGGCCAGCAGAGAAAGTGTAATTCTGCGTCTCATAAGTTGATGTTTAATGGTTAAAAAAAATATAATAATCCAAAAAAAAATTGAACTAATTAGAGATGCTTAACCAAAAGCTCTACTCAGAGATATCGCTAAGTTATATAAAAAGAAATTAGTAAAAAACTCTCATTTAATATTATTGTTTACACCATGAGGGTTTCAAAACCTAACAAATAATTAATATCAGAAGTTTTGTGAAAGCAAGTTTGAATTCTATTATCCGGGAAAAAGCATTTTATAGTCAACATTTACTTTTCCTTTTGAAATATCGTTGAGTTTACCTCTTAATAACTTTCTTTTTAGTGCAGAAATATGGTCTATAAATAGTTTTCCTTCAATATGGTCATATTCATGAAGAACGACCCGTGCCGTTAGGCCGGAAAATGTTTGTGTAATTTCCTGAAAATTTTCGTTGAAGTATTTAAGCGTCACTTCTTCCTGTCTGTAAATATCTTCCCTTATTTTGGGTATACTCAAACAACCTTCATTATATATCCATTCATCTCCTTCTAATACAATAATACGGGCATTGATAAATACACCTTTAAACCCATTATCCCCTGGATATTCTGCTCTATCCTCTTCATCCATGTTATGAAACATTTGCAAGGAGTCAACAATGAAGAGTCTTATTTCCCTGTTGACCTGCGGTGCCGCAAGTCCTACCCCACTGCTGGCATACATGGTCTCCCACATATCGCCAATTAGTTTATCCAACTGAGGATAATCAGGCTTAATATCGGTAGCCACTTTTCTCAATACCTGGTGCCCATAAGCTACTATCGGTAGAATCATATTATCTAAAATTTCAAAATTCGGGCAAATTTACAACTATCCGATTGACCGCAGATATTCCTGCAACATAATTGTGGCAGCAATCTCATCAACCAGGGCCTTATTACGACGATCCTTTTTCTTCAGACCCATTTCCAGCATCGCATCTTTAGCCATTTTGGAAGTGTATCGCTCATCCACTTTTTTGATGGGCATTGCCGGGAAATTCTTCTGGAGCTCTTTTATAAATTTTTCAACCAGCGGAGTGGCATGAGTGGCGCTATCATCCCAGTTAGTAGGCCACCCGATAACAATCAATTCCACCTGCTCCCTGGAAAAATAAACTTTAAAGAAAGGTATCACCTCTTTAGAATGAAGTGTGGTTAATCCTGTTGCGATAATCTGAAAAGGATCAGTTACGGCAATGCCGGTTCTTTTAAGTCCGTAATCTATACAAAGGATTCTTGCCATTATGCCCCCATCCCCTAACGGGGTGTTTAAATTCAATTAATGAATAAATCTGCAATTACAAAGATGGCGAAAACAAGTGAGGCAATTCCATTCGCTGTCATAAATGCCAGGTTTACTTTTCTTAAATCAGTTGGCTTAATGATTGAATGCTGATAAACCAACATACCAATAAATATTGCAACACCAACCCAATAAAGCCAACCAAAATTTCCATATACACCAGCATATACAACTGCGGCTGCACTAAAAAGGTGAAGCAGTTCAGAAACCCGCAACGCTTTTGCAGTACCTAACCAAGCCGGAATAGAATACAATTGCTGCGATTTATCAAACTCTTCATCTTGCAATGCATAAATAATATCAAATCCACTGACCCAGAAAAATACTGATAAGGAGAACAAAATGGGAAGCAAATCAAACTGTCCCACAACAGCAAGGTATGCTCCGATTGGGGCTAATGATAAGCCAAGACCTAATATTAAATGACAGAATGGGGTAAATCTTTTGGTATAACTATAACCCAATACTACTGCCAATGCAACAGGTGATAAATAAAAACAAAGGCTATTGATGAAATATGTGCAGACAATAAAAAGCAGGCTGTTGATAATGGTGAACAGCAAAGCATTTTTGGGTGTAATAATTCCTTTCGGTATTTCTCTGATGGCTGTCCGGGGATTCTTTGCATCATATTGCCTGTCGAGATAACGGTTAAAAGCCATGGCAGCGCTGCGGGCAAAAACCATGCAAAGAATGACCAAAAATAAAAGATACCAATTATGAGTTAAAAAAACATTCGTCTTTTGCCATGTAGATTGAATCATTGAAGAGTGAATTTTCACAAATGGTATTTTTCTAAGATTATTAATTCCCAGAAAAAAACCAATCAAAGCAAAAGGCATAGCAAAGATGGTATGAGAGAATTTTATTAAACTTAAATAATTTCGGACTTTATTCATTGGAATATTCAATAATCATTAATAAATGCTCAATTTACAAGTTTTATAACTCCCCTTTAGGAGACAGAGGCATCCTCGTTCTAACCAATTCCCACAACACTACCCCCACTGCTGTTGCAATATTCAACGAATGTTTCATTCCTAATTGTGGTATTTCCAAACAACCGTCGCATAATTCTATGGTGCTTTGCTCCACTCCTGTTACTTCATTACCAAAGACAACAGCTATTTTCTCTGCAGGTTCAAAACCGATTGCATTTAGTTTATAGCTACCCACAGCCTGTTCTGCTGCATACACATTAAAGCTTTTGCTTCTTAATTCATCAATAGCTTCAACTGCTGATTTAAAATGTTTCCAATCCACTGTTTCTTCAGCACCAAGAGCAGTTTTTTTTATTTCTTTATGCGGGGGTTTGGCAGAATAACCAATGATATAAATTGCTTCCACCAGGAAAGCATCGGAAGTACGGAATACACTTCCCACATTATAGGCACTGCGGATATTTTCCAATACAATTATAACCGGAATCTTTTCCGCCAACTTGAATTCTTCTACAGATTTCCGACCCAGTTCTTCCATGCTCAGTTTTCGCATCGGGCAAAGGTAAGCTAAGCGTATAAAGAAGGAAAAGAGAAAAGGTGGATAGATAACTCTTTTCCACCTTTTCTCTTTTTA
>JBARSW010000225.1:0-5752 GCA_049644925.1 Chitinophagaceae bacterium | reverse complement strand
CCATTTTTTCTGAAACGCTTTGGTATTAAAAAAGTAATGTTATTTTCTATGATTGCCTGGGTATTGCGATTTGGGTTGTTTGCTTATGGTAATCCGGCCGATGGATTATGGATGATTATCCTCTCCTGTATTGTTTATGGAATGGCGTTCGACTTTTTTAATATTTCAGGATCATTATTTGTTGAAACTACCACCGATTCTTCCATCAGGTCCAGTGCCCAGGGCTTATTTATGATGATGACCAATGGTGTTGGAGCTTATTTGGGAAGTCAGATAAGCGGTTTTGTAATCGATAAATATTTTACAGTAGCAGGTGGCGATAAAAACTGGCAGGGAATCTGGACATCTTTTGCTATTTATGCATTAATCGTTGCAGTTTTGTTTGCTGTATTATTCAGGCATAAACATAATCCGAATGAGATAGCAGAAGTAAAGCACTAACAAATATTTTCCCAACTGTCTGAAAATAATAAATCCCAAATTCTACCGTATGGTGGAATTTGGGATTTGTATTTTGGAATTTATTCTGTCTTAAATATGCGATTCAATCTTCTTTACAAAATTTCCCTTTGGTTGCGCACCAACTAATTTATCAACTACCTGTCCGTTTTTTATAAACAGGATAGCGGGGATAGAAGTAATGCCATAATTCATTGATACTTCCGGGTTGTTGTCAACATTTAGTTTGCCAATATTTACTTTGCCATCGTATTCTTTACTTAGTTCTTCAATTACGGGTCCGATAGCACGGCAGGGGCCACACCATTCTGCCCAGAAATCAATTACGGTCAGTTTATCTGAAGAAAGTACATCTGTTTTAAAATTGGAATCAGTGAATTCTTTTGTCATTTTTTATAATTTATTTTTTGTTTATCCTTCGTCTTCGCTCAGGAGGGATACAAATTTAAGTCCATCCCGGTAAACATGCTGCAATGACATTAATTTGTGTAAAACTTGTTTTCAGGTTGAAAAAATGGCAGCATTAAAGGTGAATATTGTAAATGGAAGACAAATCAGCCTGATAAGTTAATTAACTGGTTACCACCTGTACTTCCAATTCTGGCTTATTTTCAAGAAATTGAATCAATTCATCATTCATTTCAAATCCTTTACTTAGCATTAGCAGGCTGATTTTCATTTTGTTCTTTGGTTCAACCAATGTAATTTTTAAATTAGATTTGCCCGGATTATTCTTGACATTTTTCTCAAAAAAACTAACTAACTCAGCACTGATATATTGTGGATGGGTTTCAATAGTCAGTTGTTTTGTCATAACCCTCTTCATGGTTTCGGCCAGTGAAACAGACAAGACTTTGAATTCGTATTCATCTTTATTATAGCGCTGTTTAAAATATCCGTTTATTAAAACGGTGCTTCCCTGCTGAAGGATAGGTGTAAGTCTTAAATAATCTTCAGTGAAAAGAGGAAACTCTGTTTTACCTGAAAAATCCTCAATAATAAAGTTGCCATACTTGTTACCACTTTTTGCAATTTTATGTTGAGCATCTGCTACCAATCCAACAATTCTGAAAGGTCTGCCAAAATTTGCCTGAGTTTTGATGGATTCTTTAAACTCATTAAACTCAGTCAGTTTGGTCACCCCGTAATGTTTCATTTCAAATTTGTAATTATCCAACGGATGGCCACTCAGGAAAATGCCTGCTACATCCTTTTCTTTATCCAGCTGCATTATAAGCGGCCAGGGTAAACAATCAGGAATTCTGGGTGGAGGAATTTCCATACTTACTGGAAGATCCCCGAATAATGTATTGGTTGTATTAGCACTTTGCGATGTGATAATCTGCCCGTATTTAATAATTTTTTCCAATCCATTTATTACTTCACCTTCAGGAATAGTAAAATACTGTGCCCGGTGATGTTCGGGAAAACAATCGAATCCGCCTGCATAGGCCAGGCTTTCCAATGTTTTTTTATTAACTGTCCGCTGATTGATTCGTTTGATAAAATCAAAAATATTTTTAAATGTGCCACCTTTTTTTCTTTCTTCAATGATACTCTCTACCGCTGCTTCACCCACGCCTTTCAATCCGCCAAGTCCAAACCGGATTTCACCTTTGTCGTTCACCGCAAATCCTTTCAATGATTCATTAATGTCCGGCCCCAATACATTTAATCCCATTCGCTTACACTCTTCCATAAAGAAAGTGATCTTATCAATACTTCCGGCGTTATTTAAAACGGCCGACATATATTCAGCAGGGTAGTGGGCTTTTAAATAAGCTGTTTGGTAGGCTACATATGCATAACAGGTAGAGTGAGATTTGTTAAATGCATATTGGGCAAAGGCTTCCCAATCGGTCCATATTTTTTCCAGTTTTTCCGGTGGTAGTAATTTTTCTGTTGCTCCGCTGATAAACTTTCCCTTCATTTCATTCAACACTTTAATATCCTTTTTACCCATTGCTTTCCGCAAAATATCAGCATCGCCTTTACTGAAGCCGGCTAATTTCTGTGACAGTAACATTACCTGTTCCTGGTATACTGTAATGCCATAAGTTTCTTCCAGAATTTCTTGCATTTCCGGCAGGTCATATTGTATCGATTCCCGGCCATGTTTACGTTCAATATAATTAGGGATATACGCAATTGGTCCAGGCCGGTAAAGGGCATTCATGGCAATAAGGTCGCCAAATTTATCAGGCTTCAGATCCCGGAGATATTTTTGCATGCCGGCACTTTCAAACTGGAAAGTGCCAATAGTTGAACCATGCTGATATAATTCAAATGTTTTTTTATCGTCTAAAGGAATTTCATCAATATTTATTTCTATTCCATGAATTAGTTTGATGAGTGCCAATGCATTTTTTAAAACGGTAAGTGTTTTTAACCCAAGAAAGTCCATTTTTAAAATACCGGCTTTCTCAATATCATTTCCTTCAATCTGTGTTAACCATAACGCAGATTCCTTAGAAGTGGCCACCGGAATTAATTCCGTCAGATCCTTTGGTGCAATAATAATCCCTGCTGCATGAATTCCTGTATTTCTAACCGAGCCTTCCAGCCTTTCTGCCTCATGAAGTACTTTGCTCAATATTGTATCTTTCTGCTGATATATTTCCCGGATTTTTTTAACATTTTCCAGGTCATCGTTGGCTAAGCCATCTTTTTCTTCTAAAGAATCTTTACCATCTTTTGTTTTCAATGGGGCATGTAAAACCCTTCTTAATTCTGTACCTGGTTTGTCAGGAACAAGCTTTGTCAATGCTCTGCTATCCGGTAGTGGTAAATCCAAAACCCTGGCTACATCAGCAATACTTGATTTGGCGGCCATAGTACCATAAGTAATAATCTGTGCCACCTGGTTCTTACCATATTTTTCTACCACATAGTCAATCACTTTCTGCCGGCCTTCATCATCAAAGTCAGTGTCAATATCCGGCATCGACTTTCTTTCAGGATTCAGGAATCGCTCAAACAGTAAGTTGTATTTTATGGGGTCGATATTGGTAATTCCGATACAATAAGCCACTACAGAACCGGCAGCAGATCCACGGCCGGGGCCGATAAATACTCCTTTGTCTCTTCCAGCTTTGATGAAATCACTTACAATCAAAAAGTATCCGGCAAAGCCCATCATTTTAATGATGAAAAGTTCGAATTCGATTCTCTCCTTAATTTCATCTGTAAGTACAGTATAACGGGATGCAGCACCTGCATCAGTAAGATGTTTTAAGTATTCCCACTGATTTCTTGATTCAGCGGTAACTATGTATTTTTCAATTTTTTCATCACCTGTATGAATCTGGAATCTTTTTTCTACCGGGAAATTGGGCAGCAATATATCACGGGTCAGGTTTAAGGCTTCTACTTTGTCAACAATCTCATTAGTATTATCAATAGCTTCAGGCAGGTCATGAAAAACCTGGCTCATTTCTTCTGTTGTTTTAAAATAAAACTGGTCGTTGGGAAATGCAAAACGTTTGTCTTTTATATGTATATCATCATCTGCAAAATCCCGAAGGGCAGGGGTAGATTGTTTTTCGCCGGTATTGATGCAAAGCAGAATATCATGAGCATTAAAATCGTCTTGTTCCACATAATGTGAATCATTACTGGCAATTACTTTTACATTATACTTTTTCGCAAATTTTAAAAGTACTTCATTCACTTTGTCTTGTTCTGGCATACCGTGGCGCTGCAATTCCACATAATAATCTTCCTGGAATACATTCTTCCACCACTTAAATTCGTTTTCGCCTTCCTCTTCCCCTTTTCTCAAAATTGTTTGAGGCACTAATGCACCCAGGCAACAGGTAGTGGCTATTAATCCTTCATGGTGCCGTAAAATAAGTTCTTTGTCAATGCGGGGATATTTGCTATACATACCTTCAATAAAACCAAGAGACGTAAGTTTTACCAGGTTCCGGTAGCCGATATCGTTTTTCGCCAGTAAGATCTGGTGGTGACGTTTATCTTTTTGTTCTTTGGTAAAAGTCTTCTGATGTCTTGTTTCTGTGATATAAAATTCACAGCCTACAATCGGTTTTAATTTCAGATTATTATTTTCATCTTTGTTTTTGTGGGCTTCTGCCACAAATTCAAAAACGCCAAACATGTTTCCATGATCGCTGATAGCCAGGGCCGGCATACCATCCTTAATTGCTTTTTTGTAAAGGTTTTTTATAGGGGCGGCACCGTCTAATAATGAATATTGGGTATGTACGTGGAGATGAGAGAATTTCATGTTCACTAGTTCTTAAAGTCGTTTAGATTAATATGTCAACGTAGTCGAAAAAGTCAAATGAGGGCAGGATAGTTACATTTTTAATAGTTCTTTATATTATTATCAAACAATTATTTTCTTACAGCTTTTTTTTAAAGCTATAAATATTTATGGCACCGTTGCTATAACTGCAAACCCAGTCTTCCAGTTTTTCATCATCTTCAAAAATATCAACGCCAACCGGGTGCCCGCCACATGGCAAAGATGCTATTTTCTCAAAGTTATCTGTATTGATTTTGTACACATCTACAAAATCACTGGTATAACAGGTAACAAATATAAATTTGTGATTTTTTGATAATACAATTGTTCTGGGTTGTGCATGAGTAGTAGTGGTAAAAAGTGATTTACCTGTAGCCGCATCCAGGCAGGCAATTTTTCCCAAACTATTGTATGACACAAATAAATGTCCACTGGTATCCATAACAATATGTCTGGGGCTGCTCCATACATTAAGTACTGTATCGCTTTTCCATGTATCATTACTGATTACTGCCAGGCTGGCGCCACCCATTATGGCAACAAATGATTTTTTATTGTTATCATCAATTGCAATGCCACGGGGAATGGCCGATACAGGAACAGTACTTTTTACTTTCCCATAAGGCGAAATGGATGAATCTATTTCAAGGATACTGACATTTCGGGAATGCCAGTTGCTGACAAGCAGATGGTTATTGTCTGCAGTTCTTGAAATTACTTTTGGTGTTTTCCCTGTTTCGATCAGAGGCACCCTGAAGGTATCCTTCTTGGTACTGCCCGGATATATAACAGTTACAGGTTTTGTTTTTTGGACATTAGTAGTTTTTGCAATGTTTTTTGAAAAATCATTTACCCAGATGGGAACAATTCCATCTGCGTTATGAAGGGAAACCCAAAGTATTTTATCATCATGACTGAAACAGGCTTCTACAGGTTTTTCCTGGAATGATGCAATGGGACGGCTCTTATTATAATCCCATCCTGTTCCCTTTGTTGGAGAAAATTTAAATTCCCGGGTAATTTTTC
>JBARSW010000224.1:0-6775 GCA_049644925.1 Chitinophagaceae bacterium | reverse complement strand
GGGTAAAGCAGCGTATTTTATCCGTTTGGCAGGTTGTGATGTGGGCTGTGTATGGTGCGATGCAAAAGACAGTTGGGATGCTTCAGGATATCCGCTAAAAGATATTGCAATGTTGGTAGCATTAGTTAAAAAAACTCCAGCGGAAATAGTAGTTATTACCGGCGGTGAGCCATTAATGCATGACCTCGATGAATTGACAAAAGAACTAAAAGCAGCCGGACTTAAAACCAATATTGAAACATCTGGAGCACATCCATTAAGCGGCACCTGGAACTGGATATGTTTGTCTCCAAAAAAATTCAAGCCACCTCATCCTGAAATAGTATCATTAGCCCACGAATTAAAGATAGTCGTCTTCCATATTTCGGATTTTGATTGGGCTGAAAAATATGCTTCACTTGTAAGTCCTGACTGCAAACTTTATCTGCAACCGGAGTGGGAAAAGGCGGCAGAAATAACACCCAGGATTGTTGACTACATCATGGCCAATCCAAAATGGGAGCTTTCGTTGCAAATACATAAATACATCAATGTTCCTTAGGCAACTATCACTTTAACAATTTCATCTTTACAACGGAATAAAATTGAGTTAGTTTCGCTAGAAGAACGCAAATCCCTTTTCGATGAAAAAATTTTTCCTTTCAGGATTATTTCTGCTAAGCCTGCAATATGTTTTTGCACAATACAATCCTGAGAAAGTAAATAAGAAGGCAATGGAGCTTTTTCAACAGGCACAGGAAAGAGCTGCTGATGGCAATGTGGCCATTGCTGTTGGATTATTATTGAAATGCATTGAATCAGACTCCAAATTTGTGGATGCTTATTTGTCATTAGGCGCCGCTTACGGACAATTAAAAAATTTCAATAACAGTATCAGGTATTACGAACAGTCTTTTGCTATTGATACAAACTATACAATTATATATAAGACTCCTTATGCTGTTATACTTGCCACCATTGGTGAATTTGAAAAAGCATTACAAGCCACCAATGAAGTGCTGAAAAAAAAACCGCCTAAAAATCAAACGGCCTTAGAAAAAATAAACAAGCAAAAACAATGCTATGAGTTTGCCGTAGCGTATAAAAATAATACTTCGCTAAAAAATTATGTATTTGAACCAAAAAATTTAGGTGTTAATATAAATACGGACGAACCTGAATATTTTCCGTCGTTAACTATCGATGGCAAGAATTTTATTTTTACAAGAAGAGTAAAAAATATTAATGAAGATTTTTTTATAAGTACAAAAACAGCCGATGGCTGGGACAAGTCAAAACCGTTGCCCGGAGAAGTAAATACTCCGCAGAATGAAGCCGCACAGAATATATCACAGGATGGGGAATGGCTGGTATTTACCGCAAACAACCGACAATATGGTTTTGGTAATTATGATATCTATTTCTCTTATTTTACAGAAAATTCAAATAGTTGGAGCGAAGCAGTAAATGCCGGTGGAAAAATAAATTCAGATCAATGGGATTCACAACCATGTCTGTCGCCGGACAAAAAAGATCTCTACTTTGCCAGCCGCAGATTTGGTGGTAAAGGTGGGATTGATATTTACGTATCACACCTTCAGCCAAATGGAAAATGGGGCGAGCCGGAAAACATGGGCCCCGAAATCAATACTTCGGGTGATGATCAATGTCCTTTTATCCATGCAGATAATCAAACCCTATATTTTACTTCTAATAACTTGCCAGGATATGGAGGTAATGATTTATACTTTTCAAAAAAAATTAACGATGGAGCATGGTCTAAGCCAGTTAACCTTGGTTATCCGGTAAATACCATTAATGATGGAGGAACCCTGTTTGTAGCGGCAGATGGCAAAACTGCTTATTATGCAAGTGACAGAAGTGATACAAAGGGGAGCCATGATATATACAGTTTTGAATTAAGAGAAGACTTACGTCCATCAAAAACACTTTGGGTAAAAGGAAAAGTATTTGACAGTAAAACTAAAATTGGCCTCGCCACCACCGTAGAATTAATTGATATGTTTTCAAAAAAAGTAATTTCAAAAATGAATACAGATGAATCAGGAAATTACTTTATTACTTTACCAGTTGGGAATGATTATGTATTTAATGTTAACCGAAAAGGATACCTCTTTTATTCCGGCAATTTCTTATTGAGTAATGCATTGCCTGATTCAACTTATGAAAAAAATATTTCACTAACAGCCATTGAAAAAGATGCAATCATTGTACTTAAAAATATTTTCTTTGATATAAATAAATTTGATATAAAGCCAGCTTCACAAGTGGAATTAGACAAACTGGTACAATTACTCAGCGAAAACCCCGGATTGAAAATAGAAATCAGCGGACACACTGATAATGTTGGAAAAGCAACGGATAATCTGTTGTTGAGCAATAAAAGGGCAAAGGCAGTTGTTAATTATCTAATTGATAAAAAAGTATCTGCTGAAAGGCTTTTGTATAAAGGATATGGCTCTGCCAAACCAGTAGCCGACAACAATACAGAAGAAGGGAAAGCCCTGAACAGAAGAACTGAAATGAAAGTAATCAGCAAGTAGATAAAAAACAACCTTTCCTTATATTTGACTTTCACAGTCAAAAACTATGCATTCCGAACTAATCTACCAGCTTTCTTTAACTATGGTTCCGAATATCGGACCTGTTCAGGCAAAAATTCTATTGCAGCAATGTGATGCTGAAGAAATATTTCATGCTAAAAAAAGTTTTCTGGAAAAAATTGAAGGTATCGGGCCTGTAAGAGCAGATTCGATAAAAAGATTTGATGGTTTTTACAGAGCAGAAGAAGAAATTAAGTTTATTGAGAAATATAAGATTAAACCACTTTTTTTAACCGATGCGGCATATCCTAAACGATTATTGAATTGTTACGATTCTCCTACTATGCTTTTCTATAAAGGAGAAGCAGATTTAAATACATCAAAAACCATAGCGATTATTGGAACCCGAAAACATACAGAATACGCCAAACAGGTTACTGAAAAACTGGTAAAAGAATTAACATCAAATAATATAAGCATTATCAGCGGCCTCGCTTTTGGGGTAGATGCTATTGCACACAAAGCAGCTATAAAAAATCAGTTGCCTACTGTAGGAGTATTGGCACATGGACTAGATCAGCTATACCCTGCAGAACATGCCGGCCTGGCAAAAGATATGATAAAACACCATGGCGGATTGCTGACAGAATTCAGAAGCAAAACAAAACCTGACAAACATAATTTTCCAACCCGCAACAGAATTGTGGCAGGTATGAGTGACGCCACTATAGTAATTGAGACAGATAGAAAAGGGGGCAGTATGATTACTGCAGAATTAGCAAATGGGTACAACAAAGATGTGTTTGCCGTTCCCGGCAGAGTATCTGATACAAAAAGTTCGGGATGCAATTACCTGATTAAATCAAATAAAGCAATGTTATTGACTGATGCAAAAGAGTTGCTGGAAGTGATGGGATGGGAAAAAAGAACCAGGAAATCGGAGAGCAAAGTTCAGAAACAGCTTTTCATCGAATTATCTGCCGATGAAAAAAACATTGTGAATATTCTGAAAGAAAAAAAATCGGTATCTATTGATGAAATAAACCTGAAAAGTGGCCTGAGTAGCAGTGCAGTTGCCGCAGCCATCCTAAACTTAGAATTACAAAATGTGATAGTATCTTTACCCGGTAAATTATACCAACTCTCATAATACGGTTCAGGCAGCATTTTTGCTATAAAAATGGCCTTGGTATGATAAAAATATTATTGTTGAATTATCCCAATGAAACTTGTTCTGAAAATTCATATTTGCTTTTTGCTCAGCCTGAGCCTGATAAATACAGGTATTAGCTTTGCACAACCCTGTACCACTTTGGGTCAAACCCCTTCCACTGCTTTTCCTGTATGCGGAACTACTGTTTTTAAGCAACTGAATGTTCCTTTATGTGCTACCAATGATCTTTTTGTACCAGGATGTTCTGGTGGAACAGGTGGTGCCAACTATCAAAATAAAAATCCCTTTTTTTATAAATTTACCTGCTTTGTATCCGGCACATTAGGATTCCTAATTACCCCTCTTGCCAACTTTGAAGACTATGACTGGCAATTGTATGATATAACAGGCCGTTTGCCTAATGATATTTTTTCTGTTAACTCTTTAGTTGTTACTGGAAATTGGGCTGGCACTTATGGACCCACCGGTGCCTCAGCAACGGGTGTAAATTTTATTCAATGCGCTTCTGACCCCAACGACAATAAGCCAACATTTGCTGCAATGCCAACCCTTGTTGCAGGTCATGAATATTTATTAATGATCAGTCATTTTACCGATGGGCAAAGCGGTTATGATTTATCTTTTGGCGGAGGAACCGCAGTAATTACTGACCCCAACAAACCACACTTATTGGATGTAAAAGTCAATTGTGAAGGAAAAGTACTGACATTGAAACTTAATAAAAAAGTAACTTGTAAAACATTTTCAGCAAACGGCAGCGAATTCAGCATTTTATCTGCAGTTACAACTGTAGCTGCTGCTGTCACTGACTCCTGCACTCTTGGATTTGACTTTGACGAAGTCACTATCACATTAGCCGCTGCATTGCCCAGTGGAACCCACCAGCTGGTTATTAATAATGGAACGGATGGCAATACCCTGTTGGATAATTGTGGCAACTCTATCCCTGTTGGCGAGCAAATTTCTTTCGACTATATTATCCCTGTTCCCATTATGGCGGACAGTGCAGGAAAAATGCCCTGCACTCCGGATTCTGTTTTAGTGTATTATCCAAAAAAAATTACTTGTTCCAGTATTACAGCAAATGGAAGTGATTTCTCCGTTATTGGGCCATCAGCTGTAACAGTTACCGGGGCTTCTGGTAATTGTGTAAATGACCAGAGTGATTATATTGTTGTTAAATTTTCCGCTCCCATTTACACTAAAGGCAATTATTCTTTATTCATCAGACCCGGCATTGACGGCAGCCCGATTCTTGATGTTTGCGGACAACCAATTTTACCACAGGTGCTAACATTTATTACGGCGGATACTGTCTCCGCGGAATTTACTTATACTACTAAATTGGGCTGTCAGCGGGACACTTTTTCCTTTTCTCATAATGGAGCCCATGATGTAATAAAATGGAACTGGATATTTAACAACGGCACACCGGTTACCACACAAATCCATACCATCGTTTGGCCTGCCATTAGCAGCAACTTAGTACTTCTATCTGTAACAAACGGAGTATGCAGCGATTCAGCAAGTAATACATTTGTATTAAATAATGAAGTAAAAGCATCTTTTACCATGCCGGATGTAATTTGTCCTGAGGATGGATTGGTTGTAACAAATACCAGTAATGGCCAAATTGATAACTGGAAATGGACCTATGATGTTTTAGGAACTACAACGGACAAAGATCCCCCGCCATTCTTTTTTCCCACCATTAACCGGGAAGTTTTTTATACAGTAAAATTAGTGGCCTTTAACAATGCTATTGGTTGTTATGACAGTGCCCGAAAAGCCCTTAAAGTACTTGACTTCTGTCTCATTGAGGTTCCAACTGCTTTTACTCCTAATAATGACGGACTGAATGATTATTTCCATCCTCATAATGCTTTAAAAGCAGACAGTTATGACTTCAGGGTATTCAATCGCTGGGGGCAAATGGTTTTTCAATCCGCTAACTGGCAGGATAAATGGGATGGCAGGATAAACGGAGTTTTACAATCAACTGGTGTATATGTCTGGATGCTTAACTATATACACAGGGATACCAAACAAAAGGTTTTCAAGAAAGGTACAGTGACATTGATACGATGAGAATTTCATTTTGCTGATTATTACGCTGAGGATTATCTTTGCCCATGGCAACAAGAAATTATTCCCCCCGCAAAAAAGATTCCATTCAGTTTTTTGGTGAAGGTCTGACCTTCGATGATGTACTGCTGATGCCCGGCTACAGCCAGGTTTTGCCCCGTGATGTAAGCATCAGAAGCAAACTTACCAAAGACATAAATTTAAATGTACCACTGCTTTCGGCAGCTATGGATACAGTTACTGAAGCTGCATTGGCAACTGCCCTTGCAAGAGAAGGCGGTCTAGGAATTCTGCATAAAAACATGACCATTGAAAAACAGGCAGAGCAGGTTCGCAAAGTAAAAAGGAGCGAAAGTGGCTTAATAACCGACCCCATCACCTTGCTGGCAGATGCCACTATCGGCGAAGCATTAAGGCTTATGAGAGAAAACAAAATTGGCGGCATTCCCATAATCGACAGTAAAGGAAAATTAGTTGGAATACTCACTAACCGTGATTTACGGTTTGAAGATAACCCCAAACGAAAAGTGAGTGAGGTGATGACAAAAGAAAATTTATATACGGCTCCGGAAGGAACCGATCTTAAGAAAGCAGAACAGTTATTTAAAAAAACAAAGGTTGAAAAACTACCTATCATCAATAAACAGGGAATATTAACAGGCTTGTTTACTTATAGCGATATCCTGAAATTAAAAAGTCATCCCAATGCGGTAAAAGACCAGTTCGGTCGTTTGGTGGTGGGTGCCGGTGTTGGCATAACCAAAGATTTATTGGACAGAGTAGCCGCATTACAAACCGTAGGAGCCGATGTAATTGCACTGGACAGTGCCCATGGACATAGCAAAGGGGTAATTGCTGCTTTAAAAGAAGTAAAGAAAAACTTTAAAGGGATTAATGTAATTGCAGGCAATGTTGGCACGGCTGCAGGTGCCAAAGCATTGGCAGATGCCGGTGCAGATGCAATAAAAGTTGG
>JBARSW010000223.1:0-14134 GCA_049644925.1 Chitinophagaceae bacterium | reverse complement strand
ATGGATCCTTCGAATAGTAGAGACACATAAGGATCTGATTTTAAGGTGACGGGTTTACTATTTACCGGCCAATCAGCTTTTATTGATTGATTGTCAAGCAGGATTTGTTTTATTATTTTCTTTCCATCCGTAAAAGTAATTTCAAAATCCAGCGGTAAATTGAACACAACTCCCTGCTGTGTTTGCAAAACTGTTACCTGTATTTTTTTTTCTTTTTGAATATACTTCCAGGTAATATCCAGTTTTGGGTTTTCACCTATATAAAGCCACTGCTGAAAAAAGTTGGAGAGATCTTTGCCTGAAACTTCTTCGAATATTTTCTGAACATCTCTTGTATCTGCATTTTTACCTGCATAGGCCGCATAATACTGCCTGATACTTTTTTGAAAAACAGAATCACCCAGCTCCCGGCGCAACATATGCAACACCCAGCTGCCTTTTTTATAACTATTTGCATTCAGCAAACTCATATAATCACTGGTGCTATCTACAACGGGTCTTTTGCTGTTATTTACAAAGTCAATAACAATTTCCCGGTCATACTGCATTTCTTTATTCAGGCTGTCTGTTCCGTATTTTGATTCTATAAAAACATGGGTAAGGTAAGTGGCAAAGCCTTCACTCAGCCACAGGTGGGCAAAGCTTTTTTCTGTAGCCATATTGCCAAACCACTGGTGAACAATTTCATGGGAAATCAGTTCTTCTTCCTGGCGGGTACCTGTTACCGTTTGCTCTGCATAAAAAATGGCACTGGCATTTTCCATTCCTCCGAACCTTGTTTTCGATTGTATATTGGCTAATTTTTTATAGGCATACGGGCCGATATAATTTATGTAATAAGACAGGATTTCTTTGGCAGGAGCATAATCATAAAAACCCTCCTGTTTGTTTTCGGGAAAAACCCAGCTAAACACAGGCACACAGTTCACTTCACCTGCATAATTAACGGCAAAGTCTGCGGCAGCAATCACCATCACTTTGGTAGGCAATGGTACATCTTCTTTCCAATGGGTGAGTTTTTTATTGCCGGGTAAATTGGATTCTTCTATCTGCAAACCATTAGAAACAACCTGGTAATGAGAAGGTGCGGTAACAATAAATTCAACGGCAGCTTTGTCAGCAGGATCATCTACACAAGGTATCCAGTTGTGTGCTCTGTTCGGCCAGTTGTCGGCAAAAAATGTTCTTTTTCCAAATTGGTTTTTTGAGATAATAAGGCCGTCGGAGGGAATGCCTTTGTATTCAATGATGACCGATAATGTATCACTTTCTTTAAATACAATTGGAAGTTTAAGCAGCAACTTGCCCGGAGAAGAGCTGCCAGGTAATGTGTTACCATTTAGAAGATATGGATAGGCTAACATACCTTTTGCATTCTTTATGGCAGTATTGAAATCTAAAAGAATTGTTTCGCTTTGTTGAAGAAATTTTAAAAAAATTGTCGCCCTGCCTTTTATTGTATCGGTATTATCGTTCAGTTCAATTTCATACTTATAATGCAGCACATCAATATTTCTTTGTGCTTTTACTAAAATAGAAAAGCAAATAAGGCAGGCTGCTATAAAAAATATCTTCATTAATTATTCCTGTTTAAATATTTTATCAGGTTTTTGTGTGGCTTCTTGTATCCGGGTAATAATTAGTGGGTTTTTATGCAGCATTTATAAAACCGGAAGTGAGAAAAAATTTTGAAAAATCCTTGTCTCTTTTGTCTAATTGGGCACTCCATTCTATTGTTTCATGAATCTGTTCTTTTTTATATAACCTCACCATCTCCCTCCACTCTTCCAGGTTTCCTCTTTCAAGTACTCTTTCAATTACAATTTTATATGATTTTTCATAATTGAATGTTTCCAGGTCGTATTCCCAGAGTAAAGATGAGTTGATAATATGAGGTCTTTGCTTGAGCATTTTTACTATGTAAATATAAGAATTTCAGGGCTGAATTTCAACAGAAAACCAGGTCCAAAATGAAGATAGTTTTTCTCATCCGAAGTGTTTCTCATATCATGTATACAAATGAATACATGTCTGATGGTAAAAAATATTTTTGTTATAAGGGGATGGAAAATTATCCCCGGCAATACTTATCTTTCAGAAAAATTCGACTCGTTGTATGCAAAGATATTTTCTTCTTTTTCTTATATGTTTTATCAGTGAACTGAGCATCGCACAATTACAGACTGTTTCTCCTGAAAGTAATAAAAGTATTTCTCCGTTATTAAATGCAGATGGAACAATTAATGCCTTAAATTTCAGTAAGGGTACTTTCACTGCGGAGGGTTATAAAATTTCCCAGAAAGAAAATGGACAACCGGTTTTTTTTAAAGAAACAGGAACTACAGTTGCAGGAGATGAAAATTGGGCGCCGGATTTTGCCCTTACAGGTGTAGATGGACAGGTATTTACAATATTGGTTGATGGGAATGATGTATATGTGGGCGGTACGTTTTCCAAAGCCGGAGGCATTGCTGCGTTGCATATAGCCAAATGGAGTGGCAATGTTTGGAGTAAACTGGGCAATGGCCTTGGTGGTGCATTTGACAGGGTTACATCGATAAAGAAATTCGGAAACAATATTTTTGCTTCCTCTTTAACAAGTGTTTCAAAATGGGATGGCAGTACATGGACAACAGTTGGAACAATATCTGATGCTGTTGGACCAAATTTAACAATAGGTGCAATTGATATTGATGCTTCAGGTAACTTATATGTGGTTGGCTCTTTCATAAAAATGAATGGTATTACTGTCAATGGTATTGCAAAATGGAATGGAACGACATGGTCTGCGCTGGGAACCGGTATTGATATAGGTTCATCCCAAGCAGGTGTTGTGGTGGCTGTAGAAGGAACCAATGTTTTCATTGGTGGCGGGTTTAGTTCAGTTAGTGGTGTAGCCGCCCAGAGTATTGCAAAGTGGAATGGTTCAAACTGGAGTGCTTTGGGTAGTGGCATAATTGGTCCCGGAGGCGTAACATGTCTTGCTGTTATGGGAACAGATCTATATGTAGGCTCAAATAATATGACAAGTGCAGGAGGAGTTCCGGTTAATAATATCGCTAAATGGAACGGAACAACCTGGTCAGCTTTGGGCAACGGTTTAAATAGCGTTGTTCATACTCTTGCTGTGTTAGGCTCTGACTTGTATGCTGGAGGCAATTTTTCACAATCCGGATCTACGCCTGTAAATAAAATTGCAAAATGGAATGGTTTAAACTGGAGTGATGCCGGAAATGGGCTTTCTATGTATGAAGGTGTTTTTGCACTGGGTATTTCATCACAAGTTTTTTTTGCAGGTGGTGGTTCAGGTTTAACAGAGTCATTGAATATGCATAATGTAGCAAGGTGGAACGGTAGCTCCTGGGTAGTTGTGGGTAATGGTACTAATGATTATATTAATTGTATAGCTATCGATGGCAATAATATTTATATTGGAGGAAAGTTTACAGAGGCTGGTGGTTTAAAAGTAAACCGGATAGCTAAATGGGATGGGGTAAAATGGGATTCTCTCGGTGGTGGATTTCCACAGGGTGAAGTACTTGATATTGCAATCATTGGTAATAAACTGTATGCTGGTGGTACATTCTCCAATGCACCATTCTCCAACGTTAATTACCTGGGAGTTTGGGATGGGGTCAACTGGTCGGCAGTAGGCTCTGGAGTTAGTTACCAGGTTTTTGCCTTGGCAACAAATGGTACCGATTTGTATGCAGGAGGAAATTTTGCACAGGCTGGAGGTTTAACTTGTAATAACATTGCCAAATGGGACGGAGCAAATTGGAGCACTTTGGCAAACGGAACCAATGATATTGTTAAGGATATTAAAATTGCACCAGATGGTACTTTATATGCAGGGGGAAACTTTACAGTAGCCGGAGCAACAGCAGCAAGCCGCATTGCAAAATGGAATGGTTCAAACTGGAGTGCAATTGGATTGGGAGTAAATAATTTTGTAAATGTTATTGCACTGAATGCCGCAAATGAAATATACATTGGAGGGGCTTTTGATATTGCTAATGGAGTTGGTCTTGTAAATCATATTGCGAAATTCAACGGAACTACCTGGGTAACGTTAAGTGGAGGTGTTTCTTCAATAGGCAATGTATTTAGTATTCTCACCCGGGGAAATGATGTTTATGTTGGGGGAGATTTTTCAATTGCAGGAACTGTTCCTGCCAATAATATTGCTAAATGGGATGGGAGCAACTGGAGCCCACTGGGTGCAGGTTTGGGAAAAGACCCTGCATCTTATGCCATTCCGATGGGTCTTGCGATTAATTGCAACAGCTTATATGCTGTTGGCTATTTTGCAACGGCAGGAGATAAACGTTCAGACAGGTTTGCCCGTTATTGGATGGATGGATTGCCCGGTGTAAGTATTAATACATCAAACACAACTGTTTGCTCCGGAACAAATGTAACGTTCAATGCAACACCATTAAATGGAGGTGCATCGCCAGTCTATCAATGGCAAGTGAATGGAACAAATGTTGGAACGAATTCTTCCGTTTATTCCACCTCCACTCTTCCAAACAATGCAGTGGTACAAGTAAAAATGTCTGGAAATAGCGGCTGTATCAGCCCGATTTCGGTTACCAGCAATAATATAACGATGACGATTAATGCAATAGTGACACCATCTGTAAACATAAGCACAGTAAGTACAACTGTATGCTCAGGGGCTAATGTTACATTCAATGCCGTACCATCAAATGCTGGAACTGCTCCCGATTATCAATGGCAAGTGAATGGTACAAATTCGGGAACCAATTCAAACAGTTTTACAACTTCAACACTTACAAATAATGCACAGGTTAAAGTAAATTTAACTGCAAATGGTGGTTGTTTTAATCCAGCGAATGTAACAAGCAATGTTTTATCAATGCTGGTAAATCCGCTACTGGTTCCATCGGTTAACATAAGTGGAACTACAACTGTAAACCAGGGTGCTGCTACCATTATAACGGCAACACCGGTTAATAGTGGTAACAATCCAACTTATACCTGGGAAGACAGTACCAGCACACATAATTGGCAACCCATTAATGGATCTAATGCTGCCACTATCAGTTATACACCGCTTTTAAACGGTGATAAATTAAGATGCCAGTTAACCAGTAATGCTATATGTGTTTCACCATCATCCGTGAAAAGCAATATCCTGGTTTTCACGGTTAATCCTGCTACTGCTATCAACCCAGTTCCGGCAATTAGTTTTGGAATAAAATGTTATCCTAATCCGGTACATGAATTATTGATTATTGACAGCCTTCATCTTACCGATCGTTGGCAAACTGCAGCAGTTTCTTCAATCGATGGAAAGAAAATGATGCCTGCTGAAAGGATAACTAATCGTACTCGGGTAAGCATCAACGTTGCATTATTACCTGCTGGCCAATACTTCGTTGTTTTACAAAGGGCTAAAGGACCTTCGGCTTATATTAAGTTTATTAAAAAATGATACAGAAGAGCAGGGTTTATAACTTCTCCAGCATCTCTACCACTTTTTCTCTTTTAAGTATAACATATCCAATCCGGTCATTACTGATACCTTCTCTTAACTGGTAACTGAATGACAGTTGTTCCTCTGTTACATTTGTTTCAAAATAACGGAAGGAGATATTGGGATAGTTTTTCAACTCTTCGCCAATTTCGTATAAATGGGTAGAAAGAATGAAGAGAGAGTTTTTGATCTTTATTAATCCTTTTATAACAGTCAGTGAACACTTCATGGCATCCTGTACATTAGTCCCTTTGAACAGTTCATCAATCAATACCAGCCATTTTTTACCGTTGTTGATTTTATCAATAGTATTTTTTATGCGCTGCACTTCATTAAAGAAAAAACTTTCTCCTTTGGCGATATTATCTACCACATTAATATTACTCAGTAACCCGTCAAACAATGTCAGTTTCATTTGCTTTGCAGGCACACCCATTCCTATATGAGCCAGGAATACAGCTGAACCAAGTGCTTTTATCAAAGTGCTTTTTCCCGCCATATTGGCTCCTGTAAGAAAAAGAAAATTTTGTTCCGGGTTCATTTGTAAATCGTATGCTACCGGTTTTGGTAATAAAATATGGTAAAGTCCTTTTGCATCAACCATGGGTGTTTCCTGTTCTGCAAATTCAGGGAAAGTAAGATTATATGTTTTTACTGCAACGGCCATTGAATACCATGCATCTATCCGACTGAAAATATCAATCAGTTCCAGTGTATTAATTTTATATCTGCCCCGGACATGATAACCGAAATACAGATTTTGTCTTACTGTGAATCGCTGACCTGCTTCAGTGTCTGAAAGCTTCTGAAGGGGAACCTCCCGGAGTATTCCATTTATTCGGTCAATATATAATTTAATAGCAGGTGGCAAGTCCAGGTCTTCCAGCAATTCAGCAATTTTTTTGATGCCCCTGTAGAAATCACCGAAATGGATCATCGAATATTTCAACATTGAATAATCCTCGCTATGCAGCCATTTGTATAATAGATTGTTGAAAGATGCCGGTGCTTCGCTGATGGGGTCCAGTGAATAGTCAAGAAACTTATCCATTACCAGAACAGTACCATTGCTGATTTCATTGGGCCAATCTTTTACATGCTCCATCAAAGTGCGGATGACCTTTTGAGTGCCAATGATTTTTTTCAGGTCATCATGAGGCTCACTGAAAAATTTGCGCAGCCATTCCCTGCCGCCTACCGTGCGGGTAAAATTCAATTTATGAAAAATAGAAAACTCTTCTTCCTGGTGAAAGATGGAGATGTCGTTGAATGATATATTGTCAATTTGCATATCCCTGCCCCCCAAGGGGAAAAATAAAGTTAATAATCGTTTTTCTTATATCCCTTCTGTACCTGATTTTTCTTCAGGCAGGATAGGAGCCTTTACCTGTCAAATTTTAACCGCTGCCCCTTCTGAGATTCATCCCATACCCCGTTTCCATAAACTAAATGGCCATTAATAAATGTGTGTGTAATAGTTGCGGGAAATTCAAATCCATGCATGTCCGGTGGGATGGCTTCCAATGGACTCCAGCCGCATTTATATAAAATGTTTTCTTTCTTTACCGTTGTATTCTTGTTCACATCCACTATTACCAGGTCTGCGTGGTAGCCTTCTCTTATATAACCTCTATCCTTAACCTGAAAACAATCTGCCACTGCATGACTCATTTTTTCTGCAATTTTCTCTAATGAGATTTTCCCCTGTTTATAATAATGTAACATAAGTAACAGGGAATGCTGTACAAGTGGCAAGCCTGCATGAGCTTTTTCGTAAGGCTCATTTTTTTCCTGCCAGGTATGTGGTGCATGGTCAGTTGCAATCACATCTAGCCGGTCATCCAGCAATGCCTGCCAAAGTGCTTTTTTGTTGTTTGGTGCCTTGATAGCCGGGTTACACTTTATCTGGTTTCCCAACTTTTCATAATCATCACAGGTAAAATGCAGGTGATGGACACAAACTTCTGCGGTAATACGTTTTTCTTTTAACGGAAGCATGTTAGTAAACAATTGTAATTCCTTTTCTGTTGTAATATGCAGGATATGAAGTCTTGCGTTATACTTCTTTGCAATCTGTATGGCATACAATGATGACTGATAGCAGGCCTCTTCATTTCTGATAATAGGATGATCGGCGGCCGTTAATGATTTACCGGTGGCTTTAAGCCTTTCAAGATTTTGTTTGATAATGGTTTCATCTTCACAATGCGTGGCAATCAGCACTTCGCTTTCCCGGAATATTTTATCTAAAGTATTTGGATTATCCACCAGCATATTACCGGTGCTGGCGCCCATAAAAATTTTTATACCACAGATGTCTTTTCGCTTGTCGTTCGTTTTCAAAACTTCATCTGCATTGTTATTACCTGTGCCCATGAAGAACGAATAGTTTGCCAATGATGTAAGCGAAGCAATCTGGTATTTATCTTCCAGTAATTCCTGTGTTAATGCATTGGGAATAGTATTCGGCATTTCCATGAAACTGGTTACACCACCCGCAATGGCCGCTTTTGATTCGGTGTAAATGGTTGCTTTATGAGTAAGTCCCGGCTCCCGAAAATGCACCTGGTCATCTATACAGCCGGGTAACAAATACTTGCCCTCACCGTTTATTTCAATTTGATCTGAATATTTCTGTGTGATCTGTGGTGATATCTTTTCAATCCTGCCATTTGTTATCAGAACATCTGTTGTTTTAATGCTGCCTTCATTGACAACGTGTATATTCTTAATCAGGTAATTTTGCATATCTTGTCCGTTAAATCTTATTAGTTAAAACTTATCATATGCAATTTAAAGAAATTAACCCTCAACCCTGTCTTTCCGGCAGGCAGGCATGTCTGAATTATAGGCGTGTCCCCAAAGGGTATTTTAATTTAATTGTTTTTATTATATTTATTTTATCAACAAAGGCAGGTGCACAAACCACTTATTTGCCACAAGGTGATAAGGCCGGTATTTTATTGGAACGGCTTGAAATAAAAAGTTGTTCTGATTCTTTCTTCAATTTTTCTAAGACTAAGCCCTTTACCAGGAAACATACGGTAAATGCAGTAATGCATTATCAGCAGCAGTTTGCAAAATCCCTATCACGAGTAGATGCTTATAATATTCAGGGAGTTTATAAGAATAATCTTGAGTACCTGCCTTCGGCGGAGCTGGTAAAGTACCTATCCAAAAAGCCACTATTGAAAAACTTCTATACAAGTCCTGCCAACCTTTACGAAGTACATGTAAAAGATTTTGATTTGGTAATAAACCCGATGATGAATGTCTCCATTTCAAAAGAAAAAAATAATGACGAGACTTTATACCAGAACAGCCGTGGTTTATATATCCGCGGTAAACTGGCAAACAAGATTGGCTTCTATGCAACGATTACAGACAATCAGGAAAAGGATCCATTTTATGTACGTAATTATGTAAATGCAAGACAAGCCATACCCGGTGCCGGTTTTTACAAAGACTTTAAGAATACCGGTTATGATTATTTCGATGCAAGGGGATATTTCACCTTTAATGTAACCAAATACATTGATGTTGCATTTGGGTATGACAAGAATTTTATCGGTAACGGGCATCGTAGCCTTTTTCTAAGTGATTTTTCAAACAGTAACCTTTTCTTAAAACTCAATACAAGGATTTGGAAATTCAACTATCAGAATCTTTTTATGGAGTTGCATAATGCTCAAGACAGGGGAGGAGATAAATTAATCGGTAAAAAGTATGCAGCCTTGCATCACCTCGATGTAAATGTTACCAAATGGTTGAATATTGGTTTATTTGAAGGAGTAGTTTTTGGACGTAAGGACCGGTTTGACTTTGGTTATTTGAATCCCATTATCTTTTATCGTTCTATAGAGCAGCAAAATGGAAGTTTTGATAATTCACTGGTTGGGCTGGATGTAAAAGCTAACCTGGCCAAAAAAGTACAGGTTTACGGACAGTTATTACTCGATGAATTTAATCTGTCGGAAGTGAAAAAAAACAGTGGATGGTGGGCTAACAAATGGGGCATACAATTAGGGGCAAAATATATTGATGCATTTAATATCAGCAATCTTGATTTGCAGGTAGAACACAATCGGGTACGTCCTTTTACTTATTCACACCGTGATTCGGTGGCTAATTATACACACTACAATCAGCCGCTGGCACATCCGTTGGGAGCTAACTTCAGTGAGTTCATTGGTATTGCCCGATATCAACCGGCACCCAAATGGTTGACCATTGCTAAATTGGTTTACTACAAACAGGGCCGTGACAGCAGTGCCCGGAGCTACGGAAGTAATATATTTTATCCCAATGTACCTCCTTACCGCCAGGGTGATTACGGTTATAGTATTGGCAGCGGTTGGAATACAAATGTTTTACTGGCTTCATTGCAGGTGTCTTATGAACTCCGTGAAAATATATTTCTTGAATTCAATGCTCTCTATCGAAAACAGGAAACGAAGACGGCCCCGGTGACCTCGGGAAATACTTCTGTTCTTTCATTCGGGGTAAGATGGAATATGCAACGAAGGGATTTTGATTTTTAATGAAGTATAAAATAAAGGCCTTGTTTTAATTTTATTGATTACAGGCAATTCTTTTGCTGGGACTCAATACCATTCCGGTAAAATTAAAAAAGTTTATATTTACATAAACTGATACTGCTTGCATCATAACCAGGAAATATATGAAGAATATAAATTGCTGTCTTTGCTTTCCGAGGACAGCGAATATGCATTTCAATTGATTTACGACAGGCACCGGAACAGAATTTATCAAACAGCTATCCGTTATTTAAAGTCTCCTTCCTTAGGTCAGGAAGTGGTACAGGATGTTTTCCTGAAATTATGGTTTGAGCGTAAAAATCTTAAAGTTGGCCGTCCTATTGAAGCCTGGTTATTTATAGTTGCCAGGAATAATATTTTGAACAGGTTAAAAAAAATTGCGAATGAATGGAAAGCATTGGATCATTTTGCTCATATTTCAGATACTGCTTCAGACATTGCTTCTGATAAAATTGAGAGTGCTGAGTATAGCCTGCATCTGAAAAATGCAATTGCAGAATTACCATTGCAACAGCAAAAAGTATTTCAATTGGCCCGAAACGAAAAACTAACTTATATCCAGATTGGTGAACAATTAAATATTTCCCCGCTAACAGTTAAAACTCATATGACAAGGGCCTTACAGCATATAAGGGCCCATTTCTTTGCCCGGGGTATCGAACTTCCCCTGACAATCCTGTTTTTTCTAAATATTTTCCTCTAACAGGTACTCCTTCAGGGCAGTTCAATTGTGTTGGTAATAGCCGTTTAAAATGAACAGGCGGTTTACACATGAATAAAAAAGAACATTTTAACCAATTACTTCAATTGTATGTTGAAGGCAGTATATCAATTTCAGAACAGGATGAGTTATTCAGGCTATTAGCCTCACATCAGTATGACTCCTTACTGGAACAGCATATAGAAAACAATTTGAAAGAAAACTATAACGGGAAACTAGCAGATTTACCACCACATATTTCCCAGGAAATTGCCCGGAATATATTAGCTGCTGAAAAGAGGAATACTGAACTCATGCCGGTAAAAAGAACTTTTAAGCTTTGGCATTGGGCAGCCGCCGCTTCGGTATTACTGGTTATTTCTGTGGCTTATTATTTTCTTTCTTTTAATAAGAAAGAAATTTCATTTACTGCCGCCATTCCGGCTAATAATGTACAAAACAAAAATACCAGCGATAGCATACAGTTAATTGTGCTAAGTGATGGCAGTAAGATTACATTGCAACCCAATAGTATATTGCATTATCCCGAAAAATTTTCTGACAGCAGCCGGGAAGTGTACCTGGAAGGAAAGGCCTTTTTTGAAGTAACCCGAAATCCTCAAAAGCCATTCCTTGTATATAGTAAACATATTATTACCAGGGTACTGGGAACAAGTTTCTTTATTAATACGGAAACAGCTTCTGGTAATGAAGAAGTCTCTGTAAGGACAGGTAAGGTGCAGGTATCTGAAAATACAAATATGCAGGCTGGTTCAAAGCAGCTTATACCTGTTATAATTACCCCTAATCAAAAAGCTATTTACGAACCGGAAAAAAGACTTTTTGAAACTACTATCGTAGAAAAACCCCAACCATTAATTAAGGAAGCCCACGAAAATGAATCTCCTGCTTCGGTAATTACCCGGTTTGTCTATGAACAGGAAAACCTGGCAATTGTTTTTCGTCAATTGGAAAGAGCTTATGGAATTGAAATAATACCAGAAAATCCCAATCTTAATAATTGTGTATTTACAGGTGATATTGCTGACGAAGACCTGTTTACTATTTTAAAACAAATTTGCCTGGCAACTAAATCAACCTTTGAAATAAATGGTACAAAAGTTTTAATTAAAGGCGATGGCTGCAATAAAAATTAATTACCAAAATTAACTAACAAAATTAATGCTATATGAAAAAAAGAAGCCCAACATAATAATCACAAAAAGAGCCGGTTGTGGTGACACACAAACCAGCTCTGCAAAGCTTGAAACAAGCTTTTTGTTTTCGTTGTAAACAATCTGTTAAACAAAAACATTATAAATATATGAAAAATAAGCAACGATTAGTTGCCTCAATACTAATTGCTATGAGGATAACGATTGCACAAATGGCCATAACTATTGTATTTGCAAGTTCGCTTTATGCAAAAGAAGTTAAAAGCCAGAATATTCTGGAAAAGAAATTCAGTATTTCTGTGGAGAATAAGCAACTGAAAAAAGTAATTTCTGAAATTCAAAAACAGACAAAAGTAAAATTTTCGTTTAGTGCAAATGCTATTGATGCTGAACGAATGATAAGCTTTTCTGCCCTGGAGAAAAAAATAGCTGAATTTCTGGATGAAACACTGAGACCTTATGATATCGGCTACCAGGTAATAAATGAACGCATTGTTCTTTTTCCTGAAAAAAGAACAGAGCGTTTGGTGGAAAATGTTGCTACTGCAGAAGAAAAAATAATTGCCCTGGAAAAAGTAATAACAGGAGCAGTAGTTAATGACCTTGGAGAACCTATGGAGAGTGTTTCTGTTTCCGAAAAAGGAACCTCCAACGGGGTTACTACAAATAAAAACGGTGAATTCCGGATAAGTGTGGCAGATAACAATGCCGTGCTGGTATTCTCCTATGTAGGGTATGAGAGCAAGGAAATGGCTGTTACAAACCAGGTGATCATGAGAGTTTCATTAAAGGCCATTCCTAAAGCCATTGAGGAAGTAATAGTAGTTGGATATGGTACACAAAAAGTAACCAAAGTATCGGGGGCTATTTCTACTATTAAATCTGCGGATATAGATAAATTAAAACCCTTCAGGGCAGAAGAAGCACTGCAGGGCAGAGCATCAGGTGTATCAGTTATACAACGGGGAGGACCAGGTAAAGCTCCAACGATTTTAATCAGGGGTATTCCTTCTTTTTCAGGAACAGATCCTGTAGTCATTGTTGACGGAGTTCCGGGTTCGCTGGAAACTTTAAGTAGTGACGATATTGAATCTATCAATGTACTAAAAGATGCAGCTTCTACCGCCATTTATGGGGTGAAGGGAGGAAATGGTGTTATTGTGGTTACTACTAAAACAGGAAGGAAAAATAGGAAAACAGAATTCTCCTTTAGTGCTAATGTTGGGCAACAGCAACTGATGAATAAAATAGATGTTTTAAATGCAGAACAATATGGAATAATTATCAATGAAGGCCAGGTTAATTCCGGTAAACCGATAGTTTTTCAGGATGTTAAGTCTTTGGGAGTAGGGACAGACTGGCAAGATGTAATATTTAAAGATGCCGGGGTTTCGCAATATAGTCTTGCTGCAAGGGGTGGTAGTGAAAAAACTACCTATTATTTTTCTGCCAGTTATTTGGATCAGGCGGGTATTGTAGGCGGAGCAGATAAAAACATTTATAAAAGAGCTACTATAACCAGTAACCTGACTTTTAATCTTACTAAAAAGCTGGATTTTATTTTTAATACAGCCTATACTAATACCCAGGGAAAATCAGTTCAGGAAGGTTCCTTTAATGCCATTATTGGGAACGCATTGAATTTTGATCCCACAGTACCAATTTATAATACCGATCCAAGGTATGTTGGAAAGTATGCGTTTAGTAATCTTATAATTAACGAATTGTATAATCCTGCTTATAAGCTGGAAAATCAATACAATAAAGCTAACACCGACAGAGTGAACGGTAAAGTAGAGTTGCAATATTCCATATTAAAGAATCTGAAACTTACTTCCCGTATTGGTTATGCACAAGGTACCTCCGTAGGTAAAAGCTTCGGTCCATTTGTATTTTATGGGCCAAAGCATAAGGAAAATTCAATGGATTCTACAGGAACTCCAATTTCAGGTAAATATAACAGTGTAAGTGAATCCACCAATACCAGTTCTTATTATACATTTGAAACATTTGGGGAGTATAAATATAATCTGAAAGATGTACACAATTTTGATGCAGTGGTTGGCTATTCATTAGCAAGATCAACAGGGTACGGCTTTTCTGCGTCAAGACAGGATGTACCGTTTAACTCCTGGGCTTATGCCGATATTTCGGCTGCCACAGGCGTTAATTCTGCTACAAATACCAATGCATCTGG
>JBARSW010000222.1:0-1699 GCA_049644925.1 Chitinophagaceae bacterium | reverse complement strand
AGTTAGCAGAAGATGGACACCATATAACTATGCGTATAATAACCCGGTACGGTTTATAGACCCGGATGGAATGCGGGCCATTGCGATGAATGAGGAGCAGGGAGGGTTTCAGCAGTTGACAGGGTTTAGTCGGTTTAAAGGAAACAGAAATTTGGGTGGTAGTTTAGAGTGGGAAAGTAAGTGGGACAAATTATTAGGTAATTTCTCCTGGAATGATATTGGGCAAAGTGGAGGTGGAATTAGAAGTCTTGGAGGTACTATTCAAGACAACATAATTTTAGGATGGATATCTCAGGGTCTAAATCTTACTAAAAATCAAAAGAATCCTTTTTCATTTGACAAGGAAGGTGTTAATCGTCAGCTGAAAGTGGACTAAAAATAGGTTAAATTTAGATAGTGTTTCCATTGTTCATCATTAAAAAGAATAACATGGAAAAGAAACAAAGACAGTCCACAGAAAACTTTATTAAAGACGTTCGTCGCAAGACCCGGAGGTTGTTTTCATCCGAGCAAAAGATCCTCATTGTTATGGAAGCCCTTCGGGGAGAAAGTTCTACAGCAGAGATATGCCGCAAACATGGTATTAACCAGGCATTATTTTACAAATGGAATAAGGAGTTCATGGAGGCAGGGAAGAAACGTCTTAATGGCGATACTACCCGTGAAGCTACAAGTGACGAAGTAACTGATTTGCGTAAAGAGAATCAACGGTTAAAGGAAATGGTGGCTGATCTGATGCTGCGCTACGATATTGTAAAAAAAAGCTTGACCATCTTGGAGTAAGCGAAAAATATCAACGTTGTATGAGATTATCAGTAGCCGAAAAAGAAGAAATCATTCAACTGGTTGAACGTTCAGAGTTGGGTGTGAACAGAACATTGGATCAGCTGGGTATTAACAAAAGCACATTTTACAAGTGGTACAAGGCTTATTCGGAAAAGGGCTCTGGTGGCCTTGAAGCAAAGCGAACTACCCGGCAAAGGTGGAATAGCATACCTCAGACTGAAAAGAACCTTGTGGTGGAAATTGCACTGGAATATACTGAACTATCGCCCAGGGAATTATCGTGTAAGCTCAGTGATGTGAAAGGGATATTTATCTCGGAATCCAGTGTGTACCGTATTTTGAAGGGAAAAGGGTTAATTACAAGTCCTTCGCATATTTTGCTGGCTGCAGGAAATGAATTTAGCCACAAGACTTGCTTCGTGCATGAAATGTGGCAAACAGATTTTACCTACTTCAAAATACTAGGATGGGGTTGGTATTACCTGAGTACGGTTCTGGACGATCATAGTCGCTTTATCGTTCATTGGGAACTATGTAAGACAATGAAAACAGAAGATGTGCAGCGAACAATAAACAGGGCCCTGGAAGCTGCGGCATTGCCAAAAGATTTTAGACCAAAGATATTATCCGATAATGGCTCTTGCTATATCGCAGCAGAACTCAAGGATTTTTTAAAGGACAAGAAAATAAAGCCAATACATGGCAGACCAAATCATCCACAAACACAGGGTAAAATTGAACGCTATCACCGTTCAATGAAAAATGTGGTGAAGTTGGATCACTATTATTGTCCTGAAGAACTGGAAACAGCTTTAACCGCCTTCGTTCATTACTACAACCATGAACGTTATCATGAATCTCTTGGAAATGTTACACCGGCAGATGTTTATTACGGAAGGCAGGATGAGATTTT
>JBARSW010000221.1:0-2361 GCA_049644925.1 Chitinophagaceae bacterium | reverse complement strand
GTATTACCGGCATCAACAACCTGGCTCAATACGTTTACTGGTTTGATTCTAACTGGCAAAACCCGCAAACGATCACCATTACCGGTGTGCAAAACCTGAACTGGACACTGAATACCAGTGTAGATAGTCTATCCAATGGTCCGCATGTTCTTTCACAAGCTTTTAAAGATGATAAAGGACAATGGAGCAGTATTATTAGTACTGACTTCACCAAACAACCTGCTTCCACTCCTTCCTGTCTTTCTTCTGGCCGGCAATTTACAGCTGGCATTATAGCGGGCGGTGGAACTGACTACCAGTGGCAGTTAGATAACGGTACCGGCTTTAACGATATATTGAATAATGCGGTATATACCGGCGCCAATACAGATACATTAGAATTGAGCAATGCCCCCACTTCCTGGTACGGGTATAAATTCCGTTGCCGGGTCACCAATGGCGCCACCACATTCTACGGACCAATGTACACATTAAAATTTGTATCCACCTGGACCGGCACTACTGATAATGCGTGGGAAAACCCGGCTAACTGGAGCTGTAATACAATACCTGATGCTAATACAGATGTGTATGTTAATGCCGGAAGTGTAAGATACCCGGAAGTTAACTCAACTACAGCTACCTGCAGAAGTCTTAACCTGCAACCAGGAACCAGCTTTGAAGTGAAACCCGGATTTACTATAAATATTACTGGAAAAAATTAATTGAAAAGCTTTTTACTTTTTATACTCTTCGCCCTGGTTCGTGGAAATACAAACCAGGGTATAGAAAAAAAGCCGGCAATGCCGGCTTTTTTCACTTCTTCGGCGGGTTATTATCTCTACCACCACCTGAAGGTCTGCCTGTTGTGCTGGGCAAGCCCCCATTACCTTTTGCTGCAACAGATTGTGCTCTTTGATAGAAACCGGTTTTAAAGGTTTTTGAAAATTGATTTTTTCCGGCAGCAGACTGGATACGGCCCGCATCTCTGGTTGTCATCATTGATTTCGCTTTCATAATAAATAATTTAGAAACCAAAACTAGCTTTCAGTTAATGGGAATGCTGCTTTTTCCAGTCAAGTATAGATTTTTCGAACGAAATGCGATGCTGGTATGCTTCCTGTACTTTTAAGAAGATCCGGTAATACTCTTTTGCAGCTTTGCTGGCAGAAAATTTAAATGGCGACAACTCTTTTATTTCTGAAAAGGGAAGAATGGGTTGCAATTCCTTTTTTCCAGATAGTTGGTAAAAGGCGACATTTATTATTACACTATCAGATAACATTGCCAGGTAATGGCTCAGCGGATCAAAAAGATCCTTCAAATCATTTAGGTTTTTATTAATGGTATAAACGCCGATTGCAGATTGCCCTATAATATCCCTTTCCAGAACATAGATATATTTCTTTTCACCTGATTTTTCCCTGGTGGCTATACAAATTATATCGCTGGCTGACAGTGAAACTTCCCTGAAACCATTCATTTTTAAATCCTTCACTCTTATAGTTTCAGGATTTGATTTATACAGTTTACAGTGACTGTCAAGAATATTATCAAGACTATTGGAAAGCATTATACCAAAGTCAGCATAAGAATCCCGTAACCGGATATATCCTGCGCCTATCTCATCAAATAAATGCTTGTACTTTCCCTTTGACAGTGTTGAACGAAGCATTAACTGTTTAGCTAATGAGATATTTCCTTTTCTCACAGAAAACAATCCTCTTTGCTCAATAAAATTTGCGATTTCCTCAAAACTGGCTGTGCGAGAAGGCTGGTTAATGAGTGCAACCACAATGGCTTCTTGAAGAAAAAGAAGATTTTTGCGAGGCATTTTATACTTGTATCCCCATTAATTTCTTTGGATCAATAACAGGAAGAATTACAGCACCCAATGAAGTACCTTGGGTTCTTGTAAATATTATACCCCTGATTGTAGAATAAGCTATGCTAACTAATGTACTTCCCAATCCACCATCAATGTTATATTTTGGTTTATCATCCGTTTCAACTTTTTCAAGAAAATCAATCAGGTTTTCAACCTTAAAAACAATTTCATGAGTATAAGATCCTTTTACATTAAGGGGTTTATCTGTCTTGTCTCTAGCTTCAATGCCCACTACTAACTGAAGTCCAATAATATTATCGTCGGGATTTAGACCAGTACGCAATTCAAAATTGAATTGATGTCCTACTACGGCATTAATATCAGCGTCAGTTGCCCCATCAATATTACCACTTAGGGTTTTAATATTGAGGAGATGAATTTTTTCAGCATCGACTTTTCTTTCAGGATTCATATTGCTATTGGTTCAGGATGATTTTGTTCTTTACTATATATAGAAATCACTTTAGTATCATAATGAATAACCGGAACATGAC
>JBARSW010000220.1:0-2641 GCA_049644925.1 Chitinophagaceae bacterium | reverse complement strand
GAAAGAAGAAGAAAGCGATTGACAAACTGGTATATCATCTTGAATTGTGTACTATGTGTAACCTTTGTGTTGTGGCCTGCCCATCAGATGCAATTAAAATGGCCCAAACATTTGAACACAGTGTTTACGACAGAAATCTACTGATAAAAATATTAAATAACCCAGGCTCCAAAATCATGGAAGGTGTAGAATGATGAACGGATCAACCATATTATTTTATTTGCTGGCGGCATTTACATTAACATTTGGCCTATTGTCAGTCACATCACGGCAGATTTTTCGTGCTGCTATTTATCTTTTATTCTCTTTAATTGGCATTGCCGGCATTTATTTATGGCTTCAGTTTGAATTTATTGCCGCTGTTCAGGTTGTAGTATATGTTGGAGGTATTGTTGTGTTGATCATTTTCTCCATCTTTCTTACACATGAAGCAGGAGCAAAATTATCCAGACAAAAAGTAAGCAGAAAAATATTTTCCGCATTGGCTGTTTTCTGCGGATTTGCATTAACCATGATACAGATTTTACAGCATGAATTTTTTGGATCTGATGAGGCAATTCACCCGGCAACGGTAGAAAACATTGGTAAAAAGATGATGAGTTTGGAAGATGGTGGCTATGCCCTGCCATTTGAAGTAATTTCTATGTTATTGCTGGCTGCAATGATTGGTTGTATTGTAATTGCATTACGAAGTAAACCGGAAACAAAATGACAGAACCCGGACTATACCATGTATTATTTGTCAGTATAGCTCTATTCGCTATCGGTGTGTATGGTTTTCTTACAAGGAAAAACCTAATCATCATGCTGATGAGTATAGAGCTGATATTAAATAGTGTTAACCTGAATTTTATTGCATTCAATAAATTTCTATGGCCTGGAAAATTAGATGGTCTGTTTTTCACTTTGTTCATCATTGCTATTGCTGCTGCTGAAGCTGCCGTGGCAATAGCCATTATTATTAATTTATACCGTAGTCACCATTCCATTGATGTGGAGAGTGCAGAAGACTTAAAGTATTAAAAGAATATGCCTAACGCAATCACTATAGCACTTATTCCTTTGCTTCCGTTAGCCGGTTTTGTTATTCTCGGCTTATTCGGAAGAAAATATTTTAAGAAAAGCTCAGGTATTATTGGTACAGGCCTGTTACTTGCTTCTGCTATTCTTGCCCTCTATACTGCATACGAATACTTTTTTGTGTACGGCAAGGTTGATGGCATCTATCAGAAATTAGTTCCCCTTCAATTTACCTGGCTGGAATTCTCACCCGGTGTTTCTATAGACATGGGCCTTCTGATTGATCCCATTTCTGTAATGATGCTGGTGGTGGTGACTTTTATTTCATTGATGGTGCATATCTATAGCCTGGGATACATGAAAGGAGAAGAAAGATTCCCTACCTATTATTCTTTTCTTGGTTTGTTTTCCTTCTCAATGCTCGGGCTGGTATTGGCCTCTAATATTTTCCAGATATATATCTTTTGGGAACTGGTAGGCGTTTCTTCCTTCTTACTTATAGGATATTACTACGATAAACCCAGTGCAGTTGCCGCCAGCAAAAAAGCATTTATTGTTACCCGGTTTGCAGATTTAGGATTTTTAATCGGCATATTGATATTGTCCTTCTGCTCAGGAACATTAGATTTTACTACGCTTATTCAGCGATTAACTTCTCCGGAATCCAATGAAATTAAAACAGCAGTTACCTATTCATTCCTTGGCGCTTCTGCTTTAACATGGGGAGCTTTATTGGTATTTATCGGTGGGGCGGGCAAAAGTGCTATGTTCCCGCTGCATATCTGGTTGCCCGATGCAATGGAAGGCCCCACTCCTGTTTCAGCATTGATACATGCCGCAACAATGGTGGTAGCCGGTGTTTACCTGGTAGCAAGATTATTTCCTGTATTTGCCATTACTACTCCTGCCGTGCTGGAATTGCTTGGATGGGTGGGTGCAATATCAGCCATCATCGCTGCGGTTATTGCCTGTACACAAACTGATATTAAAAGAGTTTTGGCCTATTCCACCATGTCGCAGATTGGGTATATGATGTTTGCATTAGGTGTAGCAAGTTATGGTGGAGAAGCAGGATTGGGTTACACCGCTTCTATGTTCCATCTTTTTACACATGCCATGTTTAAGGCATTATTATTTCTTGGGGCTGGTGCCGTGATACATTATATACACAGCAATGACATGAAAAATATGGGTGGACTGCGCAAATATTTACCCATTACACATATTACTTTTTTAATTGCATGCCTGGCTATTGCAGGGGTACCGCCATTTGCAGGGTTCTTTAGCAAAGAAGAAATTCTTTTAGCTGCACATAATAGCAATATGGCTATTTACTGGATAGCATTAATTACTTCCGGGCTAACGGCATTTTATATGTTCCGTTTATATTTCAGTATTTTCTGGAACAAGCCACCTCAAGTTCATGGGGAACATTCCACTGCGGCACACAGTCATGGTGAAGGTGGTTTTGTAATGATGCTGCCGCTCATTTTGTTAGCTGTTGGTGCAGCCGCTGCAGGCTTTATTCCTTTTGGTGAGTTTGTAAGTTCAGATGGAAAAGCACTGGAATCACATTTTCATCTCCAATTCTCCATTGCTCCGGTAGCATTGGGTCTGGCAG
>JBARSW010000219.1:0-2323 GCA_049644925.1 Chitinophagaceae bacterium | reverse complement strand
CCAGGTCGCCGCTTACACATAAGAGATCTCCCAATTGTGCCGTGCTTCTTTTTACAAATTTATCCGGAGCCACTTCTCCAATGGCGGTGATGGATATAATAAATCCTTTTTGTGAAGTAGTAGTATCGCCGCCAATTACATCAACACCATATTTATCGCATGCTGCATAAACGCCATCATAAAACTCATTCAATGCTTCCACACTAAACCGGTTGCTGATGCCAAGACTTATTGTTAACTGAGTGGGAGTGGCGTTCATGGCATATACATCACTCAGGTTCGCTATTACACTTTTATAGCCAAGGTGTCTTAAAGGTGTATATATTAAATCAAAATGTACACCTTCTACCAGCAGGTCGGTAGTAATAACTATTTGTTTACCGAAATGATCTATCACAGCGGCATCATCGCCTACGCCAAGCACGGTAGATGCGTTTTGTATTTCAATATTTTTGGTAAGATGATCTATTAATCCAAACTCACCTAAGGTGCTGATCTCAGTACGTTCTTTATTCATATTTCTTTTTGATTATTTAGCACTTCCAGCATTTCATCATGAATTTTACCATTAGTAGCCAAAACCCTGTGCTGGTAAACAGAAAATTTATTACCGTCAAAGTCGGTAACCTTTCCTCCGGCTTCTTCCACAATTAAATAACCGGCTGCACTATCCCATGCTTCCAGTTTGTGTTCATAAAATCCATCAAACCGACCCGCCGCCACCCAACACAAATCAATAGCTGCAGAACCCAGTCTTCTAACGGGAACTCCTTTTCTTATAAGCCGTTCAAAAATTTCCAGCGGTCCGTTGGACATATTAATATAAGTGTAAGGAAATCCGGTTACCAGGCATGCATGCAATGTCTGGGTTTCATCACTTACATGAATTGGCTGATCGTTCAGCGTGGCCCCCTTTCCTTTCTCTGCAAAATAAAATTCATTCATATGCGGGTTGTAAACAGCTCCCATTATTATTTCTCCTTTATATTCGATGGCTATCGAAACACAATTAAGCGGAATACCATGTGCAAAATTTATTGTGCCGTCAATCGGGTCAATTATCCACTTATAATCCGAATCACGGTTAATGGCCCCCACTTCTTCACTTAAAATATGATGGTCAGGGAAAGCAGCTTTTATGATTGCTAAAATGGCCCTTTCAGATGCATGATCAGCTTCTGTTACCGGGTTGTTGATTCCTTCTTTGTTGGTGACTTTAAACTCATGGTTAAAAAAACGTACTATTTCTGCAGCACCTGCTTTAGCTGCATTGATAAGAGTTTGTTGAAGCATAGGCAAAGATACCCCCTGCCCTTAAAGGAGAGAAATGAAATTCAACCCGGATTTTGAAGGCAGCTATAAAACTTCGTACTTCGTGTAAATAATAAGTGTACTTTTTGGAATTATCCGTTATCATCGTCAATTATAATGTAAAACATTTTCTGGAGCAATGCCTTTGTTCGGTACAGAAGGCTATTGCCGGTATTAGCAGCGAAGTTTTTGTAATAGATAACTGCTCTTCAGATAACAGCATAAATTACCTGTCGCCAAGGTTTACGGAAATAAATTTTATTGTTAATAAGGAAAATGTGGGCTTTGCAAAAGCCTGTAACCAGGGATTGGCAGTTGCTTCAGGAAAGTATATTCTTTTTTTAAATCCGGACACCATCGTTCCGGAAGACTGTTTTAAAAAATGTATCAGCTTTTTTGAAACAACAAAAGACGCCGGTGCTTTGGGAGTAAAGATGATTGATGGCAGTGGCCATTTCCTGAAAGAATCAAAAAGGGCTTTCCCGTCTCCCATAACTTCTTTGTATAAACTGTTTGGCTTATCAAAAATATTTCCCCGTTCAAAAACATTTTCACGATATCACCTTGGGCACCTGGAAGAAAATAAAAATAATGAAATAGATGTACTGGCTGGTGCCTTTATGATGGTAAGAAAAGAAGTGTTGGAAAAAACGGGAGGATTTGACGAAGCATTTTTTATGTATGGAGAAGATGTGGACCTGAGTTACCGTATTCAAAAAGCAGGATATAAAAATTATTATTTTTCAGAAAGTACCATTATCCACTTTAAAGGCGAAAGTACCCGCAAAGGCAGCTTGAACTATGTCAGGTTGTTTTATAATGCCATGAGCATTTTTGTACGAAAACATTATGGTGGCAGCCGTGCCGGTTTTTTTAATATTTTGATTCACCTGGCTATTTGGTTCAGGGCTGCACTTACTGCTTTAGGCAGTTTTATCCGCCGTATCGGATTGCCTTTAATTGATGCTGGCCTGATCCTGGTTTCATTTTGGTTAATGAAAAATATCTGGGG
>JBARSW010000218.1:0-3023 GCA_049644925.1 Chitinophagaceae bacterium | reverse complement strand
GATGTTATTGCCATAGAAAGCACCCAGCAGTTTAATGGAACATATCATGTATTGGGAGGTGTTATTTCACCTTTGGATGGAATTGGTCCCGATCAGCTGAACATTGCATCCCTATTAAAAAGAATTGAAAAAGAGAAAACCGAAGAACTGATTTTTGCCCTCAATCCAAATATACAGGGAGACACTACCATATATTATATCCAGAAAAAAATATCCTCAATAACCAATGCACAACCCGACAGGATTCGTATAACTACTATTGCCCGGGGTATTGCTTTTGGTGGCGAACTGGAATATGCTGATGAAATGACCCTTGCCAGAAGCCTTCAAAACCGTTTGCCGGTGGAGAGTTATGTCTCCAACCGCTAAACCCCGCCCGGCTTGTTTTTTAGACCTATATAACTTAGCTTTGCTGCCACATCAGGCGGATTTGTTTATTGCTCGGCCTGCACTAAAACAGAACTAATAAACGTCACGAAACTCCTGTATCAGTTTCCCAACGTTTAGAGTTCACAAATGATTTTTTATGAAAACAATCCAGTATTGTTTAAAGGAACGTATTTTAATAATAGATGGAGCCATGGGTACCATGATTCAGCGGCATAAATTAACTGAAGCTGATTACCGGGGTGAAAGATTTAAAGACTGGCATTGTGATGTTAAAGGTAATAATGACCTTTTGAATATCACACAACCGCATATCATCACCGGTATTCATAAACAATACCTGGATGCCGGTGCCGATATCATAGAAACAAACACCTTCAGCAGTACTAAGATTGCAATGGCTGATTATGAAATGCAATCCCTGGCTTATGAATTGAATGTGGCTGCTGCAAAATGTGCAAGAAAAGCAATTGAAGAGTTTTCTGTTGACCGTGGACTGTTGACCGTGGACCGCTTTATTGCAGGTGCTATCGGGCCACTAAACAAAACTTTATCACTTTCGCCTGATGTAAATAATCCAGGTTTCCGTGCGGTAACTTTTGATGAAGTGGTTAGTGCTTATTATGAGCAGGTAAAAGGATTAGTTGATGGTGGAGTTGATTTTTTATTAATTGAAACGATTTTTGATACATTAAATGCAAAGGCAGCCATTTTTGCCATCAAAAAGTATTTCCGGGAGAACCCTCCTTCGGATGGCAGGGAAGCACTGCCAATTTCCATTTCCGGTACTATCACCGATGCATCCGGCCGTACATTAAGTGGCCAGACACTGGAAGCTTTTTATACCTCCATCATGCATGCCAAACCTTTAAGTGTAGGATTAAACTGTGCTTTAGGTGCCAAAGAAATGAGGCCTCATATTGAAGAGCTCTCCCAGATTGCCAGTTGTTATGTTTCGGCGTACCCCAATGCAGGTTTACCAAATGCCATGGGCGAATATGATGAACATCCCGAAGATACCGCTCATTACCTGGAAGAATGGGCCAAAGAAGGGTTTGTGAATATTGTGGGAGGTTGTTGTGGTACTACTCCGGACCATATCAGACATATTGCAGAGCATGTTAAAAAACTTAACCCAAGACAACTACCTGTTGTTGAAAATGAATTAGCATGACAACTGCACAACTGTTATTAATACTTTCAATTCTTATACTTGTTGTAAATAACTTTTCATTTATCAAAAAGTTATTTCTAAAAAAGAATTCATAAATGCAAGATACCGTTTTCATCAAACCTTACTTAAGGTTAGCCGGACTAGAACCATTGGTCATAAGACCTGAAACTAATTTTGTAAACGTTGGAGAAAGAACCAATGTTACCGGCTCCAAAAAATTTGCCCGGCTTATTAAGGAAAATAAATACGAAGAAGCACTGAGTGTAGCCCGGCAACAGGTAGAGAATGGTGCACAGGTACTGGACGTAAATATGGATGATGCCCTGTTAGATGGTGTATTAGCCATGACAACTTTCCTTAATCTTGTACAGAGTGAGCCGGATATTGCAAAGATTCCCATCATGATTGACAGCTCTAAGTTTGAGATCATTGAAGCGGGGTTAAAATGTGTACAGGGAAAATGTATCGTCAACTCCATATCTATGAAAGAAGGTGAAGCCAAATTCATAGAACAGGCAATCATCTGTCAGAGTTATGGCGCATCAGTTATTGTGATGGCTTTTGATGAGCAAGGGCAGGCAGATACCAAAGAAAGAAAAATTGGAATTTGTCACCGTGCCTATGAGATATTAACTAAACAAGTTGGTTTTGACCCACAGGATATTATTTTTGACCCAAACATTTTTGCTGTAGCAACTGGCTTGGAAGAACATAATAATTATGGTGTTGATTTCATTGAAGCAACAAGGGTAATAAAACAATTGATGCCGCTTACAAAAGTAAGTGGTGGTGTAAGTAACCTTTCATTTTCTTTCCGTGGCAATGACCATGTACGGGAAGCGATGCATAGTGTATTCTTATACCATGCCATAAAAGCCGGTATGGATATGGGGATTGTAAATGCTGGTCAACTTGTAATTTATGATGAAATAGAACCAAGGCTCCGGAAACTATGTGAAGATGTAATACTCAACTACCAAAATGATAATAACGAAGCAACTGAAAAACTGATTTTATTTGCCGAAACAGTAAGAGCAAAAGGTAAAGAGATAGTGAAAGATGATGCCTGGAGAAAAACCTCTGTTGAAGAACGATTAAAGCACTCATTGATAAATGGCATAACCGATTATATTGATGTTGATACAGAAGAAGCCCGTTTAAAATATCCAGCCCCGCTGGAAGTAATTGAAGGTCCGTTGATGGATGGAATGAATGTGGTAGGTGATTTGTTCGGAGCCGGAAAAATGTTTCTGCCCCAGGTAGTAAAAAGTGCAAGGGTGATGAAAAAGAGTGTGGCCGTACTTACTCCTTTCATTGAAGCGGAAAAAGAAGAAAGACGCCAGGCACATCTTGCAGCCGGAACAGTAAATGAAGAAGGTGCCGGAGCTCCTAAAATTTTACTGGCTACCGTAAAAGGGGATGTTCATGATATCGGTAAAAATATTGTTGGGGTTGTTTTGGG
>JBARSW010000217.1:0-2198 GCA_049644925.1 Chitinophagaceae bacterium | reverse complement strand
GGCATTGTTTACCAGTATATCAATCTGTCCGAATTTATTTAGTACATCCAGCACAAATGCAGGGATGGAAGCAAGGTTACTTACGTCGCATTGCATTGGATAACACAAGTCTCCTAACTGTTCTTTTGCTTTGTTCAGCTTCTCTGTATCCCGGCCTGCAATAATTGTAGTAATGCCGGACTCAATAAATTTTTGTGCGATGGCAAAGCCTAAACCACTGCCTCCGCCTGTTACAATTGCTACTCGGTTGGTATTCATTTTTGTTTATTGTTTCTTTTAACTATAGACGGAAATTTAATTACCTGGAGCAAACGGAAATTTCAGACCTTTATAACAATCAAGTGATTTGTCCGGTTGTTCATATACTGCAGGAATCGGCAATTTACTAAATGTCTGGAAATACAACAGACATGCATTACGCCACCATACCGACTCTTCATGCTGAATGTTCAGTAATTGCCTTACCTGTTCAAATCTTTCAGCATCAATAAATAGTTTTATACCGTTCCATGTTTGCTGCATTTGTTTTACTCTTTCAGCACCGGTATAATATTGATAACATAGTTCATCCCATAGTGTTCTGTCACTTTTCATTTTGTAATTCCACGGCACATGATGAAACCATAATAAATATTTTTCATCACAGGTTGTAATTTCTTCCCAGGCTTTTCTTGCTTCGGGAAAATATTGCGCAATGGCATTGCTGCCTGTTCCTGTTCTGTTGAAACCAATTCCAGCACTGTCTGCTTTATGATAGTAAACCGGGTTCCACTCTGGGCGGCTAAGGTTATTTACCCAGGGAGCTGGTCCATAATGATGACCCGTATTCATAATATGATGTAAACCGATTGGATTTGAATACTGTACCATTATCTCACGGCTCTGCATCATCATTTTTAAAGCTTTGTCAAGAAACATTGTATTGTTTGTATAGGTCATTCTTAACCACTCTTCAGCTATTTGTTCAGTGGTTAAATCATAGTTCCATGCCAATCTTCCCAGTGCATACCAGTTTGCCTGTGCAAATGGATGTCCGCACCAGTTGATATCGTTACCAATGTTTGACACTCCGGCCATTCCGTTTAATAGATGATTGTCCAAACTTCCATCTATAACTTTCGCAACAGTACTTCCCTTTCCTTTACAGTAAGTATCGCTTTCTAAAACTTCTTTAAACAAGGGTGCTAAAAAAACAAGATTTGTACTTTGTCCTAAATATTCCTGTGTTACCTGGAACTCCATCATCAGGGGTGTTTTCGGCATGGCGCCGAATAAAGGATGAAATGGTTCTCTTGGCATAAAATCAATAGCACCATTTTTTACCTGAACCATTACATTAGGTCTGAATTTGCCATCCAGCGGCACAAAATCATCATATGCCTGTTTGTGCCGGTCAACCGGATTTTCTGCAGCATAAACAAAAGCCCTCCAGATTATAATGCCTTGATATGGTGCTACTGCATCAGCCAGCATATTGGCGCCATCAGCATGTGTTCTTTTATAATCTTGTGGTCCAGGTTGCCCTTCACTGTTAGCTTTTACTAAAAAGCCTCCGAAGTCAGGAATCAAAGAATAAATTTCTTTTACTTTTTGTTTCCACCATTGCTGTACTTCTTCATTTAGCGGGTCCGCTGTTCTCAGGCCACTCATTTCTATTGGTGCACTAAATCTTGCAGTCAGGTACACCTTTATACCATATGGACGAAACACATCTGCCAAAGCTTTTACTTTTTGCAGGTAAGGTGCAGATAGAACAGTGGCATTGGCATTTACATTCGTAAGTACAGTTCCGTTAATACCAATAGATGCATTGGCTCTTGCATAATCAATATATCTTTTATCAATATAACCGGGCAAAGTATGCCAGTTCCAGATGGAAAAACCAGCATATCCTCTTTCTACTGTTCTGTCCAGGTTATCCCAATGATTCAGCAGCCTGAGTTTAATGCGGGGTGACGAGACTATGTTTAAGGAATTTATTGATTGACCTGTTTGTATAAGGCGGAGGAAATTATATACACCGTATAAAATCCCTTTATCTGTATTGGCAGTAATCACGGTGCATTTTTTTCCATTGATCATTTTTGAAACAATGATAAACCCTTCCGGGCCTGCCTGTGTAAGACTGGTTTGTAAATTCAATCCTGCAATTATGGGATAACTGGCAACTGTTCCAATAACCAACGTTCCATTTTTTT
>JBARSW010000216.1:0-2304 GCA_049644925.1 Chitinophagaceae bacterium | reverse complement strand
TAGGAATACCACTGCAGGCTAATGCCTGTGCATCTGTATTACAGATAATAAAATTTACTCCCTCTATTTGCTGGTTGAACATAAAGTTAACAGCATTGCCACCACCGCCACCAACACCTATCACTTTCAGGATAGAAGATTTTTCTTTAGGAAGATCAAAATGAATCATAAGCGTAATTTATGGCCTCTCCAATTTCTCTGCATGCAGAAGTTGAGAAGCTGTTGTTTAATTGGGTTAGATATTAAATCGAAACAATTTTATTTAAAAGAATTTTTTAAAGAACTTTATCTTCTTCTTCTTTGAACAAATCAATAAGACTGTTCTTGAATTTTTCCCAGAAGTTGATAAGCCCCCGACGTTGTTTTACTTTTTCCGGGCTTACTACTTCCTCCACTGTGTCTTCAAACTGCTCATCAACCGATTTTTTCAATCCCTCCGGTACTCCAACTGATCTGAAATCTTTTTCGAACTGTTTCCGGTTATGTTCGTAATCATCATATCCTTTTAGAATAAGGCCTATACAGGTTGAATAGGTTGGCTTGGTTAATTCTTCAATGTGACCACTGGCTAAATGCTCATTGGGAAAACCAATTCTTGCCGGCAAACCTGTTACATATTCAGTAAGCTGGATCAAATGTTTTAACTGAGATCCTCCGCCAGTCAGAATAATACCACCATTCAGCATCCGATTTTCCAAACCAACCTGCTTAAGATGATAGGTAACAAAATCCATTATCTCACTCATTCTTGCCTGTATGATATTGGCCAGATTTTTTACGCTGATCTCTTTGGCAGGCATTCCCCTGAGCCCGGGGATGGTAATATATGCATTGGACTTTGCTTCATTTGCCAGTGCACTTCCAAACTGAACTTTCATTTGTTCTGCTTGTGTTTTCAGTACACCCAGTCCATGTTTTATATCATTAGTTATGTTTTCACCTGCAAAAGGAATAACAGCGGTGTGTTTCAATATTCCTTCGTAGAAAACGGCAAGATCAGTGGTTCCGCCGCCAATATCCACAATAGCAACGCCTGCTTCCAGATCTTCCTGTCCCATAACGGCTGAGGAAGAAGCTAAAGGTTGCAAAACAAGGTCTTTTGTAAAAAGTCTTGCTTTTTCTACACTGCGATTAATATTCCTTATGGCGTTTTTATCGCCGGTAATTATATGAAAGTTTGCCCCGATTTTTACACCACCATAACCAATGGGATTGGGGATATTCTGAAAATTATCTACTGTAAATTCCTGAGGAATCACATCAATAATCTGATCGCCGGCAGGGATATAAGTTTTATACTGATCATCAATCAACTGATCAATTTCCTTTTGGGTGATTTCTTCATCGGTTTTTTGACGAACGATATCACCACGGGTTTGTAAACTTTTTATATGATGTCCGGCAATACCAACATATACTTCATTAATTTCCAGGTCAGGATTTGAAGCAAGGCAATTATCCAATGCGGATCTTATGGCTTTGATGGTTTCGTCGATGTTCAGCACCTGCCCATGCTTTACACCATTTGAATTTGATTTTCCAAATCCGAGAATCTCCAACTTGCCATATTCATTTTTTCGTCCGGCAATTACTGCAATCTTGGTTGTTCCAATGTCAAGACCGACAATAATGGGTTGTTCGTTGTTCATAAAAGTTGTTTTTTAGTTGTTGTTGTTTTTATCGAAATCGTTGTTTATTTTTTTAATTATATCCGCCATCCGGATCTTCAACCGGTTTTTTGGGCATTACAGCTTTCGGCTTTTTTTCAACCGCATCTGGCTTGTTCTCTTTCACGGTGGGTTTTACCGTTTTAACTTCCGGCTTTTTGGCCGGTACAGGCTTAGCTATTGCCGGAGCACCACTTTTTTCCTTCTCCTTCACAATAAGCTGGTTTGATTCTTTCAGACTAATAGAATCAGCATCATCATTTGCAAGTGTCCTTTCAACAACGGGCAACATCCTCACCACTGTGTCATTCTCTGCATCTCTTGATTGCTGAAGTAATTTTTCCACATTTCTTCTTAACTGGATTGAATCAATCTTTGCATTAGCTGCATATCTTGATACCACCACCTGCCCTGCATACTGTACATCAATGATTTTATACTTATCAAATCCTGTTTTACTCAATACCTGTTTATAAAAAACCATTAATCGCCTGAATTTGTTACTGATATTTTCTCCATCTCCCAGCTTCACTGTATGATTTCCAACCACCGGAATCATTTCAAATGTTCCTTCCGGTGTAATGTCAATTTGTGCAACCTGTGATTGCCAGAAAGGATTTTTAAAAATATAGTTTGC
>JBARSW010000215.1:0-12955 GCA_049644925.1 Chitinophagaceae bacterium | reverse complement strand
GCCATAGTTTGTAACTCTGTTTCCGAAACCAGGCTCAGTTGTTTGCGCCCGGTTACCAGGTTTTCTGTACAACCAATGAGAAGAGAAGAAATCAAAAGAGAAAAAAGAAACTTTTTCATTGTATAATGTTTGTAAGATTTCAAATTTTTTTTACCTGTCAGCGTCCATAAAATAATTACTCATAGCCGCTTTTTATAATTGTTGAGATCATTTTAAAACGACCGTTGGGTTTAATGTAATTGGGCGAATGAGCAGGAATGATAATGCCCTGCCCGGAATCCAATAAATTAGATAATTTATCAATTACAACATCAGCCTTACCCTCTATTATCTGGACAAATGTGTCAAACGGACTTGTCTTCTCCGTTAATCCTTCGCCAATGTCAAAAGACATGACACTAATATTGCCTGTGGATTTTTTGATAATCGTTTTAATCACAATTGAATTGGCCATATACTCAATAATTTCAACAATAATGTGTGCCTTTGATTTTTCCATTTCGGAATTTTCCGATATTCCTGGTTTATTATCTCTGCGCATGATCTAAAATTGATTGTCATTAATAAACTTTTTTCCCCTGCTTTTTAGCATGATCATAATTCCTGTTTAATTTTGAACAGGGATCAACCTCTTTACTAATCAGAAGTTATTTGTTGTTAACACCAGCATCCCCGGATATTGAACCGTAGCATCATCTTCTGCCGTAATAAATATTTTAGATGGTTTTACTGATGAAACTGTTTCAAAAGAAGCTTTCAATCTTTTGGAAAGTAAACTTGTCGAGCTGTTTATCTGTCCGAGATTTTTAGCTCTTTCCTGATCAGTTTCCATCCAAACCACATAGGTCTGCTTTGATGGTTGTAATTTCTCAGGTTCTGCAAGGTTTGATAACTCCAGACGTATAACATAATTACTGTTATTGTCTTTTGTTACTTTCACGGTGCCCTCTGCTGCCGGAACAACGGAAGAACTTTGAAAAGCAATCTTCTTTGAACAGGAATTAAATAAAAACAGCAACGCTATTAACAAAGAGCCTGAAAATATTTTTTGGGTCAGGCTATTCCAATTTTTATTTTCCATTTTATTTTTTTTAATTTTTTTCTTTGTGAAAATGATTCTTAATGATTGTATATAATATATTTCTGACGATATAAAGGTCACTTTCTTTTCCCCGGCAACAGTTATACAACTCTGTTAATTAGTTATAACATTCACACTTCTATACACCTGTCAGCATATTAAAGCAATACTCCTTTAAAAATCGGATATTATTTTACGGAATAATAATTATCTAAAGATGAAGCCAGAGCTAAGGGAGCAATTCTTTTACCTGGATAGCAAAATGTATAACAGCTAACGGTAATTTGCGGTTAAAACAGATTTAGACGGCTGTAGAAATTTTGTATCAATCACAAAGTTTCCAGCATGGAGCGTCTTTTTTGTTGCATCTGCTTAAAAAATGAGGGGGTCAGGCCGGTTACTTTTTTAAATTGTGCGGAAAGATGTGCCACACTGCTGTAATGCATCTGGTAAGATATCTCTGTAAGATTAAGTTCGTCGTAAATCAGCAATTCTTTTACCCGTTCTATTCTATGTGTAATTAGATATTTTTCAATCGTTGTACCCTGTACTTCAGAAAAAAGATTGGCCAGGTAAGTGTAATCGTAGTTTAATTTCTGACTTAAATATTCGGAAAATTTCAGTATCAATGGCTCTTCTGCATAATGGACCAATTCAACTATAATACTTTTTATTTTCTGAATCAGTATACTTTTCTTGTCATCCATTAACTCAAGTCCTGATTTCAATAAAGCCACTTTGAAAAGTTCATTTTGTTCTGCAGTCAAATCTTCCCGGATATCTGCTTCGCCTAATTCAACTGTCGAATAATGCAACCCAAGTTTTTTGAGTTCATGCTTTACCACCATTTTGCAGCGGATGCAAACCATATTTTTAATGTGTAACTTCAAAATGATAGTTTAATACAATCAGGCGGAAAATTATAACCAATCAGAAAAGAAGAAAAGCCTGTCTGCAGGAAAGTGTTTTAAATAATTATAATATAAATGTATCTCAAAACAAGCAAATTAAAAAATAAAACTTAACAGGCAGGCTATTTATTCATGATTATATATGATTCATTAATTTGATTTATCCGCAGCCAGTCATTTCAAAAAATTTATACCTCTTTAACACAAAAAAGCATTTTTAGTTAGTACCGAAAAGGGGTGTACAACAACTAATTGCAGTAAAATCCCCTCAAATGTGTGAATAATGTAACTATTACATAAGAATATGTAATGCTTCTGCCTGCAAATACACTCATCTTTATCCGGTAAACTAAAAAGCCTTTCATGGTGCTAACTGCACTGCTGAATGGCAAAATAAATCAACAAAAAAACTAAAAAATGAATTTAAGAAACTATCTACGAATTGCAGCGTTAACCATGTTTATCGCTATCGCAGTGCCGGCAAGTTCAACTGTGATTGTTCCTGAGTCCAACTCAGCCAAAACAGAAGATATCAGGGGTCAGCAACTGCTGAAACGCCTCGAAGATATTAAGGGCATGGATAAATCAGAAATGTCAAGGTTGGAAAAGAAAAGCCTGCGGAAAGAGGTATTGGGAATCAAAAAAGAAATGAAAGCTCTCAGCGGAGGCGTCTATTTATCAGTTGGGGCAATTATTATTATTATTTTATTACTCATTCTTATTTTATAAGACCTTAATTGTCGTACTGTTTTAACAGATAAAAGGGTCTCAATGATTTTTCGGATTACAATTATCAATTAACCTTATCCCCTATTTTTATGAAATCGTTATTATTTGTTGTAAGCCTGCTATCATTTATTATGTACACGTCTTTTAAAGCTGATGCACCCATAAAAGGAACATGGGATGGCAGTTACAGTAATATAGAAAAAATGATGGATCTGAAAATAGTTTTCGGGCCAGGTAACGAAGTACAATTATACAGTAATGCCATTGAAAATAAGGGAAAGGCTATGGGAACTTACGCCGTAAAAAGAAATGAAATAGCAATAACCTGCATATGGCCAGGCAGAGACAGTACACTAATCACTATGAAAGGCAAATTAAATCCCAATCAAAATTTTGTAGCCGGGAATTGGGAATCGGACAATAATACGGATGGAAATTTTTACCTGGCAAAAGTATTATCAAAATAATTCATGGCAGGAAAGTTTGGACATACTTCAAATGACAAACCCCGGTTTCTACCGGGGTTTCTTTTTATATGATTATGTTGTTTGTATCTGTTCTCTCCAATATGTGAATCATATAACTTTTTTACAAAGTTGTATAACAACATGGAGCAAAAAGATAGTCATCTTTGATACATCATTAAAAATATAATATTATGCCACTACTTACTATTTTACTTGTACTGATTGTTGCCGGTGTTATACTCTGGCTGGTGAATACCTACATACCAATGGATAGAAAGATCAAAAACATACTTAACATAGTTGTTGTGGTCATTATTGTTCTCTGGTTATTACAAGCTTTTGGCCTTTTGGCTTCATTAAAAAGTATTAAAGTTTAAAAGGATAGAATCCGGCTATAGTACCCGGCAGTTCAAACAGGCCGGGTATTTTGAAAATTTTGTAAAGACAACCAGTTCTTATAGGGTTATGTAATGCTAAATTAAAACAAGATATGAAGTCATTTAAAAATTTTCGTTTTACAATTGCATTATTACTTGCAACGATTCTCCTGATTACCTCCTTTATTATTTTTTACAGTTATACAGGTTAGATTTCTTCTTAAAAAATCAGGCTTTTTTACCTGCAAATGTGTGAATGATATAATTTAAATCAAGAGTTGTATAACGCTTTCTTTATTGATATAATTCAACTTTACAATAGCCTGAATTCGTTGACATTTAATATATACTATTGTACAAGGTGTTGAAAAACAGTTCAGAAAAAAATAATGATCCAGGTAAAGAAAGAAGGCATTTTACTGAAAAAAACTACTCTCGGTTTTGAAAATGAGGGTGTTCTAAATCCGGCTGCAATAAGAGAGGGTAATTACATTCATCTTTTCTACAGGGCAGTGAGTAAAGGCAATTTCTCCAGTATTGGCTATTGCAGATTAACTGATCCTTTAACAATTGAAACAAGAGCTGACTCACCTGTACTTTATCCCCAGTTTGATTACGAATCTCATGGTATAGAAGATCCCCGAATTACAAAAATTGAAGACTTATACTATCTTACTTATACAGCATATGATGGCGTAAATGCATTGGGAGCCCTGGCAGTTTCAAAAGACCTGATACAATGGGAAAAGCTGGGAATAATAGTGCCACAAATTTCTTACACTGAGTTCAGCCACCTTGCCAGATCAAAAGAAAAAATAAACGTAAAATATTTACGCTTTAATAAACATGAAGGCATCAGTGAGAACCAGGGGAAGAAAGTTCTTGTATGGGATAAGAATGTAATTTTTTTCCCGAGGAGAATAAACGGCAACCTTTACTTCCTGCATCGTGTAAGACCCGATATTCAGATCGTCTCGATAAATGATTTGCAGGAACTTACTACAGGGTTCTGGCAAAATTATTTTCTACAACTTGAGGATAGTATTGTGCTTTGTCCAAAATATGAGCATGAAGTAAGCTATATAGGTGGTGGATGTACACCGATTGAAACAAAACATGGATGGTTATTGATTTATCATGGAGTGCATGATACAACAAAAGGATATGTCTATTCAGCCTGCGCCAGCTTACTTGATTTAGAAAATCCAAAGAAAGAAATTGCACGGCTACCTTATGCTTTGTTTAAACCAGAATTTCAATGGGAACTGAAAGGTGAGGTGAATAATGTATGCTTCCCTACCGGATCGGTATTAATAGAGGACACCTTGTATATTTATTACGGTGCTGCTGATGAGCAAATTGCAACGGCAACGGTCAGCATTACGGAACTATTAAATGAGTTACTGCTAAATACTACCAACAATGACAAATCAAATTGCAATAATAAATAGTAATAACCAGTTCATTGGTAATTTATATAGCGCAACACCTGCAGGCACGAATGATATTCAACAGGAATATCCACTCCAGATAGCTGGAGAACAGATGGCTCTAAACATAAAAAAGCAATTACCCGGAATTTTATTCATCACTACTTATCCTCCCAGAGAATGCGGCATTGCAACCTACTCCCAGGATCTGATAAGCACATTAAAAAATAAATTCAGTCAATCCTTTCACATTCATATTTGTCCACTTGAATCAGAAAACGAAAAACATGTATATACCGATGAAATAAAATATATCCTCAATACCAGTAACCCGGGTGCATTCGATCAGTTGGCAAATAAAATAAATTCGGACCCGGAAAACCAGATGGTGATAATACAGCATGAGTTTGGGCTTTTTGGAAATAAAGAAAATGAATTCACCCGGTTTCTGCATACACTTATTAAACCGGTAATACTGGCTTTTCATACTGTTTTGCCACATCCGGATAAAATATTGAAAAGAAAAGTGCAAAGAATTTGCGGTGCTGCTGAATCAATTATTGTAATGACGAATATTTCCGAAAATATTCTGATAACCGACTATGAAATAGCAAAAGAAAAAATAAAAGTAATACCGCATGGCACACACCTGGTAATGCATTCAGATAAGGAACTTTTGAAGAAAAAGTATACGTTAACCGGGAAAAAAGTACTATCTACATTTGGACTGTTAGGGCCTGGGAAAAGTATTGAAACAACGCTGGAAGCATTGCCAGACATAATTAAGAAAGATCCAGATGTCGTTTTTTTGATAATTGGTAAAACGCATCCATCAATTAGAAAACAGGATGGCGAAAAGTACCGTACAATGCTTGAAACAAAGGTTACAGAATTGCAACTTCAGAAACATGTACAATTTATAAATAATTATTTACCACTACCAGAGCTGTTGGAATATCTGCAGCTAACTGATATTTATTTATTCACTTCCAGAGATCCAAACCAGGCAGTAAGCGGAACATTTTCATATGCCATCAGTTGCGGTTGCCCTGTCATTTCAACTCCTATACCCCATGCCCGTGAAGTACTGAAGGATGACGCAGGAATAATCATTGATTTCGAAAACTCCAGTCAATTAACTGAAGCAGTTAACCGGCTATTAATGGATGAACAGTTGAGAAAAAATATCAGCTCCAACGGGTTGCACAGAATAGCCTCTACCGCATGGGAAAATTCAGCCATTGCACATGCACATGTTTTCGAAAAAATCAGTAATGAAGAAATTGCTTTAAAGTATAATTTACCCCACGTCAATCTCACCCATATAAAAAAAATGACAACAGATTTTGGAATGATCCAGTTTTCCAGAATCAACCAGCCTGATATTGAATCTGGATACACTTTAGATGACAATGCACGGGCAATGATTGCGATGTGTCAATATTATGAATTGACAGGTGATGAAACAGCAATAGAATATATTACTATCTATTTAAATTTTATAAAATTTTGCTTGCAGCCCGATGGCCTTTTTCTGAATTACCTTGATAAAAACAGGTTATTTACTGAACAAAATGATTCAACTAACCTGGCTGATTCAAATGGCCGGGCCCTGTGGGCATTAGGTTACCTGATATCAATGCATGAAGTTCTTCCAGCTAATTTAACCAAAGAAGCATTATTCATAATGCAAAAATTCCAGCCAAACTTACGTGGAATTTATTCAACAAGGGCCATGGCATTTGCTATTAAAGGATTGTACTACAGGTATAAAAAAGATAAAACAATCCGGGTTATTTCATCAATACAAAAACTGGCAAACCGGCTGGTGCAAATGTACCGGCACGAAGCAGTAAATAAATGGAACTGGTTTGAAAGTTATCTGACTTATGCCAACAGCATCATCCCCGAAGCAATGTTATGCGCCTGGTTAGCAACCGGTGAAAAGATATATAAAGACATTGCTAAAGAATCATTTGATTTTCTGTTATCAAAAACCTTTGGTGAAAACAGCATAAGAGTAATATCCAATAAAACATGGTTGCATAAAGAAAATACAGCTGTATGTGTAATTGCTGGTGGCGAACAGCCCATTGATGTTGCTTATACCATTCTTGCCCTGCATAAATTTTTTGAAGAATTTGAAGATGAGTCATACCTGCACAAACTGGAAATATCCTTTACCTGGTTTTTAGGAAATAATCACCTGAAACAGGTTATATACAACCCCTGCACCGGTGGATGTTATGACGGATTGGAGGAAAATTATGTAAACCTCAACCAGGGTGCTGAGTCAACTGTCAGCTACCTGATGGCAAGGTTAACAATTGATAAGTATTTCAATACTAACATAAAAAACATTCCAGGAGTTAACGGCAAAAAAAATGTAAAACAAACCGAAAACATCTTAATAAAATAAATAGTATAAGATATAAAAGTTTTAAAAAATCATAGTAACTAAATCTAAAAAAGTGAATATTAAAAGAATTTTTGGTGCCTTGCTTACCATCCTGGGGATAACCGGGCTTATTTATACCGCCGTATTGTTTGCAAACAATAAAAGCAGTTCAGGCAATATAAAAGCACTGGCCATTTACGGGATACTCGGACTTATTTTCTTTATTGCCGGTATCAGCCTGGTACGCAATACAAAAGACGAATCATAAATAAACATAAAATAAATATTTCTGACCGGTTTGCTTTTATAAGCTGGCCAACACGAATGAATGCTTTTCTTAATAAACAAACTTAAAAATTAAAAAATGAAAAAAATCAATGTACTGATCACTGCATTTATTGTGGTATCAGGATTTGCAGCCTGTAACGATTCAGCAACACAGGCAGAAAAAGATGCTACGAACCTGAACAAGTATGTAGACTCAGTAGAAAACCTTACACCAGTTTATACAGCAGAGAATTGGTCACAATTGAATGATGGCTACCAGGTAAGGGTGACGCTAACTGATAAATCAAATGCTGAACTTTCTGCTTCAGAAAAAGAAAAGTTGGCTGATAGTAAAAAGCAGTATGAAATATTAAAAAATACCTATGAGGCAAAAATTGCAGCATCTGAAACCCAGCAAAATAATGCAGCCTCTACACCAGACTACAGGCAAGTCCTGAGAAACAGTTTATTTGGCGAAGGTATGATTGGCACCGATCTCAATTTTGGTTTTGTAACAGCTGCTAACTTACTGAAAGTTTACAGATCTTTTGTAAACACCGTTCAGGATAATAGGAATGTTTATACCCGTGAAGACTGGGATGAAATAAAAGTATTGTACGAAGCACTGGATACCAGGAAGAATACAGTTGAAAAAGATCTTCCTAAAGGCGATAATCTTGATATTGCAGGGCTTAAAATAAAATTTGCAACAATTAAAGGAACGCATAGAGGTGGAACTAAAGGGCAGGAAAACAAAGATGCAAAAGAATAAGTATAGCTTTTTTAATCAGCAATAAGTATATCTTTTAAGTTTTAAAAGAAACAACTGATGGTTTTCTACATGTATGTGAAAGATGTAATTTATTCTTGAAATTGTATAACACTTACAAGGTCAAATATTATCACCTTTACTTTTAATAAACAATAAAATATAAAATCATGAATTCAGGAAAACTTTTATTAGGCGTATTAGCAGGCGTAGCAGCCGGCGCAACATTAGGAATTTTATTCGCTCCGGATAAGGGAACAGAAACACGGAGAAAATTTTCAAAAAAAAGTAATGAATATGCAACGGAATTATCTGACAAATTCAACGAATTCATTGCAAGCATTACAAATAAATTTGAATCGGTTAAAGAAGATGCAAATGAGACACTTGAAAATGCAAAGTCTAAAGCAGGAGAATTTGTAGCCGATGTTACAGCAAAAAGGAACTGAAGAAAAATGACAGATTAGTCAATCAACAATTTTATATTCAGCGGGTAATTTCCGGCTGAATATAAAATTGTGCTATTCAGAAAATACTTTTAAACTAAAAACATGGAATCGCCGGTAATACTGATTGAATCATTAATTGAAAGAGCAGAAACATATGGGAGAACAACCATTGAACTTTCTAAACTCAAAGCATTGGAGACATCCACCCGCATAACCACTTCCCTGGTAGCAAGGATAAGTGTTATTGTTATGTTTTCATTATTTATGCTCATTTTTAGCATTGGCATTGCCATTTACCTGGGAGAACTACTTGGTAAAGCCTACTATGGATTTTTTATTGTTGCAATATTTTATTTTATTGCAGGAATACTATTCCATTTTTTTCTTTATAAATGGATTAAAAATCCACTCAGTAATTTAATTGTAAAACAAGTACTTCAAAAAAGCGACTAATGCAAAAAATAAATTCCATAACTGATCTCAGGGAAGCCATCCTTGAATTGGAAAGCAGGCAGGCCGAAGAAGAAAAAATAATGAGAGGGCAATTCAATCTTACCTACGAAAGCCTTAAGCCCTTAAACCTCATAAAAAGCACCTTTAAAGAAGCAGCCCTTTCTGTTGATCTTAAAGACAATATTGTGAATTCAACTGTTGGCCTGGTAGCTGGTTTTGTTTCAAAAAAAATATTTGAAGGTGTATCTAACAATCCGTTGAAAAAACTCCTAGGTAACGCATTGATGTTCGGTATTACAAATATTGTGACAAAGAATCCGGAAACTGTAAAAAAAGCGGGAAAAAAAATTTTTGAAATTATCAGGCCTGAGCATAATGGAAGTTCTAACGGTACCGAAAGGTTAAAATAGTATGAATTCTTTCCCGGAATTCAAATGAACGCAACACTCTATTCTCATTCCCAAAAAAGGAAGTGTGCTACTTTTTCATCAGGTTCGCAGCCAATAAATATTACTTTCCCTAATTGCCGGCATATTTCCTTTTATCCTTCTTCCGCCCATTTTCAAATTAATTTTTATACACTTTACACCATTGAAATCTGTGTTTTTTCTAATGAAACAAAGAAACTGTGAATGATATAACATATTACCAAAATTGTATAATACAAACTTAGTTAGTTGTACTCACCTTTGAGATATAAAAATATATTCGTATACTCCACTGTAAAAAAGAATTTTATGAACATTAAAACAATTATCAGACTATTTACTGCTTTATTTTTTGCAACTTCTATTTCACCCATATATGCACAAAATCCAACTTCACCCCCCTCAAAATATGATATAAAAAAAGACGGAGATGGTGACGGAGTAAAAAATAAAAAAGATAAATGTCTTACTACACCACCCGGGGTGACCGTGGATGGAACAGGATGTCCTTTAGATACTGATAAAGATGGTGTGGCTGATTATTTAGATAAATGCCCTACTCTTCCGGGTACAGTTGGTATGAATGGATGCCAGGATAAGGACAAAGATGGTGTAAGTGACAATAATGACCTGTGTCCTGATGTGCCGGGTCTTACAAGATTTAAAGGTTGCCCGGATAGTGATGGAGATGGCATAGAGGATTCAAAAGACAAATGTCCGAACGCAAAGGGAACGGATATGTTCGCAGGGTGCCCGGATACTGATGGAGATGGCGTACAGGATGCTTATGACAAATGTCCAGCAACAATAAAAGGAATGAAAGTAGATGTAAACGGATGTAATGCAGATAGTGACAATGATGGTGTGTTTGATACAGATGATAAATGTCCTGACACAAAATCTAATATCAAAGTTGATAACAAAGGTTGTCCTGCGGATACTGATGGAGATGGTGTTACGGATGATATCGACAAATGCCCCGGTGTAAGAGGTGATATAAATAATAATGGATGCCCGCTGGTAAAAAAAGAAATACCTAAACGACTTCAATTTGCTACCCGCAGAATTAGTTTTGAAAAAGGGAATGCAATACTGAAGACTACATCTTATCCTATGCTCGATGAAGTGGTCAATATTCTAAAAGAGTATCCAGATTATAATTTGAGAATTGGTGGTCATGCTGATGCTGTTGAAAAAAATCCAACTACAATTTCTCAAAGTCGGGCCGATGCAGTAAAATCATACCTGATGAGCAAGGGTGTTTCTAAAAGCAGAACTGCTACAACCGGGTTCAGTAAAACAAGGCCTTTTACTTCAAATGCCAATGAAACCGGAAGAGGCCAAAACAGAAGAGTTGAATTGGAATTGTATTTAAGATAAATAACCAGAAGATCGTAAAGCTTTTATAACAAAACACGGGATTTTTATATCCCGTGTTTTTTGTAAAATCATAAATGCGAAAAAGGATTTTTTCACTTAATAATTGAAATATTTTTTTATGTTCTTTTTATTAAAAATGTGGTGTGCTTTTTATCAGAAAAAATCGAATCATATGAAATGAAAAATGAACTTTCAATAAATCAACTCATGCAGCTTATTATCGGAATTACAACAGAAATAAGAGATAATCACCCGGAACTTTATCAATTTTTAGATGAAACTCCTTTATTTCTTTATGCTGAAAATAGTAATGAAATCTACAGGACTGATTTTGAAAAATATCTTTCCACCATTACGCTTCAATTGCAAAATTACATTACAACACATTAGAAGACTATTTCTCACCTTAAGCAAAATAGTCTCTTATATAAATAACATTTTTTTTCGGGACAATAATTTTTAAATTTTCCTATTCTTCAATTGGTACTTGTAAGTTTAATTTTAATTCATCAATATCCATTTCTCCCTCAACCTGTCTGATCACCGTATCGCTGAATTCCCCTCCCTTGTGCAACTTCAGCAATAATGCTCTTTGAAATTTGGTGATCTCCAACTGAGCAATTAATATTGAATCTGGTGGTTTTACCTGAATTTCTTCGTCATTTTTTTTTGCTTTTTTGTGCAGGCGGATTTCCTTTGATAACTCTTTGACATGTTCTTCATATTTCATTTTTAATTTCTGTTCTGATTTATTATCCAGCTGCATTGGTAATTCCTGTTCAATAAAATCAAGTGTACTGGTGGCAAGATATAATCGCAGTTCCTTTTCTTCTGCCAGCGTATTATCCTGTGGTTTTATTTTAAGCCAGCGTATAAGCAGTGGCAGCGAAAGTCCTTGTACTATCAGTGTTACAAAAATGACTACGAACGCAAGAAATATAATCGAATGTCTTTTCGGAAATGCTGTACCGTCTTCTAGAAACAACGGCAATGCCAATGCTGCCGCCAATGATATCACTCCTCTTGTACCCGTCCAGGCTACCACCAGCACATTTTTCCAGGTACTGTCCGGGTCATCTGTGCCAATTAAAACATTTGTACCCTTTTTCCTATTTTGAAAATAATTCTGTGACCATGCACCGGCAAAAACCCATATAATGCGGACTATTATTGTCACCAGGCTGATAAACAACCCATAACCCAGTATCTGTGAGAACGGATAATTACCCAGGTCTTTAATGATAGAAGGTAATTGAAGGCCAATGAGTATAAATACAAATCCATGTAACAAAAAAATTAATGTGTCCCACACTATCCTGGACCGCATCCTTGCCTGGTAGGAAAAGACCTCTGGAGCCCTCCATGCTATGACCAGCCCGGTACTTACTACCGCCAATACTCCAGACATTTGGAACTGCTCTGCCGCCAGGTAAGCTACATAAGGAGATAACAGGGTAAGACTTGTTTCAACTACTGGATTACTATCAATTTTTTTATGTGCAACCACAAACATGTATCCAATTACAATTCCAATAATTATACCAACGCCTGCTACCAATAAAAACTGGAGACCAGCCTGCCAGAATACAAAGGTTCCCGTAGTTACTGCTGTTACAGCATAGCGGTAAGCTATCAATGCAGAAGCATCATTGACCAGGCTTTCACCTTCCAGAATAGTGATGACTTTTTTATTTAACCCCAACCCTTTAATAATTCCTGAGGCAGCTACTGCATCGGGTGGAGAAACAACTGCACCTAATACAAAAGCAATCGGCCAGCTAAACCCCGGGATTAAATAATAGGCAGTGATGGCAAC
>JBARSW010000214.1:0-2895 GCA_049644925.1 Chitinophagaceae bacterium | reverse complement strand
GTATTACCTATTCCTTCTGTTGCTTTTATAAAAGCAAATCCCACCTGTATCTCATTTACTTTCATCGCTTTTACCTCTTCCCAGGCAATTGAATGCTGGTATTTGGACACATCAATGCCATGAATGGGGTAGCCGCCGGGTATTGCAATACCAAACTGGGGGTAACGGGTAAACTTTGCCTTTCTATAATTTAGTTTTTGATACAATAGCCATCCCGCAAAAACAAGTACTACTGCGGCAGCACCTGCAAAAACTATTTTTCGGAACCTTCTTTTTTGTCTGGCAGTTGGCATGAAATATCGAAACCGGATTTAGTGAGGTCAAGAATAAAGAAAGCTACTTTTTGCCATTGCAGCAAAATTCTTTTAATCATTTCTGTCAATATTCTATTAAATTCATAAACGCAAAAGTCAAAAAGAATATTTCCATAAAAATCATTAACCCAGTTTAACATGAAGCTAAAATGCTGGCTTATATTTTCCTTGCTATTAAGCAGTATTTTTTTACATGCCCAACCAAAGTCGCTTCATGCTTTGCCTCAATTACTAAATAAGGCCAAAACAGTAAAAGAGAAAATTGATATTCTGAACGATTATGCCGACACCCTTTGCCTTCATAAATCTGATACAGGAAAAATACTTGCCCAAACAGCACTACACTTAAGTAAAAATGAAACATATCATATTGGAACCGGTGATGCCTGTCACAGTATTGGACTTACCCATTTCAGACGAAATAACGATTCGGCCATATTTTATTTTAAGCAGGCAAAGGATGAGTATTTAAAAGAATACCCTGGCTTTGAAAAATATGCTTTTGCCTTAAACAATATTTCAAGAACATATCTTGAACTATTGATGTCCGACTCTTCTTTGTACTATGGAAGGCTTGCGCTGCAATTTGTAAGCAGCAAAAAGGAAATACCGGAAATAAAAAACCGGTGGCTGATGTTCACTAATGGTGCAATAGCTAACGCCTTCTCCATAGTAAGCAGGTATGACAGTGCAAATTATTACTACCTGAAAGCTGTTACAACTGCTGAGCAGCTTGGTAATAATAAAATGATGGAAGTGTATTTTAAAGGGCTCTCCGGAATACAAGCCCAATTGGGAAACAATAGCAAAGCCATAGAATTTGCAAAAAAGGCTATGAACTATATTGAAAGTGATGACAGGGCCTTAACGATTGCACTGGCCAATCTCGGAGCCCACTATTTAAGAGTAGATGATTTTGCAAATGCAGCATTAATGGCCGACAGTAGCCTGATAGTGGGTCTTCGTAGCAATGTTGGTAACTCAATCGGTCGTAACTACACTACTCTTGGAAATATAAAAATGAAGGAAAAAAAATACGGAGCTGCCCTTCAATACTATAAAACCGGGCTGTATAAAGCAATAAGTAACCATAACAGCAAATCCTCCATCAGTCATTTATATCACAAAACCGGGGATGCTTACCAGTCAGTAGACAGTATTCAGCAAGCAGAACAGAGTTACCTGAAAGCATTAGAAACTGCTGAAGGAGATAAGGAAATAGTTCATAATATATATAACTCTCTTTCCCGCTTATTTGAAAAAAGTGGAGCCTATTCTAAAGCTTACCGGTATTTAAAATTATATAATCAGTACCACGACAGTGTTTACACCAATGAAAAAGTGAAAATAATTTCTGAATTAAATACAAGGTATGAAACCGAAAAAAAAGATCAGCAACTATTGCTGTTATCAAAAGATAAGGAACTGAATGATGCATTAATGTATAAACAAATGCAGCAAATAGAACAGGGAATAGCAGAGACGAAGGAAAAAGAACTGGAAATTCTTAATTACAAACTGGAAGCAGCAGGAAAAGAACAAGTTTTTAAAATCAAAGAGTTGGATTTGGAAAACAGCAGGATTAAACAGCAAGAACAGCAAACCGCACTTTTGAATATAAACAACAGACTGGAGATTGAGCAGCAACAAAAAAAATTAAACTTGACCGTCATAAATCGCCAAAGAAACAGGTTTATATTTCTCCTTTCCGGCTTTTTTATTTCCGGAGTTGTTTTTTTATTGTTGTTCAATCGATACAAACTTAGAAAAAAACTGCAGGCTCAGGCTGACATGGATCAGCAAAGGCAACGGATAAGCCGGGATTTACATGACGAAATAGGAGCTACGCTCAGTGGTATTGCTATGTATAGTCATTTGGTAAAAAATAACCTGGTTAATAATGAAGTTGATGCAGCAAAGTATTCAGTAAGTATTATGCAAACCTCTGCTACCGAAATGGTGAACAAATTAAACGACATGGTGTGGCTTATCAATCCGAAAAAAGAATCATTGGAGGATATAATTATAAAATTAAAAGAGTATGCACAAAATATGTGTCTGGTAAAAAATATTATCCCTGACTTACAAGTCCGGGGTGCTGCTGCCTCCTATAAGCCCGTAATTGAAACAAGAAAAAACATTTACCTTTTCTGTAAAGAAGCAATTAATAATGCGGCAAAGTATAGCGATGCCTCATCATTGTCAGTAAAATTTTTATTAGATGATAATATACTGGAAATTAGTATCCGGGATGATGGAAAAGGTTTTGATTTAGATTCTGTAAAAAAGGGTAACGGACTTGAAAATATGCAGAAGAGGGCTACCGATATGGGTGCCAGTCTTTCCATACAAACAAAGCCAACAAAAGGTTGCCACATAAACCTGAAACTAAAAATCACCCAACGGGGTATTGAATAACTCAATGGAAAAGGCCAATTTTATACCAATGGATATTAAGGTAGCCATATTTGAAGATGGCAAACTGATCAGGGATGCACTGCAAACAATACTAAACGGTACAATCGGTTATGCCTGTACTGGTGCCTTTAGTAATGGCAGCAACTGGGATGCTGACATGCGC
>JBARSW010000213.1:0-2249 GCA_049644925.1 Chitinophagaceae bacterium | reverse complement strand
GCCTTTAATATTGCAGAGCCATCAAACCTTGTCCCACTCATCCCCAATGTCAAAATATATTTCCACAGCCAGTCCAGCAAAAGGTGGGATGGCCCGGCAAAACGGGCGGAGCCTTCGTGTTTGCCTTGACTTTTTTGTTACTTTTTTTGTCAAGAAAAAAAGTAAATAAAGAAAAAAATTGCCACGGCTCTGCAAAACTTGCAGTTTCTCAGTTCCTTCTTATTGCTTTTTAGCCATAGCAAATTAATACAAATAAAAAAAGTTACCGGAGGCCTGTCCCGAACTTGATTCGGGATCAAGCCCGGCATGACACCCCTCCTCAGTAAAAACCATTCTCTGTTCTTTTAAGTCTATAAAATGGTTGCTTTCTAATCAAGCTGTTTCCGGACGAGATATTGTGGGCAGGACTTTTTGTGTATTATTTAATTTTGATGTCAAGAAAGAAAGTCCCGTCTGCATTTTTATAAATCTTCACCTCCATTGGAGCGTCAGGGTTTTTGAATGTTTCTCCTTCTTTATACAAATACACATTACGCCATCTTTGATCGGGTATTCGCAGTTCATCAGTTTTAGATATGGCCCGAATGGCCCTTTTGTCTGGTTGCTCCACAGCATCTACCGAATAAACGAGGATGTAATCTCCCTCGGCAAATATTTTTTCATCCTTACCTGAAAAAAATTGTTTCTGGGTCTGCATGGCCTGTCCCATTTCTATGCCCCAAAGTTTGTTCGGTGCATCTAAGTCTTTTGTTTTTTTATCGGGAATTAAAACCATGCTGACACCTTCTTTAGCAGATACAGGCGTTAGCACTACACCATATGAACGTGGATTAGTAAGGTAGATACTGCGGGGCGTATTTTTTACAAAAGGCATCCATCCATAGCGATACCTGTGATAGCCGATAAATGCTGTTGCTACATGACTGGTTCCCATTATATCCATACCTGCCATTTCATCTGTCTCCGGTTTTGAAGGATCCACGGGGTATAATTCACCTGAACCATAGCAATGTCCAATTTCATGCATCAGTGTTGTGTATTTTTCTTCAAACACACTTGGCGTAAGTGAAATCATGTACCGCAAACCCTTATATCGTATTGGAAGGTTTCCATCTGGGATTTTTTTCCATTTTGCACCCGCAGCAGGATTGGCAATGAAAACAGCGATGGAATTGTTACTAAAAGTATCAATGCCAAATGCGTTAGAAAGTAATGCCGGGCAATCTTTGATATACTCCTGCCAGTTCCAAAGATGCTCTTCTGTAGCTGGAGGAAGATAGTATGAGGTAGGCTGTGGCAAGGTTTGCCATTGCCTGTTTAGATGAACATCCACCTTAAAATTAATAGCCTGCCCTTGTTCTTCTAAAGAACGCTGTAATTTACCATTACTTGTAATGATGTTCCATAAGCTGTCCGTACTGGTTATTTCCGCTTTTGCATCCGGCCAATCTACAAAGGTCACATATAATTTTATTTTGTCAGATGGCGGTAACATACTATCTGTAAAAGGCCCCTCATCGCCACCGTTTACTAACGGCGGTTTTACTGAATTGGATGTAAAAGCATGGTTTTCCCAAAGAATTTTGTTATCAGTACTTTTAATTTTAAGTATGCCGTCATTATCCAATATTAATTTTGAACTGGCAAAATTGGTTTTGGAACTCCAGGTTAATTGATTGTTGAAATAGCATTTGATCTCCCCTTTATCCATTATTAATTTGTTTGTATGGACCCCATTCATCCATGAGCCAAAGCGATTGCTTTGCCAGATAACAGAGAGTCCTTTTTGTATCAACAAATTATTGTTCCTGAATATCAATTGGTATTGTTCGTTGTTTGAAAAAAGCACTTGTCCTGCTTTGAGACTTTCTTTATTGGATAGTTCGTATTTCTTTTGTCCAAAACTGGTCGTACTGCATAAAAGAAAGGCGATACAAAATTTTAATATCCCTATTGATGTTTTCATGTAATGCGAATTATTTTTTCAACTCTATAAATGTTGTTCGATTATACGAAAAGTTACGGTTGCCTTACCTATAACAAATAAATTTATGATATTAGGCGTTCCTTTCAAAAAATATTGCTCCTCAAAACTTAAAGTTTCGCAGTTCCATTTTGTGGCTTTCAGGTATAGTAAATTATTACAAAAAGAAAAAGATACCGGAGCCTGTCCCGAACTTGATTCGGGATCAAGCCCGGCATGACACCGCTCCGTAGTATCGGCCTTTAATATTGCAGAGTCATAAAAC
>JBARSW010000212.1:0-3380 GCA_049644925.1 Chitinophagaceae bacterium | reverse complement strand
CCGGATGATAAACCGTGCGGTTATTCCAATCATCATCTTCTACATATTTCAATGTTTCAAATAATCTGGCATGTACAGCATGCAGAATAGTCAAAGAAATATTTATGGGAAGTTTCTGTACGTCGTTTAATTCAGTCCATTTGTTTTCATCATATGGTTTAATGGTTGGATTATCTTCTGTTAATCCCAGTTTGAAACGGCAATAAGCATTCATATGACTATCGGCAACGTGGTGTACCAACTGGTGCACTGTCCATCCCCCATCACGATACGGAGTGTGTAGTTGCGCTTCATCCAAATTTAAAATTGCGTTTTCAAGTTGCAATGGCAAAAATTTTATATCAGCAAGCCATTCCACTTTTTGTTCAATGGAAAAAGGCTTTGGCTCATACTGCCCTATCGGATAGCGGGGGTCAATCTGTACCGGCATAATTTATTACATTTTACCCGCCATTAAACTGGTGGGTTATTAATTACTTTATTACTTCCAGTAGTTCCACTTCAAAAACTAATGTAGCTCCACCAGGAATATCACTACCTGCCCCCTTGTCGCCATAAGCTAAATCAGAAGGAATCCATAATCGCCAATGGCTTCCTTCTTTCATAAGCGGTAATGCTACTTGCCAACCTTTTATCAATGCCCGGAGTGGTGCAGTAAATGGTTGATTTCTTTTAAAGGAACTGTCAAACTCTTTCCCATCAAGAAGGGAACCTTTATAGTGAGCTTTTACACTTTCACTAACCAAAGGCTGGGCTCCCGTTCCATCTTTCAGTATTTCATATTGAATACCACCGGGAAGTTCTTTTACTCCTTCTTTTGTAATGTTGGCAGCCATAAAAGCGGCTCCTGCTGTTTTTTGTGCTTCAATTTTTCCTTGCATATACTCTTTAAGTTTGCCCCCAACCCCTGAAGGGGAGTAATGGAGATTTACAAAATTTGTAATTTTCATCTAATTACAATTGTTTCTAAAAATATTAAAAAATTAAATTTAATTGAATTTTCTTCAGAGAAGATGTTTTTGTGTCCCAGGTTCTCCTTATTTGGACAAGGGCTTTATTCTTCTCTTAATGAATGCCCAGTTAACTGAATAAACACATCTTCCAGGTTTGCCAATTTCATTTCCCGTGGTCTCTCAAAGCCACTATCGACTAAATTATCTATCAATTTGTCCGGAGTATCCAATGCTACGATATTTCCTGAATCGATAATGGCTACCCTGTCACACAAATATTCTGCCTCATCCATATAATGTGTCGTAATAATAACAGTAGTTTTTCTTTCCCGGATATTTTTAACCAACTCCCATAAGTTTCTTCTTGCCTGCGGATCTAATCCGGTGGTTGGTTCATCCAGAAAAATAATCCTGGGTTGATTGATTAATGTGGTGGCCACAGAAAAGCGCTGTTTCTGTCCGCCACTCAATTCCTTCACTTTCGATTTGGCCTTATCCCGCAGGTTTACCATCTCAAGTAATTCCATAGGATTTACCTGTCTGTTATAAAGTCCGCAAAACAATTCTATTAACTGAATCAAATTAAGCCCCGGATAATAACCACTTGTTTGCAATTGTACCCCTATTATCTTCTTGATTTCATCGGGATGTTTGTCAAGGTCAAAACCATCTACCACAATTTCTCCACTGGTTTTTGGTCGTAGTGTTTCAATTATTTCAAGGGTTGTTGATTTTCCTGCTCCGTTTGGTCCAAGTAATCCAAAAATTTCACCTTCCATTACATCAAATGAAATACTCTTTACAGCCTGAAAACTGCCATAGTTCTTTACCAGATTTTTTACCGAAATGATATTTTTTTTCATTTATGTAAGATAAGTTTCCAATTCTTCCACCATTAATTTGCTACCTGCAAAAAAAGCTGAACGTTCATGTAGTTCTGATGGGTCAATATCCAAAATACGTTTTTTCCCATTGGTTGCTTTGCCCCCGGCCACTTCTACAATAAAAGCGAAGGGGTTACATTCATATAACAACCTCAGCTTACCTCCGGGTTTATCTGCAGTTGCAGGATACATAAAAATTCCTCCTTTTATCAGGTTACGGTGCATATCCGATACCATGCTGCCAATATAACGTTGAGTGTATGGACCACCATTCGTTTTATCTTTTCGCTGACAGGCATTAATATATTCCCGAACACCGGCTTCGTATTGGAAAAAGTTTCCATGATTAACAGAGTATATTTTTCCTTGTTCCGGACAGGTTATGTTTGGATGACTTAGCGTCCATTCACCTATTGATGGATCCAGTGTAAACCCGTTCACTCCTCTGCGGGTAGCATAAACCAACATGGTAGAGGAACCATAAATTACATATCCTGCGGCTACCTGGTTATTCCCTGATTGAAGACAATCCTCAACAGTTGCAACTGTTCCTAATGGTGTAATTCTTCTGAAAATCGAAAAAATGGTACCAATAGAAACATTCACATCAATATTTGCACTTCCATCGAGTGGATCAAAAAAACAAACATATTTCGACTTCATGCTTTTGTCATCATCAAAACCCATGAAATCCTCAATTTCTTCACTGGCAATACCTGCACAGGCAATGCCGTGTTGCAGCACCCGGATAAACTGGTCATTGGCGTACACATCGAGTTTCTTCACCTCTTCACCTTGTACATTTACTTCACCGGCGTCGCCCAAAATATCTACCAAGCCGGCTTTATTTACTTCTACATTTACCCGTTTTGCCGCCAATGCAATATTTCTTAGCAAATGAGATAACTCACCAGTTGCCTGCGGGAAATCCCTCAGCTGTTGAATAGTGAATTCATCCAGGGTCTGTATCTTACGATTGAATTTCATCATGGCAAATATATTAACAGCAAATGTAAGGTTTTGACTCAAAGCTATAAAGCTTATATATCATAATCCAACTGAGAGTATCCTGATTATTTTAACGACATTTGCCCCTCGAAAACTTTAAGAAAATATAACTATTCATCATAGAAATGAAAGTCTTTAAATTTGGCGGAGCCTCAGTAAATAGCGTTGATAGAATTAAAAATATCGGACAAATTCTATCCCATTGGGCAGATAATAAAATTGTTATTATTATTTCTGCCATGGGCAAAACCACCAATGCGTTGGAAAAAGTGACCGATGCATTTCAAGCTGGAAAGAAAGCTGATGCACTCGAATTTTTTGAACAAATTAAGCAGCAACATCTTACCACTGCCAAACACCTGCTTGTAACACACTACCTTGCCTGTGAGCAGCAATTACAGAATTTTTTTACAGAAGTGGAGTGGTTGCTACATGATAAACCAGTGAGTGATTATAACTATTATTACGACCAGATAGTTTGTTCAGGTGAATTATTTTCTACTGCCATAATAAGTGCCTATTTAAATGAAACCGG
>JBARSW010000211.1:0-8434 GCA_049644925.1 Chitinophagaceae bacterium | reverse complement strand
GATTTCAGTCACCACTTTACTGTATGAACTACAACCAACCTTATTACCAGGCTCTTTTTGAAACATACGGCTTCCGGTGCTTTTTTAACCAGATTTGTTTTGGCATTGACCCTACCAAAGAGATTAGTCAGAAAATACTGGACAGGCATGCGGTGGTAGCTGCAGATAAAAATTATTCCTGCAGAACCATCAATAAAAATCAATTAGACAAATTTGCTGCTGATTTTACCACCATTTATAACAAGGCCTGGGCGGGACATGGTGGATTAAAACAATTAAAAAAAGAACAGGTTGTATCCCTATTTAAGAAAATGAAACCGGTGATGGATGAAAGAATTATTTCGTTTGCATACTATAAAGAAGAACCCATTGCCCTTTTTGTAAATCTGCCAGACCTGAACCAATGGTTTAAATACCTGGATGGTAAATTCAGCCTTTGGCATAAACTTAAATTTCTTTGGCTTAAAAAGTATGTACCCAATAAAAAATTCACCGGACTGGTTTTTGGTGTCGTTCCTGAATTTCAGGCAAAAGGAGTTGATGCCTATATTATTAATGAATCAAAATTTATTATTCAACCATTGAAACGTTATGAGCAATATGAAATGCAATGGATTGGTGATTTTAATCCGAAAATGATAAATGTGGCAGAAAACTTTGGAGACACCTACCGCACCCGGAAACTGATTACTTACAGGTACTTATTTGACAGAACCAAAGAATTTAAACCACACCCTATTCTTAATTAAACTTATTCACATAAAATATCCATTTAGCGACAGCTAAGTAAGGTTTCCTAAATTGCAGACGGTATGGATAAATTCATTGTTTCCGCAAGAAAATACAGGCCTCAGACTTTTGACACAGTTGTTGGGCAATCGCATATTACCACAACACTAAAAAATGCAATAAAGCACCAGCAATTGGCGCATGCATTTCTTTTTTGCGGGCCAAGAGGCGTGGGTAAAACTACCTGTGCAAGGATTTTAGCAAAAACAATTAATTGCGAAAACCAGACAAAAGAAGGTGAAGCTTGTGATAAATGTCAAAGTTGTTTGTCTTTCAATGATGGGGCATCTATGAATTATTTTGAACTGGATGGTGCTTCTAACAATTCAGTTGATAATATCCGTGACTTAGTGGACCAGATACGCTTTATACCTCAAACGGGTAAATACAAAATATATGTAATAGACGAGGTTCACATGTTAAGCTCCTCTGCTTTCAATGCCTTCCTGAAAACACTGGAAGAACCACCTCCCTATGCCATTTTTATTTTAGCAACGACAGAAAAACATAAAATTCTTCCAACCATTCTTAGCCGGTGCCAGATTTTTGATTTTAAACGTATCAATACCAACGATACGGTTCACCACCTGGAAGAAATATGCCAGAAAGAAGAAATAAAAACAGATAAGGCTTCCCTGCAGGTTATTGCACAAAAAAGTGAAGGCTGCATGCGGGATGCTTTGAGTATCCTGGACAAGATAGTCAGTTTTACCAATGGAGAATTAAATTACACTACCACATTAGAGCACCTGAATATACTGGATGCTGATTATTATTTTAAACTTTTGGAATGCATGCTGAAGCAGGACTTAACGGGTGCCATGCTTTTATATGATGACATTAACCGCAAAGGTTTTGAAGGTGACCTTGTACTGAACGGTTTTGCTGAATTTATTAGAAATCTCCTGGTTTGTAAAGATGAAAAAGCAGCAGTATTACTGGAAGTGGTGGAAAGTTTTAAGGATTTGTATATTCAAACAGCGGTAAAAACATCACCGGCAATACTTATCAGCACCTTAAATATTCTGAGCGATGCTGAAATCAATTATAAAGCGGCAAGAAATAAAAGATTGCATGTTGAATTAGCTATTATAAAACTTTGCTATTTACAGCAGGCAATTGAACTAATGGACACCGATACTGGTTTAAGTAAAAAAAAACTAATTGACAGAGCACTGGCATTCAGGGTATCGCCCATTCAATTATATACCAGTCAGCAACCGGTCGTTTCAAAATCAAAAAGCCCGCAAGCAGAAGCGAAATTAATAATGGAGATTTCTGCCAGCAAGCCTTCACTACTACAAGAAGATTTACCGGTATATGAACAAGCCCTACCATTAAACACTAATGCCCAACCGGCTAATACCAAACTTTCTGCTCTCGATAAAATCCGAAAGCAATATAAAAATAACGGCAACAACGGGAATAGCGACATCAATCATCCGCTGGAAGAACAATCATTACGGGAAGCCTGGGCTGAATATATTCTTAAATTAAAAGAAGCAAAAAATCCGGCAGCACAATCATTTGAACTGGCCCTTTTAAGGATAAAAGACGAAAAATCATTTGAAGCCGTTACAACTAATAATATTGAACAGAAATTTATTGAGCAGGACCGTAATAAATTATTTGCCTACTTACAGGAAAGACTTAAAAACCGGCTGCTTCGGTTTAATGTTATTGTTGAAGAAAAATCCGGCGACAGGCCTGCCATGGAAATATCGCTGACTTCTAAAGAACAATTTCAGAAAATAGCAGAGCAGTTTCCATTGGTAAAAGAACTCCGGGACAGGTTAAAACTGGACCTTGATTATTAATGAATATAAGCCAGTTGTTTTTCAAGCATTGATTTAAATTGCAAAAAAGAATAATTACTCAAAGCGGCGCAGCTTTCATTACAAAGACTATATACTTCCCTGAGTTCATTCTCAAAAAAAGAGTTTTCACAAAAATTCATTTACCTTTTTCCGGAAAAAAGAAATATTTGCCAGACCCTGGTAATTGGGTGCATCCCAAATTTTCGCTTAAGCCCCTATCCCCTCAAAGGGTACTTTAGCACTTTTGTGCAGAGGCTCCCCTTTTCCGCAGGCTGCTGTGCAAAGGGATGGGGGCAAGATGGGCAACGATGCGAAAATTTGGGATGCACCACCGGTAATGTTCAATACCTGTCTAATTGGCCTTTTTACCTTAATTTCGGCGAAAATTATAAGGCAATGGCCGAAGTGATATTAATGCCCCGACTAAGCGATACCATGACCGAAGGTGTAATTGCTGCATGGCATAAAAAAATTGGTGATCCCGTAAAAAAAGGTGACCTGCTGGCGGAAATCGAAACTGATAAAGCTACCATGGAACTGGAAAGTTATAAAGATGGTACACTCTTGTTTTTAGGAGGTGATAAAGGTTCTAAAATTCTGGTGGACCAGTTGCTGGCCATTGTGGGAGCAGCGGGTGAAGATATTTCAACATTGACCGGTGGAAAACCAGTTACAGAAAAACAACTGCCGATAGATGTTGTTAAAGAAACTGTACCGGAACCAACAGCCGTTGTTGATGTTTCCAAAATGGAGGAAGTGGTATTAATGCCCCGTTTAAGTGACACCATGGAAGCAGGAGTGATAGCATCCTGGAATAAAAAAATTGGTGATACCGTTAAGAAGGGTGAAGTTTTAGCAGATATAGAAACAGACAAAGCCACCCTAGAACTCGAGAGTTATAAAAATGGCACCCTATTATATATCGGTGCAGAAAAAGGTGAAAAAATTCCTGTGAATGGCCTTCTTTGCATTATTGGCGAAAAAGGAAAAGTAGATATCGACAGTATCGTTGCGGCAGTGAAAGGCGGCGTTAGCCCAAAGTCAACTACTGCCGATTCGAAAGGTATTGTACAACCAGCAACAACTGCTGTTCAATCAACAATTGAAACCATTTTGGGAGACACAAACAATGGCAGAGTAAAAGCATCTCCTTTAGCAAAAAAAATTGCAAAAGAAAAAGGTGTTGACCTGAATAGACTTCAAGGCAGCGGAGATGGTGGACGAATAATAAAAGCAGATATTGATAAATATAAAGAACAGTCAGCAACTGGAAATCAGCAGACGGTGGTAAGCAGCCAGCCATCAACCTCAAATGTTGCTATTGAAAACAAGCCTGCATACATAGCACCGGTTGTAATGGGACAGGAAGGTTATACTGATATTCCTAATTCACAAATACGAAATATAATTGCAAAACGGTTGGGAGAAAGCAAGTTCAGTGCGCCGCATTTCTATCTTACGATGGAAATCAATATGGACAATGCCATTGCCGCAAGAGTACAACTGAACGAAATAAGCCCTGCAAAAATCAGTTTCAATGATTTGGTGGTAAAAGCGGTGGCAATAGCCCTTCGTCAGCATCCTGCCATTAACTCTTCCTGGATGGGCGACAAAATCCGTCGTAATCATCATATTCATATTGGTGTTGCAGTAGCCATCGAAGATGGTTTAATTGTTCCGGTAATTCGTTTTGCGGATCAAAAGACGCTACCCCAAATAGCCGCGGAAAGTAAAGAACTGTCTGGAAAGGCAAAAAATAAAAAATTGCAACCAAATGAATTTTCAGGAAATACATTCACCATCTCAAATCTCGGGATGATGGATATTGACGAATTCACTGCAATTATTAACCCGCCTGACAGTTGTATTATGGCTGTAGGGAGGATTAAAGAAACGGTTGTAAAAAAGGGTGATGGTTTTGGCGTTAGTAATTTTATGAAAGTGACATTGAGTTGCGATCACCGAAGTGTAGATGGTGCGACGGGTGCTGCATTTTTACAAACATTCAAAAAATACCTGGAGAACCCTATTACGATGTTGCTATAAGTAATACTCCTATCTTAAAAATAGTGAAGCTACCTTTTATGGTAGCTTTTTTGTTTTTAATTATGGTCTGGCAAAATTATTGTTGGTATAAAAAACTAATCTTACGTAATCGTATATGAAAAAAAGAACTGAAGAAAACGAAATGAATGAATTTGCCTGGCATCTTCTGTTTTTAGTAACAGGTTTATCCGCATTTTTTTTCAATGGAATACTTGTATTGCTGGACGGGAACAGCTCATCCCTTTTTAAATGGATAGGAATCTCAGGCATTACAATTGGAGTATTAATTCAAATTGCCGGAAAAATTATAGCACCTGAAAAAAAATAAATATGTCATTAATAATGATTGCAACTACAGAGCTACTGCTCACCCACTTCAAGTAAAACAAGTTTACCATCCATTGTAGAAGCAACTAATTTGTTTTTATCGATAACATTGACTGTATTTACCATTGAGTTATCAATCTTATGTGCCCATACCAGTTTTTTATCAACAGGATTTATGCAATACACCACGCCACTTTTTGTACCAAAGAAAACCAACCCATCTTTTTCAATTAACATGGACGGCACATGCTCATAACCAAACCCGGCATGCAGTTTCCAGGCAGCTGCTTGTTTTTCACTGCTGGCTGCATAGGTTACAATCGTATCCTGCATGGTTTTTCCATATATCCATTTTCCATCCGAAGAAATTCCAATTGATTCACGGACTGTGGCATCATTATTTCTCCACAATGTTTTCCCGGTTGATGCATCAATTGCAGAAATATATCTATCAGGAGCAACAACATAAACAATTCCTTCCGATGCTACAGGTGTGCAGGCGGCTGGTGAAAAATTCCGGACCATTGAACCATTATTCCATTTCCATGCTACTGATCCATTGGTGCTATTAAGTGCATATAAGTGTCTGTCCCAGGCACCAAATATTATTTTCCCCTCATAATATAAAGGAGTACTTACAACCGGACCATCAAGACTGGAAAATTTCCAGATAACCTTTCCGGTTTTACTGTTAAGTGCAATAAATGAATGATCACTTCCACCTATAAAAATGGTATCTCCGTTTATTACCGGAGAACCTAACACTGATGCGTTTGCTTTATATTTCCAGATAAGCTTGCCTTTTTTAGCAGATAGGCAATAAACATTTCCATCACCCGAACCAAAAACCAATCTATCAGCTAAAACTCCTGGAGAAGAGAAAATGGCACCTCCTGTTTTAAATTTCCATAATATTTTCCCATCCGCTAAAGAAAATCCGGTCATTACTCCATTTTGATTTCCAACAAACACTTTGCCTTCTGCCACTGCTGGGGTGGAAATTATATTAGCATCAGAAGAATGTTTCCAAATTTCTTTCACCTGGCTGTAAGTATTATTCATAGTATAATCTGGCCTGGAAAATTGTTTTTTCTGGTCGTAATATTTAGTTTCCACTTTTACTCCGGTCCATTTTTTTTCTATCTCTGTTACAGGTTTTCGTTCTGTAAAAAGAATAGAATCATTTCTTACATCCACCAGGTTGTAACCACCTTCGGCTGCTTTTGCCCTGAGGTTTGACCGGGCCATCACTCCGGGAATGTCTTCAAAACTCATTAATCTATTTGCATGTCCATGACCACACAATGCAACCCATGTATTTTGTTTCCGGATACGATCGGTTACTTCGTACCAGTTATCAAGGCCATTGTCAAGTGGATAATGATTTAGAAATATAAGTGGCTGATTGGGTTTTAATTTTTTTAATTCCTTATCAAGCCAGTTTACGGCATCCCGTGGCACATGACCATCACTCATCCGCACATATGGACCGGATGCACATCCTAAAAACCGTATCCCATTATACTCAAAACTGAATTTATCAGTACCAAATACATTTGAAAAAGTTACACCCCCACTTTCGCTCCAGCCGGTGTCATGGTTTCCGGGAATTATGTACCACTGTACACGAAGGCTGTCCAGAATTTGCTTAGCCAGTTTAATTTCTTCATTGGTACCCAGTTCTGTTATATCACCGGTGATAACCACAAATGCAATATCAGTCATGGCATTGATATCCCTCACAGTCCTGCGAAGGTCTTCCTCAGCAGTGCCACCGGGTCCTCCAATATGTGTATCCGAAATAAAAGCAAAGCGGAATGGTTTTATCTGAGCCTGACCCTTACAGGTCAATAAAGCAATCAATAACACTGCAATGATATATTTCATAATGACAAGATACATAATGTGAAATAAAAAAGAGAGGCAGAATACCTCTCTATTATAAATCACCAGAAATATTTAATTCAAGAACTAATTAATTTATCGGTTTTACTATATAAATATTTTCCCCAATCGATCCTTTAAAAACCAATGTGGTATCGTCTTTCTTTTCCATCTCTTTGGTAATATTCATGACAGATTGAAAAACGAATTTTCCATTCTCTACAGTCCATTTTGCCGACGCATTATCTTTATCAATGCAGCTACCATCCGCATTCATTTTAAAGTTGTTCCACATATCATATTTTGGGTCCTTTTCAGTGGAAATAAGCATCTTACCGCTTAGCCATTGAATAAGTGCTGCATCATTACCAGTAGCAGCAGGCTTTGTAGCTTCAGCAGCAGTTGCAGTTGGTTCTGTAGTTTTATCGGCTGTTTTTTTACTTCCACAGGCTACCAGGATAAAAAGCGGAATAAACAGGAAAATAATTTTTTTCATACAATTAATATTATTGGTTATCTATAAATATAAAAATCATTTGGTTCAAATTCAAAAAACATATTTTCAATAAGTTTTGAAATTTCGAAATTCGCAGAGTAAATTTGATACATGAAATATTCATAAAAATTATCGAGCTAATTTATACCAACAGCGATGATAATTTTTATGGGTATACTATGTGACATATTACTAAAAGAAAAATTAACACATGAAACTTATAGAAGCCAAACAACATTTTATCAGCAGCTGGGGTGCCTTTGGTACACATTGGGGTATAAACCGTACGATGGCACAAATTCATGCTCTGTTATTGATAAGCCCTGACCCGCAAACGCAAGACGATATTATGGAAGAACTGAACATCAGCCGTGGTAATGTAAATATGAATATCAGGGAACTCATTAATTGGGGACTGGTGGAAAGAGTTTTACTGACAGGAGAACGGAAGGAGTTTTTTACAGCAGAAAAAGATATCTGGAAAGTAGTAAAGCAAATTGTAAAGGAAAGAAAGAAAAGGGAACTGGAACCAATGCTTCACCTGCTTGATAAACTCGAAAATGTGGAAGGTGATAAAAGAGATAAGCATGTAAAAGCATTTGTTGATACAATCAGCAGCATTAAAAAATTGGGAAACCAGGCAGACAAAACTCTTGACACAATGATTAAAGCTGAAGAAAGCTGGTTTATAGGAGCATTAATGAAAATATTTAAGTAAGTCAATGAATTTTAAAAGCACTGAACTTTTTTTACAGGTATTCCTGGCTCTCCTTTTTAGTATATCCAACTACATTGCAGTTTCGACATTTCCTGATTGGGTACCTGGCATTTCAATAATTGCATTTGCCTTGGTTCAGATTATCAGTCTTATTGCACATACTAATATAAAGATGGTAACCTGGAAAGAAACCCGCCTGCGGAGAATTCATTTAATAGGCGTGGGGATAGTTCTGCTGATAATGTTCTTTGGCCTTAGTAAACCAGCTGAAGATAAATATGATATGAGCGGACTTGGTATAATAATATATGCACTTATCCCCGCTGCTGGCCTTGCCGTTTTTTATATAGTAATTAC
>JBARSW010000210.1:0-6057 GCA_049644925.1 Chitinophagaceae bacterium | reverse complement strand
GTAAAGCCATAGTTAAGAAGGATAGCATTCAGTTCTTTACCAGTTAAAGAAGTAGTACGGGTTCCAACAACAATCTTAATAGTTTCTTTAGCAAAATTTCTGGCTGTAGAATCTATTTCCAGAATGTATTTGTATAAAGAGGTATCCTGTTTGTAATCGGGATTTGACCAGGCAAATGTGATTACAGGTGTAAGCGAATCGGCAGGAGTAGGTGCAATAGCTGTTTTGTTTGCAGTCAACGTAACCTTCATACCGGTTCCATAATATGGAAGATCTTCTACTTTATGGCAGGCCGATACAATCAATACCAGTGCTGCAGCAAGTGAAAGAAGTTTATTAATATTTTTCATTTTCTATAATTTAATTATCCAGATTATATTTTAGTCAATTTGTACTTACCAGTTTGGAAGTTTACTTCAATTTTATAAGTACCGGCACCGGGTGAAACAAAACCGGGATCAGCATCTCTTTTTTCAAACTCACCGGAAAGACCATCTGCAGGCGGAGCAATTGCATGGTATTGGGTTCCCCAAACTCCCTGGGTTTGAATCATTTTGTAATTACCAGTAGAAACAAAAGCAATAGTTAACTCATAGTGCAGCAGATCAACCCTGGTGAATTTATGATTGACGTCCTGAGGTGAAGGAAGTGGATTACTCCAGTTTGGTGAACCAAAACAATCTCCAATAACCCATAAACCAGCATCTAAATACCCACCAGCATCTGTACCGGGAGGTTCTACTGCAAAATCAAGATAGGGTGTGTACTTTATTTTTATCACATTTGAATAAAGCGGAACAGTTCCTCCTGTTAACGAGGCCTTGATCCTCATTTCAACATTATACTGAACACCTGCCTTCAATTCAAGTTTTCCCAAAAATGTATTTACATCTTTTACAGTTAAAGTTAATGCCAGGTCATTTGCAATGGATTTTTCCTGCAAATTACCACTGGTAAAATTTTTGCCTGTTGTATCTACCTGAAGGATGTAGGTAACATCCTGTGAGCTGACACCTGTATTGAATTTATAATCAGGATTTGTCCAGGTCAATACCACGGCAACTTTATCCTTGTCTTCCTTTTTCAGCACCAACGCATTGGTAGAAGAAGCTGTAAGAACCGGATTAGTTCCTCCTTCAAACATAACCTGGTTTTCATCTTTTTTACAAGATGAAAAAACCATTGCAAAAAGGAACGCACCGGAAATAAGTTTTAATATATTTTTCATATGCAATGTTTTTTAAGTTTAATAGCCGGGGTTTTGAATAAGGTTTGTATTAGAATTCACATCCCTTGAAGGAATCGGGAATATTTTTCTAAAGGCAGGAACTCCTGTACCAGAACTAACACCACCTTTCCAAGGCCATAAATAAACACCCTCTACAAATTTATTATGACGCACCAGGTCAGTACGGCGGAATCCTTCCCAATACAATTCCCTTGCTCTTTCATCTAATATAAAATCCTTTGTTAATTGACCGGCAGAAATATTTCCGGAAGTATTGGTGTAAGCTCTTGTTCTGAGTGTGTTAATATATCCCAGTGCAGTTGTTGCATCGCCTCCGGTTCCTCCTTCCAATACAGCTTCGGCATAGATAAGATACATTTCTGCTAACCTGAATAATGGCACATCTACATCTGCAAAATCCTGGCTCTGACCATTACTACCATCTCTTTTTAAGTTCTTGAATTTGGTTACTGCATAACCATCAACAAAACTGGTAAGGTTACCAATTTCTAATGTCTGGCCAGATGTATAAAATTGTGATCTCTTGTCTTGTGCTCCGGTTACATCAGGAAATAAATTTGGTAAATTTTTTGTTGTTCTTGTACCACTCCAACCGCCACCTACACCAAAACCAGAAGCCGGCATGGAACCACCAACGCAGGCATGTGTAAGGAAAGTAGTACCACCATATCCCTGTGTATGTAAACCATCATAATTGATAGTAAAAATAAATTCACTGGTATTTAAATGGTTGTCGGCACGCATCAACCAGGTATAATTACTGATAAGTGTATAACCGGCATCAATCACTTTTTTAGAATAAGTTATCGCATCGGTAAACCGGGCAGTAGGAGTATACACTTTTGCATTTAAGTAGATACGAGCCAGAAGAGCCCACACTGCGCCTTTATCTGCACGGCCATATTCATTGGCACGGGGTGCAGGCATATTGGGTTCGATTGCTTTCAATTCAGATTCAACATAATTAAATATTTCGGTGCGGGTGGCCCGTGGTGGGGGTGGCCCACCAATTACTGTTGCTTCTGTAGCAAATGGAGGGTTTGCATACAAATCCATCAGTACCCAATATTGAAAAGCACGGAGAAAACGGGCTTCTCTTGCATACTGTTTGATATTATCTGCATCAGCACCAGAAATACCTCTTGCGGCCAGTTTATCATCTGCTGATTCCCTGATGAAATCATTACACAATGTAATCTGGTATAAACAACGGTAATAAAGTCCGGTTAGAAAACTGTTGTTGGAGGTCCAGTTCATATTATGGAAGTCCTGTATTCCCACATCACCCCAGCTGATAACAGCTTCATCTGTACTTAATTCCTGGGCTTTCCAGAATAACCGATAGAAATCAGAGAATCCTTCGTCGATACCCTGCACATCACCGTTACCGGCAGGGCCCTGGTTTCCTGTTAAGGCAAAACTGCCATAAACTTTGCCCAATACCTGTTTGTAACCTGCCGGTGTAGCATATACTACTTCAGAAGTTACATCATTGGTTGGGGTAAGATCCAGTTTTTTGGTACAAGACGGTACAACAATTAAGCACATCAACGCCAGTGCACCGGTTGTAATAAAAATATTTTTTTTCATACGCTTTATTTTAAACAATTCGTTAATTAGAAATCAAGATTCAGGTTGATTACAAAAATTCTTGGTCTTGGGTAAAAATTATTATCAATACCCCAGGAAACTTCCGGATCCAATCCTTTGTATTTTGTAATGGTGAATACGTTCTGTACGTTAGCTCCGATTCTTAAGTTGGTATTCTTACTGATTATATTTCCGGCATTGTAGCCAAAATTGAAATTGTCCATTCTCAGGAATGATGCATTTTCAATATAGTAATCAGACAAAAGATATTTGTCACCATTTCCGGTAAAGTTTGTTTCCAGTAAATTCCTTGAACCATTTGCCAGGAACCCAAGCGGATCAATAATATTCCGCATAACACCTGTATTGGAGAACCTGTTATTATACATGTAATTTCCCAAATTTGCTCTCATTAAGAATCCTGCACTCCATTTTTTCCAGCTTACACTTGAAGAAGCGCCTAAGAATACATCAGGATCCGGGGCTTTGTAGCGATACAGGTCATTAACATTTATCAGCCCGTCACGGTTCAGGTCTTCAAACAAATTCTCAATTGGTTTTCCAGCAGCATCATACACCTGCTTGTACACATAGAAAGATGATTTTGGATAACCTACAGAATGTATCTGAACAGTACTACCAACACCACCTGCTATTCCGCCAACAAGATTTCCGGGGAAGGTTGGATCATTAGTGAAAGTCAGCTTAGTGATTTCATTTTTATTATAAGTAACATTGAAGCCAAGATCCCAAACCAGGTTATCATTTTTAACCGGTTGTGTATTTAATGTAAATTCTATACCACGGTTTTCCATATTTCCAATATTGGAAATAATTTTATTGGAGAAATTGGTACCCGCAGACTGATCAATTACGCTAAGTAAATCTGTGGTTTTTTTCAGGTAAAGTTCTACTGTTCCAGAAATACGGCCATTCCAAAAACCGAAATCGAGTCCTATGTTAGATGTGGCAGTTTGTTCCCATTTCAAACTTGGATTGTAACCATCTGGTCTGTATAAATCGTAGAATGTATTGCCAAACTGATATTGTGCCTGGCTGTTTGCTATTGAATACCTTGGTATATAATCATAGTTACCAATTCCATCCTGTTGTCCGGTAACACCATATCCAATTCTCAATTTCAGGTCACTCAGGGCACTTATATTTTTAAGGAAACTTTCTTCTTTCAATCTCCAGGCAAAAGCTCCTGAAGGGAACCAACCCCACCTGTTTTCTTCAGAAAAACGTGAAGATCCGTCACGACGGATAGTACCTGTTAATAAATACTTTCCTTTATATGAATAATTTAACCTGCCGAAATAGGAGATTAACCTGTTCTGGGGTTTATCATAGCGGAAAGTTGGTGAAGTAATTAAATAACCATCTGCAGCATAGTCGTTATAAGGAGTCCATTTATTTCCCTCATTGTCAACTTTAATTCCGTTTGGATCCAACTTTCCATTATAATTGGTAGCTGAAAAATCCTGGTAAGAATAACCTGCCATTACATCTACCCGGCTGTTGATTCCTTTAATGTCTTTTACATAATTCAAATAAGTCTCCATTATTATATTTGACTTCTTTTGCAGGTAGCTGTTGTTCACGCCACCATGTTTGGCATCCGGCGAACGCATATAAGATGATGCAGCACTATCCGGAATTTTAATGGTGCCCTCACCTTTCGAAATATCATATCCCAGATTCACATTCACTCTTAAATCAGGGAAAAAGTGGAGCTTATAATCAAATTGTACGTTACCTATACTTCTTTGCACTTCACTTTTATCAGTCCTTTCCTCAAGTAATGCAACCGGGTTTAATGGAGAGAGTTTTCTTAAACCTGTTACAGAAGAAGGATCCAGCCATTGAAAATAACCGCCATATCTTTTTGATGAAGTAGTTACAGGTTTGGTAGGATCGAAACGAACGGCAGAGCCGATTGCACCTTCATCCGCAAACCTTGAATTGTTTATTGAACCCTTCAGGTTAATATCTATTTTTAAATGATCCTTAAATAATTTTGGATTCAGCGTAATTGCAGCTGATTTTCTATTCAGGTTTCCAGTTCTTAAAATACCATTCTGGCTTAAAAATCCCAATGAAAACCTGTATGGTATATTTTTATATGCACCAGACATACTCAAATTATTATCAGTACTGCTTGCATTGCTGTAAATTTCATCCTGCCAATTAGTACTTGCATTACCCATCAAAGCTATTTGCGCAGGTGTACCATGAGCATTTACATAAGACCTGAACTCTGTTGGAGAAAGAACATCCGCTTGTTTGGGAAGTGTAGAAAGTGAAAACTGTGTACTGAAATTAAATTTAATTTTTCCACTTCTTCCTTTTTTAGTAGTGATGATGATTACACCATTTGATGCCCTTGAACCATAAATTGCGGTAGCAGAAGCATCTTTTAAAATATTGAATGATTCAATATCGTTTGGATTAATTAATGCCAGTGCATTAGCTGCACCTGAAATTCCACCGCCATCAGTAGGAACTCCGTCAATAACTATCAATGGATTGTTACTGGCATTTAAAGAAGCACCACCACGAATACGGATAGTACTACCTGAACCAGGAGCACCACCATTAGAAGAAATCTGAACACCGGCTACTTTACCAGCAATTAGCTGCTCCGGTGTAGTAATATTTCCTTTCTGGAAATCCTTTGCCGAAACAGTAGTTACAGAACCTGTCAGGTCTTTTTTACGGGCAGTACCATAACCGATTACAACTACTTCACCCAGTTGGGTGTTGTTGGCAGCAAGTACTACATCTACAGAATTTTTTCCAGCAATGGAAATTTCCTGTGTGTAAAACCCTACTGAACTAAATACAAGAGTTGTTGCATCGGGAGCTACTGAAATACTGAAAGCTCCGGTAGCAGTTGTTTGCGTAGCTGTTCTTGTACCTTTTACAGAAACAGTAACGCCTGTCATACCTAAGCCGTCTTTTGAATCAATAACTTTTCCGGTGATTACCCTGTTTTGAGCGAAAGAAACTTGCGCTACAAGTGCCAGCAGCATAATGCCAGCGGCCTTCATTAATTTTTGGGGAGACATAAGCAATCATTAAATGTTTAGCAATCTGATTTTTTGAAAACACAATGTGTATTCAGGACACAATGTTAGAACATATTTTAACCTTAAAAAAATTTATTTTTCGTTTTTCTTTAACAAAGTGGAATAATAACAAGACAAACTGTTTTG
>JBARSW010000209.1:0-1706 GCA_049644925.1 Chitinophagaceae bacterium | reverse complement strand
GTATGACCAGGTTTTGTGGACCGATGCTTTCGAGCATAAGTATGTGCAGGAATGCGGAACGATGAACGTTTTCTTTATCATTGGAAATACGGCAATTACACCAGGGTTGGAAGAAGGCACTATTTTAGGCGGAGTAACAAGGCGCAGTGTAATTACATTATTGTCTGATATGGGATTAAATGTAGAAGAAAGGCAATTGAGTATTGATGAAATAATTGCTTCTTACAATGCAGGCCAGTTACAAGAAGTTTTTGGAACGGGTACTGCAGCAACCATTTCTATGATTAAAGAACTGGGCTATAAGGATTTAACTTTAAAACTTGATGTGGATAGCTGGAAAGTAGCTCCTGCTATCAAAAAACTACTAACAGATATCAGAACAGGAAAAGCTGTGGATAAATATAACTGGATGATGCCGGTATAATTGTCTGCCTTTCAAATTTCTATACTGGAATTGCATACTGGAAATCCCAAATTTGTAAGAATTTGGGATTTTCTTTATAAATTCTAAAAATATTTGGAATTTGGGATTTTGATTTTTGGAATTTACCCTTCATGCCGTTACCTTTGCCCTCCCAAAAATAAGGGTCAAGAATGCCTACAATACAACAATTAGTAAGAAAAGGAAGAGAAATCATCAGGGCCAAGAGCAAATCAAGGGCTTTGGATCAGTGTCCGCAACGCCGCGGTGTATGTACCAGGGTATATACAACAACCCCCAAAAAACCAAACTCTGCGCTGCGGAAAGTAGCAAAAGTTCGTTTAACCAATAAAGTGGAAGTGATTGCCTATATACCCGGAGAAGGTCATAATCTGCAAGAGCACTCAATCGTTCTTATCCGTGGTGGAAGGGTGAAAGATTTACCTGGAGTTCGTTATCACATTGTTCGTGGTTCATTGGATACTGCCGGTGTGAAGGACAGAAAGAAGAGCCGTTCTAAATATGGAACGAAGAAAGAGAAAGCAAAGAAATAGTGAAAAGTAATTAAAGTATTAAGTAATTAAGTATAACGTAATTTTTAAGATATGCGTAAAGCCCAAGCCAAGAAACTCCCTTTAGCCCCGGATCCAAAGTTTAACGACAAACTGGTTACCCGTTTTGTAAACAACTTAATGTGGGAAGGAAAGAAAAGCGGAGCATTCAATATTTTTTACGATGCGCTGGATAAAGTAGCCAAACAAACAAGTGAAGACGGATATGAGGTTTGGAAAAAAGCATTGGTGAATGTTACTCCAGCTGTAGAAGTTCGTAGCCGCCGTATTGGTGGTGCTACTTTCCAGATACCTTCAGAGGTTCGTCCGGACAGAAAAATTTCCCTGAGCATCAAATGGCTTATACGCTATAGCCGCGACAGGAATGGACGTAGCATGGCAGATAAATTAGCCGGCGAGATTGTAGCAGCAAGCAAAGGTGAAGGAGCAGCATTTAAAAAGAAAGAAGATACCCATCGTATGGCTGAAGCCAATAAAGCTTTTGCACACTTCAGGGTATAAAAAATACAACAACACAATTGCACCAACCATTCGTCATCCGACGAATGGTTTTTTGTTTTAAAAAAGATTGAAATATTTTTGGATTTACAATTTGTCTTCTTCTTCCTGTTTGTCAAGTTCCGGTGTTGCCATCACTCTTGATAAGAAATGAATAGTCCCCTTTTTCTTCCAGATCCTGCTGGCCCAAATGATACCTACAATTAATCCTGATA
>JBARSW010000208.1:0-10000 GCA_049644925.1 Chitinophagaceae bacterium | reverse complement strand
TAGCCTGAGGGGTAAGGCGGGCCAGATCATTAATATTCCTGGAGATAGTAGGAAGAGTGGTTATCTCTCTTCTTCCCACGTTGGTAACAGCACCGGTTCTGTTAGCATTTAAAATAATGCTGCGCCTTCCGGTAGTTACTAACACATTTTCTAATGTGGCTTCAAACTTATCAAGCACTGGTGACATCTGAAATGATTCTGCCAGTTGCAGGTAAACATCTTCCACTTTTTCCACTTTAAAGCCTACAAATGTGATTTCAATTGTGTATGGCCCTCCAACCCGCATATTTTGTATACTAAATACACCGCCAGGGCGGGTTACTGTGGTATACTTTGTTCCGGAAGGTAAGTGAGTAGCAACAATAGTTGCTCCTACCAGCGGTTCGTTAGCCACACTTTTTACATTTCCACCAATGGCAGAAGTTGTTATTTGCGCAAATAAAGACGATACAGCCAAAATGGCTAATACAAACAGAGTAAGTATTCTCTTAAGCATAATGTTTGGTTTTCGGTTGCAAAGAAAGGGAATATTTCTAAATTAAAAATAAGCAAATATTAACAATTTACTATTGAAAAATAATACTTTATAATGACACCCGGTGCAGGCTAATCGCTGCCTGATGATAAATCTACCAATACTGCGGGTAGTTTATTCTATTTTTGCCAAAAAATATAAGAATGTTTGATTCTATAGATAGTGCTCTCGGGGATATAAAATGTGGAAAACTGGTAATTGTGGTGGATGATGAGGATCGGGAAAATGAAGGCGATTTTGTAACCGCTGCAGGTAATGCAACACCAGAAATTATCAATTTTATGAGCAAACATGGGCGGGGCCTCATTTGCGTGGCTTTACCAGAAAAAAGATGTGATGCATTGGAGCTATATCCAATGGTCAATACTAATACTTCCCTTCATGAAACAGCCTTTACTGTATCTGTAGATCTGCTGGGAAATGGCTGTACCACTGGAATTTCAGCTCATGACAGGTCAAAAACGGTAGAAGCTTTAATAGACCCATTAACGACACCCGAAAAATTGGGAAAGCCAGGACATATTTTCCCCTTGAGGGCAAAAGAAGGTGGGGTATTACGCAGAACAGGCCATACTGAAGCAGTAGTTGATCTTGCGAGGTTAGCTGGTTTTGAACCCGGTGGAATTTTGGTAGAAATAATGAATGAGGATGGAACAATGGCACGACTACCGCAATTAATAGAAGTGGCCAAAAAATTTGGTCTGAAAATAGTTTCAATAAAAGACCTTATTGAGTACCGTTTGAATAGTGAAACACTAATTGAAGAAGTGGTAAGAATTGAAATGCCGACAAAACATGGCCATTTTATTATGGTTGCCTTTAAAGAAAAAGATTCTCCCAATGAACACTTAGCATTATTGAAGGGCATTTGGGCAAAAGATGAACCTGTTCTGGTAAGGGTACATTCCTCCTGTTTTACCGGAGATATTTTAGGCTCATTCCGGTGCGACTGTGGTGAGCAATTGCAAAAAGCAATGCAAATGGTAGAAAAAGAAGGTAAAGGAGCTATAATATATATGAACCAGGAAGGAAGGGGAATTGGCCTGCTGAATAAATTAAAAGCGTACCAGTTACAGGAACGGGGTTTAGATACTGTGGAAGCAAATCTTCACCTTGGTTTTAAGATGGATCAACGGGATTATGGATTAGGGGCTCAGATTTTAAGGCACCTTGGTATCAATAAAATAAAGTTAATCACAAATAATCCCACCAAAAGGGTAGGGCTGGAAGGTTATGGATTGGAGATTATTGAAAATGTACCTATTGAAATTCCATCAAATCCACATAATATAAAATACCTGCAGACCAAAAAGGATAAAATGGGACATGAAATAATGGGAAATAGTAACTAGTATTTAGTTAATTTTAAAATGACGCATTCGTTCAATAATTCAAAGTTTAAGGTTTAAGGTTCGTTTAAAGTTATGATTCCAAAAGGATATATGTTTAAAACTAAAAGAACATTAAACCAATAAGACAACATAAGGGTAACAAAACATTAGTTATTTGTATTCCTTAGACTGTCTTCCTGTATTGCTTCAGCTGGATCAGGTGGAATAATCGGAATAGGCTGTTGCTTTTTCTTTTTTCCAAAAAACAAATCCCATATTTTGTCGGCTTCTTTCCGGTATGTTAAGCCAGCACCGGCTCTATTCATCTTTCCAGTACCTGTAGTACCTGTTAAATAATCTATGTTTTGCCTGTAAAAGAGAGTTGCTCTGAAAGATCCACTGGGGTTAATCAGGATTTCTATAGTGAAGTCCGGCAATAAACGTACGTCCTGTTGCACCGCACCACTTTGTAAAAGGCCTTCCACACTACCACCTAATGAGAAGATTACCCTGTTTTTAAATAAGGAACTACCTATTGAAGCACTAACATTACTGCCTAAGCTGAAAGATGACTTATTGTTGTTAAGGTCCAAAATATTTTGATTGTAAACTGAGCTATTGAAATTGAAGTTTATTTTATTTGTTTTGAAAATATCTGAAACGATTTTTTTAACCTGTTCATTAATTACATTGAAGAAAATACTGGATAAACTATTTGTCGCAATCTCCTGGAAGTTTGATGATCTTGTATTCCCAACCGGTGCAAAAACACCGAACACAACAAGGTAAGTTGCTTGTTTGTTCATTTCATTTAAATCCTTCTGTAATTCCTGCAAACCGAATGAAAGTGCCTGATCGCTTCGTACAACACTGTTTACCGGAAAATCCAATCCAAATTCAATTTTAGGATTAAATAATTTATCCGTGAGTTTTGCCACAACATATACATCGCCCCTTGCCCGGGAAACGCCCTGTGCTAATCCACTCCAGGAGTTTGCCAATGGGGCAAAACTTACATTGGTTGCGGTATAATAAGCGGTAAGGTTCATCCGGGCATCATAGGGGTCGCCATCCCATGCAATAAAGTTTGGTTCTCCTCTTTTAAGTTCGAATGGTTTTTTAAAGACTGACTGAAAAGTGAAAAGGTAACTTCCTTCATCAATATCAAACCGACCTCTTAATCGTAATGGTTCCGTTGTGCCGGCACTAATATTTAATGTACCATTTCCTCTTCCTTTAATTTCATCACCTGTCAGTTCATCCAGTTGAACTTTTACAGAAACCATTGGATTGGCTGTAAGTTTTACATCGTAAGTGATTTTTGTTTCATTGTTTTTGAAATCGCTGTCATTCATTTCACGACCATATTTTCTTTCAACCAGGAAATCGGCCAGGCCTGACTCCCTTCCGGAGGAAGGAGGTAAAGTGACATAACTGCTGTCCAGCGCTGAAGCAACAACATTTATATCCATATACATATCATTTTGTGAACCTGTTAATGAAAGAGAACCTGTTCCTTTTGCATTTCCATAGAAGTCTTTGTTGTTTCGATAGGTAGTATTTAATAATTGTACCGGCCGGTTATCATCAGCATTAACTGAGTTTGGCTTTTTCGTTGAAATATCCAGGTTAAAGAACATATTTTTAAAAGCATTATGTTCAATACCTCCGGTAAGGTAAATAGGATTTTTAGTTACGGTGTCAGTAAGAATAATGCCATCAAGATTTATTTCTTCAGGAGTAAGATTTATTTCAGTGTCCTGAATTTTATAAAAGCACTGTGTGAAATTTACTTTTAATCCGGCTTCTTTTAATCGACCTTTTCCGGTTACTGCAATTTGTTTAAAATCTCCTTCCAGATCAATATCACCTGTCATGTATCCCTGCATATCTGAGAATAATGTGCCAAGGAAACGTTCCAATATTTTTATGGGGTAAGATTTTGCTTTGAGAGTAATAATGTTGTTTTTTGCTTTCAGTGGATCACCCAGAAAGATATGGCCATCAAAACCAAGATAATTTTCCTGGTTTAAGGTGTTGCCTTTAAATTTTAGTTCCTTACTTACATTGTCATAGGCGAGGGTTGCTTTTAATTCGCCTATTGAATCATTATCAAATCGTAGAAACTGTGTTTGAATATCGTCTGAAGTGATCCGTAGATTGTTCGTAGGATCTTCCACTAAAATTGTACCTGATAATAATCCTTCCAATCTGTTTTTGGGGAGGAAAAAGGGTGCAAAATCCCCAAGGTTCACTTTTGTCAATTCAACTTTCAGGTTGCTCCAGTCGCCTGTACCGTTTTGTGTTTTAAGAAGAATCTTCTGATCCCCTTCACTTAATAACAGGAGGCCATCAGCCCGGTGATTTTTTCTGAAAGTTAATTCCCCGCTTTCATCTATAGCCCATAGTTTTCCATTGATAGTAAATGTAGATGGGGCCACTTCAACTTTGATACCATCGTTGTATGTAATGATTAATGCATTAAGGTCAGCTTTTTCAATAGCCTGATTAGCGCCAGTCATTACTGATACACTGGATGAATCATTTCTTGCCGTTATATTAAAAACAGTTGTTGGAATATTCAGGCTGTCGTTTATCCTGATATTATTGGTTTTCCCGATTAACACAAGGCTATCTGCATTTCCTTTTGCTGATAATTGTATATTATCAAAATTATATTGCTTGAATTTAAATTGGGGTACGTCTGCTTTTAGTTCCAGTATATTTTCTGATAATCTCATCCTGCCTTCAAAATGGCTGTTATTCAGTCCGGCAATACTTGAATCGATTAATTGCAGGTATTCATCTACATAGTATGTGGTAATATCAAAACTTATATCCTGGTTCCTTGGATATTTTTTTGGTGGATTTATATAAGCTGGATAATATTTGTTCAGAAAGTAGGTAAAGGCATCCGGTAAGTCTTTTAAACTGAAATCACCTTCTGCTTTTGCATTAAACTCATTGGAAACTGCGGTGAGTATCTTTGTACTATCACTAATACTTGAAGAAAGAATCAGCGAATCAAAAGGAAGACGGGTGCCGTTTTTTGTTATTTCAGCATCGCTGACTCTTGCAGTTCCCAAAAAATTGTCTAAGGTGATACTTGAAAAATTGAAATTAAGTTTTCCTTTAAAAGTAATACTGTCTTTTGTCAGTTTCAGGTTTTTAAAATTTGCATTTTGTACATCAGCCAATAACTCGAACCTGGGTGTTTTATTATTAAAGTCTAAAATACCATTAAGAGTGAGGTCGGCATTCTTATCCTGGATAGAGGCGATACCTTCAAAAAGTTTTTTGTCTAACCTCCCTTTTAAAGAAATATTTTCATATCGGTAATTCTTATAGTCTGCATATTTTATGGTTCCATCAATTAATGTGTTCCTGCTTTTTTCGTTGAACCCTTTTCCTTTAACTGTAACATTTAATGATACGTTGCCCAATGATTTATCATCCAGGAATTCTCCCAGCCGGAAATCATTAGTTGAAAGGGTGCCCGAATAAACCGGGTCTTGCCCTTTCGGAAACTTCATATTCAGATCACTCTTTATAATACCAAGATTTGTCTGAATAGTTCCAAAAGTTACAAAGTCATGTATAAATCCGGTAAAGCTCCCTTTAAAATTGATATATTGAATTTTTCGTAAATCCGGGGTGTTGATTTTTTTTAATGCCGGAATGATAGAAACCGCATCACCATAAGTAGTTTTAAAATCATTGGCTTTAAAATCAATAAAGGTTTGGTTGATGTCGGGTAAACCTATCATGGCTATATCCCCGTTTAATACAGTGTTTTTGCCAGCCTGCACCAGCATGTCTTTGCCAACAAGGTTACTTATAGTTCCCCTGATTTTACCTTTCAGGCTAATTTTCTTTTTCCATGTTTTCAGTGTAGGTGCAAAAAAAGCTATATCATCGCTGTCTATAAATGAGTCATCAAAAACAGCCGCCATATTTACTTTGGTAATAAAATTGCCAAGGTCACTCATATCATCATACGACATGGAAAAATAATTTCGCAGGGTACTTCGGTTGGTAGCCAGTTCCATTTTGCTGAAAGTCATCCCTTGAGGTGTCAATTTTACTTCAGCGTCCAGTTTTTTTATTTCAAGGCCACTTCTTTCTTTGGCGGTCAGTGTAAGTTGCGAAAAAACAGTGTCTTCATTGAAACTGGAATTTTTCAATGCTGCGTTGATGTCTGTAAACAGAATGTGCTGACCATCGAAATGTGCAAAAGGTTGGTGGCCGGTTTGATTGTCAGTACTAAATGTGCCATTAATGATTTTGAGGTCACCAATTTTAAAAAATGTTTTTCCCTTATTCCATGATGCTACTGATTTTATAGCATGATTGGCAGAAAGGGAGTCTGCTGGTTTTAATTTTGTATAACTGGATAATCCAATTACAGGATCTTTTATAACCAGCGAATTAATTTCAAATCTATTGCCTGAAAGACTGAGGGCATCTGCATCAAGGTTTAATGTACCCACTTTCACCATCATATTTTCTCCCAGCCAGGCATCTTTTTTTATAAAAGTTACATTTTTCAGTTCTGCCATTTTCAGGTTGAAATGAATGCCTGCTTTCTTCTTTGCAGTACCAGTTGATGATGAACCGAAGTAATCTAAAATAAATTGTTGTTGCCAAACTGAATCAGTACGTTGAAATTTGATGAGAGCATTTTCCAGTCCGATATATTTCAATTCCGCTTCTTTTTTAAAAAAGAACCAGTCTGTGATCCGGACTTTCAGGTCGCCAGCATATATTAAAGTATCGCCTTTCCGGTCTTCCAAAAGCATCCCTTCCAGGTGCATTTTGTTAACAAGAGAAAAACTAACCCGTTTGATGCTGATTTTGGTTTGCAAGTCATTAGAAAGTCTTTTAGTAACCTGCCGGGCAATCCAGTTTTGGCCAAAAGGGGTTTGAATAAATATATATAAGGCAGCCAGTATTAGTAACAGGCTAAGCAAAAACCATTTCAATATTTTTAGAAAACGTTTCAGACCAGAAATTTATATGTAAAAGTATGCAATCGAAACCTTTAGGCAAATTCAATACCAAAATTTAGCTTCGTATGAGTGCAAGTTCAAAGGGAATTAGTTAAAATTCTGTAACGAATAGTTAATTGTTTTACGATTTGTTAACAAAAAGGATATAATCAATCTTTTCATTGCCTGATTGCGCCAGATTTGAAAATTAAAAATGAAGCATTTGTAGGTTTTTTTTTAAATGTATCTGTTTCTGCTTAGAAGGCAAGTGATTGTTGTTCCTTTATTCTATTGAATAATAATTGGAGAATCTTTTTATTCACTATTGGGGGAAATAATTTTCATTATTTCACACATACCTTATTTTTCAAAATAACCGTTACCGGATTCAAAAATTATCAGGTATTTATTCCAAATACAATGATTTTTATTTTAAGAAAAAGGATTTTTAAAAGTGATGGAATTATTCCTTATTTCTCGTATCAATCAAAATCTTTTTTCGGTTTATATATTTACCAATAGAGAGTCCATAGGCACGGTGACGGATACGGGGGCCGAAATCGGCATTATTGATACTGGCAGGACCAAGTGTGTGTTGTGCAAAAATCATAAAACCGCTTTTTGTTTCATACCCAAATCTTGTTAGCAGGTTAGCCGAGAAGTGGCCATATTCTGCAGGCCCCCATTTCATATTGCGGCTAACTGAACCGCCGGTATTTAAATTAAAAGTTTCTTTGCCAATCAGCTGGAAATCTAAAGAAGGGCCGGCCTTAATATAAAAATGAGATGGCTTACTACCGAGATCCACCTGGAGCAATGCTGCTAATTCAAAAGTATGTATAGTTGTATTGTTATCAGTGGCAGTGGCATCTGGTGGATAGGCAAAAGTGGTAAAAGCAACTTTATATCCTTTTAAACTGTAAAATGCTTCCGGAGCAAAATAAAGGTTGCTTTCAAAAGGTACTTTCATGGTTACGCCGGCCTGGAAGCCATATTTATTGTTAGTTTTTTGATTTACATTAAGTACTGAATATTTTGCTGTAGTAACCTGGGGTCCGGCAAAAATTCCAAATTGGTTCTGACTGAATAAAGCTGTAGTTACAAAAAAAGCACTACAAAAAGATAAAATGAATTTCATATTCACGGTTTTACGTTAATTTAATTAATTATACTATATAAGTTTTTCAGAAAGGATTGTGCCATTAAGAAGTGCAGATGGCTTAATGGAATTGAATTGGCGAATGTAGAAATTTATTTTGGTGAATGCAAATAGTATATAATATCAGGCGTTTCTGGCACATTGTAGATTTTGAAGTTTCATTTTTCCGAAGGTTAATAAACTTCAAACTTCTTACCATCCTTCGGCTCCATCATCTCCGCGGTTATCAGCTACTGCTTCAAATTTTCCATCAGGTAGAACTTTAATGATCTCTGTTCTTCCAATGCCAGATCTTTCTTTACTAAAACTGTATCCCATTTTTTGAAGGGTATCTTTCACAGCCGGAGGAAACCCTTTTTCTATCATAACCTCATCCGGTAACCACTGATGATGAAACTTTGGTTTGTACACTGCATCTTCTGTACTCATGTTAAATTCAAGAATATTAATCAACGTTTGAAATATTTGGGTTGGAATAGTTGTGCCTCCGGGTGTTCCAACAATAATAAATGGTTTATTGTCTTTTAAAACAATTGTAGGTGTCATTGAGCTAAGCATTCGTTTACCCGGTTTAATCGCATTTGCTTCTCCGCCAACGGCACCATATAAATTGGGTACTCCTGGTTTGATGCTGAAATCATCCATCTCGTCATTCAGAAAAAAACCTGCACCTCCCACAACCGTTCTACTTCCGTAAGAATTATTAAGTGTTGTAGTTATTGCCACCGCATTACCTTCATTATCAATTACACTCAGGTGGGTAGTTTCTTCACTTTCTGCTTTTAACAAAATGCCGGGTTTTATTGCTAAACTTGGGGTTGCTTTTTCCGGATTAAAACTTTTCATTCTTTCCTGCAGGTACACATCACTGGAAAGCATTTTTACCGGTACTTTATAATAATCAGCATCACCCATATACTCTGCCCTGTCTGCAAAGGCACGGCGTTCTACTTCCGTCATCAATTGAATTGCATTTACTGAATGAAACCCCATGGCATTAATATTTCGGCCTTCAACCATTTTCATCATCTGGTTCAATAATAAACCACCGCTGCTGGGCATAGGCATGCCTGCAATCTGGTATCCTTTATAGTTAAATAAGTGTGGCTCTCTGAATTTTGCTTTATAGTTTTTTAAATCACTATAGTTGATAATCCCACTTCCCCGTTTCATTTCTTCTACAATCAATTTTGCTGTTTCGCCTTCATAAAAGCCGGCAGCACCCTGGTCTTTTATTCTTTTTAATGTGCCGGCAAGATCTGATTGAATTAATGTATCTCCTGCTTTCCACTGCTCTTTTACAAATACAGGCATTATTGTATTGTATTTTCTTAAATCTTCCTGAATACTGTTCAGTGAGTTAGCCTCTCTTTCGCTGATGGTAAAACCCTCTTCAGCCAGTTTAATGGCTGGTTGAATTAAAATTGAAAAGGGGAGTTTTGCATATTTAAACGATGCAAATAAACCTGCAACTGTACCGGGTACGCCACTGGAAAGATGTCCTAGTTGACTCTTATCTGTTCTTGGATTTCCTTCCTTATCAATATACATATCACGGTGGGCTTCTCCCGGTGCCATCTCCCGGTAGTCTAATGAAACAATGTTGCCATTACTAAGTCTTGCAACCATAAACCCACCACCACCGAGGTTGCCAGCATTGGGATAAACCACTGCCAGGGCTAATTGAGTTGCTATAGCAGCATCAATAGCATTGCCGCCTTTTTTTAAAATTTCAACGCCAATTTTGCTGGCTAATGGATGAGCTGAAACTACTGCACCGTTTTCTGCAATTATCTTTTTATTAATTGTGTACTCGTATGGATTAATTGAAACCGGTGTTACCGTTTTTTGTGAACTCTTGCAGGCAAGAAAAAGTAAAATAAAAAAATATATAAAATGAGATTTTCGCATCAGTGTATTTTTAAGAGAAATAAAGCTACATAAAACCTGCCATTTCGGGTGCAGGGGATAATTGTGGAAATTCACC
>JBARSW010000207.1:0-4314 GCA_049644925.1 Chitinophagaceae bacterium | reverse complement strand
TCATTATATTTTGATAATTTATAAAGACAATATACTTTTTTTATCATTGCCTGAACTTCTACTTCATTTTCTTTTGCGGATAGAGCTGTCCTTATTGCCTTATCACATTCTGCAATAGCTACAGAATACTTGTTCTGGTCCTGGTATATCTGTGCCTTAATTAAATGAACAAACGGTTTTCGGGCTGCATCATTTACAGCATATACTAATGCAAGGGAAAAATCAGCAAGTTCATGAGCTTCTTTAAATTTCTCTTTATCGGATAATTTCTGTGCTTCGGCTACAATTGACCGGGAAGATCCTTCACTAAGAATATCCTGTTTATAAGCCTGAAGACTCTTGTTAAACAATACTTTATTCTTATAAACAGGGAATAATGCATTTTTTATTTCAGTAAAACTATAAGGACTGTTACTTGTTATCCAACCGGCAAAACTCTCACTGGCCCTATAATTTTTGCCCATATAACCTATGGGATAATCGCTGCAATAAATAAGAAATGAACTAACATCCTTAATCGTCGCATCCCGGAGCATTTCAAGTGGAATTTTTCCTTTGAATCTGCCTGCTAGAATTTTTTCTTTTAATAACTTCGGCAGCTCTTCTCTGTCTTTTACCAGATTATAAGTGTTATGCAAATCATTAAGAATAACATTTATAACAGAATCTTCTACTTTCCTGTTATCCATGTTAATGATAGATTGCAGGTTATATAACGGTACTTTATTGGCGTTGGTAAAAATAATATTGTTAAAAGCCAGTTTTGAAAAAATACTCCGATAGGGAAGTGATGGCACTCCTATTCGTATAGATACAACATCATTTGTCTCCAGTGTATCTTTTGGATTGTAGCATTTTACAACAGCAAAGACAAGGCTATCCTGCATCATAATCATACCTGAGGCTACTTCACGAAAATCTCTTTGGATACTTATACCAGGTTTTTCAGTACGGGAAGATTGAAAGGCTTTAACCAACTGACCTGGTACTAAACCCAATTCATCCGTTCCCCTTAATAAAGCAACAATTGTATCATTTGATTTATATGTATAAGTAATTTCAAGGTAAATCTCTTTTATCTCTGTCTGATTACCAGTTTGAGCTGATACCCGAAGACAAAAAAACAAGAGTAGCCCCAACAGAAAAATATTTTTCAGCTGAAAATTCAATGGAGTGTTTTTATTTTATGGTAAAATTCACCGTTTTTATTCCTATTTCTTCCGCACTGATGCCGGAGACATCAGCCCGGGTGCCATTATCACTTTGTCTTTCATTAAACAGATCATCCAGTAAAACCTGAAAAGAACTCATTTCATCCCGCTGTACAGTTTTATCAAACACACTCCGCAGGTCCATCGGTTCTTTGGACACAATAATTTTCAGAAACTCTACTCCGGCAGGTGTGCCTTTACTAACTGAAAGTTTCCGCCTGATAAAACCGTTTTTTTCTATCAGATAATCAGCCGGTTCTTTTCCTTTAAAAGGATACAATATTTCTATATTATTATCAGGATAAATATCCAGCACTGTATAATAAAGTTTTTGATTGCTTTTATTACTTATACTCAGTGAATAGCCATCACCTGGTTCTAAGATGATTCCTTCAGCCGGATTATACTCTTTTACCGGAATAACTTCTACACTTACATATTCTGCCAGGTCTCCGCCATCAGGCATTGTACGCAGATATTTTATCCGTAATGTATTCTTGATACTCCTGACCAGCTGTAATATATCATCGGAAGATAATGAATCATCTTTTAAAAGATTGGTCTTCCAGATTTCTTTATTATTTCTATCAACCAGGGATGCCAATTTTGCTTCTGCCACTTTCTTTAATTCCAATTGAAAATCTGCTTTATCAGCTATTGTTAAAAACTTATAGGGCTTAATGAATTGTTTAACCTGTTTCTCAAAGGCATTTGTCCCAACCGTTGGTTCATCCGATTTCAACTTTAATACCGCCATTAAATTACCATAATTTTCTTCTTCCTGTTTCAATTCATAGAGTTCAGCTTTTTTTAAACTCTTATCGGCAATACCGATACTTTTGAAATTTTCAACCTTTTTTATTACTGCATTTGCATAAACTTCTTTGATACCTGCTTTGTAAATTTTACATAATGTCCCGATTGCCATGTTATCCATTAATCCTTTATCCACTGTAAAAAGGGAATCCTCCTCCTTAGCTGTGCCGCCTTTATATCCAATTCTGATAAATGTTTTCTCTTCTTTAGGTGTATATTTTCCGCTAAAAATAACCTGGTTACTATTTCCTTCGATCATGGGAATTTGTTCGGGAATATATGCCTGTATAGTGGATTTTATCTTTTCAAATAAGAGCTCATACGTATTACCTGCAGTCATTTCGTTAATGGCTTTATAAAAGGCATAGGAAAGTGAACCCAATTCTTCATAATTTATTAATACCTGTTTATTTTCCTGATGAGGAGAAGAACCGCTTATAAAAACCATGTTGGAGATTGAATCTGCCATTGTTTCGAAGAAGCCCTGCCTGGATTCTGCTACAGATAAATTTATATCCGGATCCAATGGGTTTTCCGGATCAGGAAAAGGAACCGGCTCACCTCTTGAAGTTGCAAAACTTTCAGAACGGGTTCCAGTACCCGAATGACAAGCATCAAAAAGAACTAGGAGACTTCCCTGCATACCGATTTTCCGCCTGATGGCCATCAACTTTGGATATAAATCATCATCCCTTAAATGCTTTTCTCCTTTATAACCAGTGGGGCTGTATCTTGCCTTTGCATCATAAGGTAATAAAGCTTCATCATATCCATCATCTTCATCTTTTCCCAACTCAATTGTTTTCTGATCCCTGATTTGCTGACCATGACAGGCAAAATGAATGAACACAATATCATTTCTTTTTGCTTTCTCGGCAAGTAATGTTAACCGCTTTATAATGGCAGCTTTTGTTGCTTTGGCATTGATCAGCGTATCAATATTCTTTTCCTGGAAGCCATTTTTTTTGAGGGCTGATTTAATATACTTCACATCATTTACTGAAGCAATCGGGGGAATTTTGCTTCCGGGAGCATAATCTCCCACTGCCACTATCATTGCCAGTTTATTCTGAGAAAATAATTTCCCTGTAATAATCAGTAAAAAAAGTATAAAACAATACCTCATAACTGGTTGGTTTTTGTCCGTCAAGGTGGCTATTTAAAGTTAAATACAAAGAGGTATTAACCGGCCATATTACATAAAGGCCAAAAGAAAATTTTATCTGTTTAGCAAATATTTATCATTTGAAAAGTACAAAATTCAGAAACTCTATCTGCCAAAATCATCCTGTAATCTTATAATATCATCTTCATTACTGGGATTTTCGGCATCCGTATGTTGCCATATTTCTGCTACTATACCCCATTTTTCTAATCCAATAAGCCGATGCCGTTCACCCTGCTTCAATTTAATAACATCTCCTTTTTTTAAAATGTGTTGTATTTTTTCTACGTCGGTATCACTGGTTATTACACCCACATGCCCACCGATACATTTCCAGATTTCTGCACGCCGATGATGGAACTGCCAACTTAATCGTTTATGTGGAGCTACCAGCAATATTTTCGGACTCAGTTTCTTTGTAATCTGCAATGCATCAAAATCCTCATCCGGGAAATAATATTGAGCAAATTTTGCTGACTGAGTTTCGTCTATTACAAAAAACCCTCCCCAGGGGCGGCTGTCATCCATATTTGAAATGGAAAATCCTTTCGTTTGAATTTTTCCCTTTACAGACTTAAAAACTGAGTTTTTATCTTTCATAATTCGGCTATTTTATTAATCCATTATAGTTATCAGTGTATGTTCCTGCATAAAAATACAAAATACTTATTGTGGTTGAATTAATGTATCAGAGATCAGGCTAAAAATCCACCAAAGTATAACATTCCATTATTCTTTAATAGATGTAAGTTATCTCGCTATAGAAATATAAACCCAAAATGATACTCCTTTTCCCTCGCCTCTAAAATCATTTTGCCGACAATACAATTATAAGATAAATCAGCTAACCAGCTGAAACATTCAATACAGAATAAGTATAAATAATTATATGATTTTACTCAATGGCAGTTTAAATATTGGGCAATATTATAGGGAAATTCTAACTGGAAAAATAGTTAAATAAATAAAAAGGTAGCTGGCATTTAAATAATTTTCCGCTGCCTTTTTTACTTTTCAAACTGCTATTATAAATATAAAAACCTATTGTCGTATTTAGTTATTTATAACATTATAAAGTGATTTTATCCGCACATAAGGTTTCACAGACTTCAAATCTTTCTT
>JBARSW010000206.1:0-57354 GCA_049644925.1 Chitinophagaceae bacterium | reverse complement strand
GTACTTATTTCAGATGGTTTAATTTCACAAATTAAACTGGTGGATGTATTGTTTTCTTTACCAGCCAGAATATATTCTCTTAATGTTGGAAGGGTTTCGCCGTTCGAAAGCCTGAAAGTTATCAAATCGGCATATTTTGTCTTTTCGATAGATAATTTATTGTATTCCGGATCATGATTAATAACTAACGAATCATCAGCAGTCATTCTTACATCAAATTCTGAACCTGAATACTCAGCAACTATGGATTGTTTGAGTGAAGCAATTGAATTTTCCGGCAGCTTATCTTTTTTCCATGCACCGCGGTGTGCAATAACAATATTCTGTCCATCAGCAATTTCCTTTTGAAAAGAATTTTTGGAAACACTACATGAGATAAATAGTATGTAGACCAGGAAAATATGTTTAAATCTGAAAATTCTGCCCTTCATAAAAAATATTTCTAAAATAGAATATTAAAAAAGTGGAGGTATCATCTTAGAAAAGAAAATACGTTCCACTAGTTGCTAATTGCCTATATGAAAACTGCTGCTTATGAAAAAGGTAATCATACTGACTAATCATTTATTCATTATCTCAAATTTCTTTACCCTTTTTCCTAACCATAGCTAATAACTACTTTAATTAATTATAAACCCTGACGTAATCGATCTCCATAGCTGCACTGGTAAAAGCCGGGTCAACTGCTCCACCAAAATTTCCTCCCATCGCTACATTCAGTATGATAAAGAAGTTTTGATTAAAAGGCACACTGGCAGAGTTTGCAAAAGTGTAGAAAATGACATCGTCCACATAAAACTTAATGGTTGAGGCTGACCATTCCATCGAATATTTATGAAACTCAGTGGTAGCATTTGAAATCATCGTAGTGCTTCCATCTCCATTTCCACCGGAATGACCGGGGTGATGCAACGTGGCATAGATTTTATTTAACTGGTTCCCTACATGCTCCATTATATCAATTTCTCCACATGCAGGCCAACTTACAGTTGAAATATTGTCGCCCAGCATCCAGATGGCAGGCCATGTTCCTCCGCCTGCCGGCAATTTTGCTCTTGCTTCAATTTTGCCATATTTAAATGAATATTTTCCCTTGCTTAATAATCGGGCAGAAGTGTATGCACTGCCACTATAAGCTTCCTTTTTTAAAGTAATTTTTAATGTACCACCAGACACTTCAGCATTATCAATTCTGTTTGTATAGTATTGTACTTCATTATTACCCCAGCCGCCAGCTCCAAGATCATACCCCCACTTGTTTGCATCTGGCAAACCAGGAGTATTAAACTCATCAGACCAAACCAACGATAAAACCACCGTGACCGAAATAGTTATTGATTTTGAAATTGTCTGACCTGTTGCACTTTTTGCTACCACCGTAACAGTATAAGTGCCGGAAGATTGATATTTATAGGTAAGTAATCCGGTAGTAGTTAATTGATTTACTACTCCGTCCCCCATATCATACGTATAAAGAACGGTATTAGTAGCCGTTGCTGTAAAAGATACATTACCACTATTGTCCGGGTTTACCACTGCATTTACAGCTAAATTTTCCGGCAATTGATTAACAGTTCCGGGATTATTGTCTTTACCACATGAAAATAATCCAGACAACACTAACAAATAAATAATTGAAATTTTCCTCATGATACTAATTATAAGTTTTGTCTTAATTAAGTAAAGTAAAAAGGAGGAGCAGTAGTCACTACTCCTCCTTTTATATATCTGTATCAACTAAAAATAGCTGACAATGAAACTACTAAATGGGTTTCATTTTCAAATACCATGCATTTCCTGTTTCTGTTCCTTGAACCCTCAGATACAGGTAAGTAGGAGTAATTTGCAATATTTCAAACTCTTTTTGCACAGCACCATAACCGATAAAAGTATTTACCCCGGATAAAAGGATACTTGTATTTGCAGGCCTGGTACTGTTTGGAAGAAATGCAAATGAGGATGTTCCACCGCCGTAAGAATAACAACCTTCAGCTCCAGACCCCGGTATTCCTGGAAGTGTTGTCAATCCCCCGGTTTTAGTAAATGCTCCGTCAGGAGTTGTTACCTGCAGTGTATATGAAGCCGCGGAAACCCTGGTAAATTTAAAATTGGCAGTATAAAAACAATTACAACAACCTACTTTTTCATCGGGAGCTGCAGCCCACCACTCCGGAGTTACCGAAGTAGCATTCCAGGGACCAACACCGAAATGACCCGGTACATCTTTATCCACTTTCCAGGTTTTTGTAGTACCAGATGTTAAGTTATTAACAATTGTTGCATCCGGTTGAAAATCAAATCTCACAGTTATATCCTTGGTGATAGTAGTGGATGTTCCTCCTTTGCCATAAGCTACAGCAGTAATTTTATAAGTATTGGTACCAAGAGAAGCAAACTTCTTGGTAATACTTCCGGTTGGTAAAAACTCCAGTGAAATACCATTACTGGCATCATAATCTACCTTATAAGAAAGTGCATTGTTTGCAGTAAGTGTAATTTTTACATCTCCTGAACCATCGCCATTAGGCAGGGAGGCAGTTTGTCCAACAATTTCTGTTGTAATTACAAGGCTAGTTGGCGAAGTTAAATCGCCTAAGGAATAGCTCTTTTTTTTGCAACCGCTGAAAAGCAGCAGCAAAGCCATTATTCCTAAAAGTGCTTTAAAATTATTTTTCATGTTTCTTTTTTTTAGTTTGTAAGTCTGAAATTATCAAGATATATGGTTTCGCCTGCTCCATTTGCAGCATCATTAAATCTTAAAACCAACTGTGCAAACCTTGCTGTAGCAGGGATTGCAGGAATGGTACTAAAATCAAAAACCAACTCTTCCCATGCACCCGAAGTGGTGATAGGAACTTTTAAAACACCTACTCCATTGTTTGTTGCGCCTGTACCTGCCACACCAGCCTCCAATTCAACATTCAGCATCTTACCAACATTGGCTACATCAGGATTATAGACCAGCACTTTCACTTTATTCCCCTGGGCAAAATTTATTGGAATATTCAATGGACTGTAAGTACCACTCCAGTTAGGCACACCAGAAGGTTTTACATATTTACCAACAGTAGCAGTTGTGTTAATTCCTCCAGCAGCCGGGTTAGCAACTTTTGAAAATTGTACATCACCAAAAGTTCCAAAAAAGTAATCCATTGTCGGACTTTCAAAAGTTAAAGGGAACCCAAACATAGTTGTAATTTTTTGAGAAGTGGCTGCACCACCGCTTAGAGCTACAACCTTTAGATCATATGGTCCGCCAGCCGGGTAAATATGAGTAGGTAGCGTTTGGCCAATTGCCATAGGTGTACCCACTTCATTGGCAACATCACCATAATAAACTAAAAAAGACTTTGCATACAAAGCTGTCGCACTGATTTTCGCATCGCTTCCAATATTTACAGTGATATTTTCAGGAGCTCTGTAAGTCAATGTAAGAGGATAAGTGGTACTGGTACTCTTACCGGCAATATCATAAGAAACAATGGTAACCGTATAACTTCCTTCCGGATAGGAATGCGTTGTATTGTTACCCGGTGCAACGGTTGCCGATGCAGAGGATCCGGTGCCATGTCCGTAATTAACAACAAATGATGAAACGCCTTCACCAGTTGGTGTTATCTTAACATTCCCGGAATTATCATTGCTGATTTCAAAAATCTTGGCAAGGGCTGATGAATTGGCAGAACTTAAAAAAGATAAATCCTGGTCAATACCATCTTTCTTTTCGCATCCCATAGCCAATAATGCCAGGAACGCAATACAGTATATTAATTTTATTTGCTTCATTTTATAAAAATTTTTGTTCATTAATAACCTGGGTTTTGAACTAATTTGGTACCCTGTAATTCAGCATAAGGAATCGGGAAAATTTCATTTTTACCAGCGGTAAATCCTCTGCCGGCTAATTTTGAAGCGGCATCTCCCCACCTTACTAAGTCAAAGAACCGATGACCTTCTCCACCTAATTCTAATCTGCGTTCCAGCTTGATGGCTGCTAAGGATACAGGAACTGAACTTAAACCAACTCTTGCTCTTACTGCATCTAATAAAGCCTGTGCCCTTGCTCCTGTTCCGCCCAATGCTTCTGCTTCCATTAAATAAGTATCTGCCAAACGGATAACGTAAGTGTTTTGTTTGTAATTCAATTCTAATGAACCACCACCTGTTCTTACATCAGATTGTCTGGGCAAAAACTTATTTAAGAAATATCCGGTATTCTGGTATCCCTCAATATAATCTGCCTGGCCTGCTAATTTCAAAGCTTTCAGGTCAAAAACAGTTGCGCCAAACCGTGGGTCTAATTTTATTGCATCATAGAAATCCTGGGTGAAAACATTAAAGCTCCAACCTGAAGGCAAAGCAGGTGCTGTAGAACCTGTTGGTCTTGAATAGCTTCTTGGACCTACCATTACATTCACCGTATTTCCTTCATCTCTGCCACTACCCCACCAACCCCAATCGGAGTTGCCTGCAGCACTATGTCCACATTCTAAAATTGATTCAGTATTAAATTTATTAGCAACAACCCATAAATCGCTGAAATTGGTAAGTAACCTGTAACCATAAGTGCTGATACCACCTGGTGTGGGGCCATTTACAGTTGCTAACTGAGCAGCCGCTAATGCACCTTTGTTATCAAACAGGTAAACTTTTCCCAATAATGCCTGTGCTGCACCTTTTGTAAAACGACCTGCTTCGGTTGAAGCTGAAACGGTATTGGGTAAACCAGCGATTGCTTCTGTCAGGTCTTTTTCAATCTGGTCATAAACGCTGCGGGGAGTGGCCTGAACCACATCGTACATATTTGTTGCAGTTAATGGTTCTGTTAACAATGGAACGTTTTTAAACATTCTAACAAGGTTAAAATAATACAGCCCTCTTAATGCTTTTGCTTCAGCAGCATACCTTGCTTTTAAAGCAGCATCCATAACAGTAGTGCTTCCTAATTTTATCAATAAAGTGTTGGCTTTAAAAATTCCCTGGTAATGGTCATTCCAGAAACTTCCGGGCATTATTAAAGCGTTTAATGTGAAGTTGGATAATCCTTGTATTCCGGCTCCATCAGTTGCACCACCGCCACCTGCCACATGGTCATCAGACCCTGCGTTCATCATGGTGATCATATTTTCAAAACCGCCGGAGTTTTTACGAATTGCATCATATACTCCTACAAGGGCACCATAGGCCTGAGTTTGGTCAGCATAATAATTCTCCGTCAGGAATTGTCCCTTTGGAGTAATATCCACAAAACTTTTTTTACAGGCCGCCATTGACAAGATCAAGGCTGCAGCAGTAAAAAAGTTGATAAATTTTATTTTTTTCATTTTAATAAATTTTGTCAGTTTTATAATTTTTGATACTCAATATTGGTTATATAATTCTCAATAATTAATATTAAAAATCAGAATTGTAATTGTGCTCCGAAAATAAATGACCTGGCCTGCGGGTAATAACCTTTGTCTATACCGAAAACACCACCGCCAACTTCAGGATCGTAACCGGTGTAATTAGTTAAGGTCAGCAGGTTTTCACCAGTCAGGTAAAAACGTAAGCTGGTAGCACCAATCTTATTTAAATATTTATGTTTCAAAGTATAACCCAACTGAACAACTTTAAGACGCAGATAATCTCCCTTCTCTAAATAAAAGTCAGACATATTTCCAAAGTTTCCATTTGCATCATTGCTTGTAAGACGGGGATAGTCATTTGAAGTACCCTCACCTGTCCAGCGGCTTAATGCTTTAGTCTGATAATTAGAATTACCAACATCCAGGCGACGCAAACCCTGGAAAATCTTATTACCAGTGGCGCCCTGTCCGAATAACATTAAATCGAAACCTTTGTAATCAGCATTCAACGTCAAACCAAAAGTGAATTTTGGAAGATTTGTTCCGAGGAAAGTTTTGTCATCATTTGTGATAGTACCATCGCCATTAGTATCTTCCCAACGGAAATCACCAGGTCTTGCATTGGGCTGAATGATTGCTCCAGTAGAACTTTTATAAGAATTAATCTCAGCCATATTCTGGAAAATTCCTGCAGTTTTAAATCCATAGAAAGAATTAAAAGACTGACCAACCTGAATTCTTGTAACAGGACCCATTGATTGATAAGATGCGTAACCGTCAATAAAATCCCTATCCTCATCTAAGAAAGTAACCTTGTTTTTTAAATAAGCTACATTACCATTTGCAGAGAAATTAACATCTCCAAATTTTTTGCGATAACCTAACTCCACTTCAATACCCTTATTTTCCATATCCGCCACATTCCCAACCGGTGAAGAAGAAACACCTACATAACCGGGAATGGTTATTGGACGCAGGATACCTGAAGTTTTTTTATTATAAAAATCCACTGTTAAATTGAAACTTTTAAACAACTGGGCATCAAAGCCAATATTTGCCTGAGAAGTTTCCTCCCATTTTAAGTCTGGATTATCTAAAGAAGTAGGAGCATAACCTGTGGTAATAACATCTCCATTTCCTAAGGTGTAATTAAATCCACCGGCAACAGTAGATAGATAACCAAAATCACTGATAGCATCATTACCAACAATACCGTATCCACCTCTTATTTTCAGCGTTTTTACTACATTATTTGATGGCCAGAAGCCTTCTCTATTAACTACCCAACCAGCTGAGAAAGATGGGAATGTACCATATTTATTATTGAGCCCAAATCTAGATGAACCATCCCGACGGACAATACCGGTAAACAAATATTTATCCTGGTAGCTATAATTCAAACGACTGAATAAAGATGATAATTTATGCAGGGTAAAATCATAAGAACCTGAAGTTCTGTTTGCCTGCGAAATATCAAAATTAAAAGAAGCATCCCGGTAACTGGAAATTGGTAAATTAAATAAAGTAACAGCAGATCCACCGCCATTACCATCAATATAAGCACCCTGTCCCAGCAGTATAGAAAAATTATGATTGTTTACTATTCTGCTATACATAATGGTATTCTCAATATTCCAGTTAAAGACATTGTTATTACTTTTGCCATAACTATTCTGAAGTACTGAATTGGTAGCACTCAGGTAAAAAACCGGTGTAAAATTCTTATCCCCCCAAAAAGCTAATTTTCCACCAACACTGGATTTAATTTTTAAATTTTTTGTAACCGCTGCTTCCAGGTAGGCATTTCCAACTATATCATCAGAAAAATTATGATTACCGAGTCTTGTTTGAATATAGGCAATCGGGTTTGTCATTTCCTGACCAACAATCGAAGAAATACCATAAGGATTTCCATTTGCATCCCTGATTACCGGATTACTGTTATAAGGTGCAGAGGCTGCGGCAATCGGGTCTGTAACAACAACAGGAGTGATTGGATCCAGGGAAATTGCAGAACTTAAAGGTCCGCCATATTCACTGTTTGTATTTCCCAGGCCAATGCCTTTTTGATGGGTGTAGCCGGCAGTTTGACCAAAAGTGAAAATCTTAGATATTTTATGTGTTGTATTTAAGCGAATACTTTTCTTGGTAAAATTTGAAATTTCTGAAGTAACAATTCCCTGTTGGTCAGACATCCCAAATGATAAATAAAAAGTTGACTTTTCGCTACCACCACTCAAACTGATTTCATGAGTAAAGCGGCGGGCATCGTTGTTAAATATCAGTTTTTGCCAGTCGGTGCCTACTCCATAAGAACCGATATTGGGGAAAATAACATTTCCGCCACCGGCAACAGATTTTTCATTAATTATTGCTGCATACTGGGTAGCATTTAATAATTGCAGCACTTTTGCTGGAGCCGAAGTGCCATAAAAGCCATTATAATTAACGGTTAGTTTACCTGCTTTTCCCTTTTTGGTGGTAATCAGGATAACACCGGTTGCAGCCCTTGTACCATAAATGGCAGCAGATGTTGCATCTTTCAATACTTCAATGGATTCAATATCTGACTGGTTCAAATAACCAATCGCACCATTATCAACCACCACACCATCCACTACCCAAAGTGGATCGTTTCCTCCTCCAAATGTAGTAATACCTCTAACCCTAACGGTTGAACCGGCACCGGGTTGGCCTGCATTTTGCATAATAGTAACACCAGAAACCCGGCCCTGCAAAGCCTGTTCAATTCGGCCATTAGGAATTTTCTCCAGGTCCTTTGCTTTTACACTGGAGATAGAACCGGTTAGCACACTTTTTCTTTGTGTACCATAACCTACGTTCACCACCACATCTTCTAAAGTAGCAGTTGCACTTTCTTCCAGCAAAATTTCAATGGGACCGGCACCCGTTACATTGTGCTCAAAAGGCGCCATACCAGCATAGGAAAAAGCCAATACATCACCTGATTTTGAAGTAATAGTAAAATTTCCGGTTGAATTTGTGGTGGCAAAGGTTCTTGTACCTTTTACCGAAATGGTGACTCCAATTAAAGGTTCACCGGTTGATTTTTTCTTAACACTTCCTGAAACAACGAGTCCCTGACCCATTACTTCCTGAAGCAAGCCGCCTAAGATAAAGGTTAGGCATAGCAATGAGATTTTAAATTTCATAAAGCAATCAGTTTAGATAAAAAAATTGAAAAATTTTCCATACAAATTTAAGTCTGCCCACAACAAATAAAAAGAAAACAACCACTTCAATACTACATCACCAAAGCTAACTATTTGATTTACAATATAGTTTGACTACATCATTACTACATCAATATTTATTTTATACTTTCACTAATTGAAAAGGCATCGCCATATGAAAAAATACCTTTTATTAATCTTTCTTCCCCTTTCTGTTTTCTCTCAAAACACAATTGGAATACCCGATGTTATCAATTATTCGAAGCACATATACAAAGGAGGCTTGCAAAGCTGGGATATCAAACAAGATAAAAACGGAATTATTTATGTAGCGAATAATGAAGGTCTCCTCAGTTTTGACGGCACCTATTGGAACCTGCATCCTTTACCCAATAAAACAATTGTAAGGTCAGTTGAAGTGGGTGCAGATAATAGAATTTATGTGGGAGGGCAAGATGAACTAGGGTACTTTATTCCGGCCAAAAACGGACAGTTGGAATACCACTCTTTAACCGGATTAATACCCGAAAATGAGAAGTCATTTGGTGATGTTTGGGATATTGTTTCCTTTAGAAAAGATATTTTCTTCCGATCCACCTACAGAATATTTCAATATTCGAATGCAAAAATGACTTTTTTTAAAGCTCCACTTGAGTGGTCATTTTTAGGTTCCTGTAATGGACAGTTGTATGCTCATGATTTTAAGACCGGGTTGATGCAGTTTGAAAATAATACCTGGGTGCCGCTTCAGCTTTTGGAGGATGAACAAAACAGAATACCCATTACTTCAATAATTGGTTTACCAAACGACAGTGCTGTAATTACTACACTTAAGAAAGGTCTTTACATTCTCTCCAATAAAAAAATTACAAAGATCCAGTCTGCTAATTCAGGCATATTTGAAAATGACAGAATTTATACTGCTACGGCAACCAATAACGGGTTGCTGGCATTAGCCACTACAAATAATGGTATTTATATTATAGACCTGAAAGGAAATATCATACAACGGTTCTCAAAAGAAGAACAGCTACAGAATAATAATGTGCTCAGCTTATTTTTCGATTCACATCAGAATTTATGGCTGGGCCTGGATAACGGGATTGATTTTATAGCTTATAACAGTGCGATAAAACAAATCTCCCCTTTATCGTTGGACGAATCAGGTTATGCTGCTATCATTCATGATAACCGTCTCTATGCCGGCACCTCCAATGGATTATTCAGTGTACCACTACAACCCGTGGAAGATCTTAGTTTCAGTAAAGGAAATTTTACGCCGGTAGCCAATACAAAAAGCCAGGTCTGGAACCTTTCCGAAGTTAATAACCAATTACTACTCGGGCATCATGAAGGGGCATTCCTTATTAAGGACAACAAAGCATTATTAGTATCCGCCCAACCGGGTTTTTGGAATTTTATTCCTTCTACTTCCACTTTCCCGACACCACAACTGATTGCCGGGAACTATAAGGGTCTGATGTATTTTGATTTTAAGAACCAACAATTTTTACCGGCAGGAATTATACCCGATTTTGAGGAGTCATCAAGATTTGTTGTAACTGACCAATCAGATAATATATGGGTCTCACATCCGTATCACGGTGTTTATAAGATCACTAAAACAAAAACCGCAAACTTTATTATCAGTATCTACACAGATAAGCAAGGGTTGCCTTCTTCTTTAAATAATCATGTTTTTAAAATAAAAAATGAAGTTGTAATTGCAACTGAGAGAGGAGTATATATTTATAACCAGGCCAATGATACCTTTGAACCTTCCCCATTTTACAAAAATATTTTGGACAACCTCAGTATCCGGTACCTGAAAGAAGACCGTTCCGGAAATATCTGGTTTATACATGAAAAAATGCTCGGTGTTATTGATTTATCGGAAGATAAACCGGCAGTTATCTATTTACCGGAATTAAATAATAAGCTATTAAGTGGCTTTGAGTTTATTTATTCAGTTGACGGGAAAAATGTTTTCCTGGGTGGTGAAAAAGGATTTTACCATATCAATTATGATAAATATAAAAAAAATGTACCTGAATTAAATGTTCAGGTAAGGTCAGTAAAAATCACCGGAAAAACAGATAGCCTTCTTTTCGGTGGTTATTTCAACAAGGTGAATGATACACAAGTACAGGATGAAAATGAAATTCCTCAATTATCCTATGCCTGGAAAACGATACATTTTGAATTCTCATCCTCTCTTTTTGGCTTTCAATCAAATCTTGAGTACAGTTTCCGGTTAAAAGGATTTGATGCCAACTGGTCAGAATGGACTAAACGAACGGAAAAAGAATATACCAATTTACCAGCTGGCAGTTACTCATTCGAAGTTAAAGTGCGGAATAATTTAGGAAATGAATCTGCCGTTTCCACATATTCATTTAAAGTACTCCCCCCCTGGTTTCAAACTAAACTGGCCTATTTAATTTACCTTCTTTTATTAATAGCAGTCATGTATAGCCTGTACAGGTGGCAACACAAGAAATTTCTGATGCAAAAGAAAAAGTATGAAGAAGAGCAGCAAAAACTACTATATATCCATGAACTGGAAAGAAGTAAAAGTGAAAGTGAAATGGTAGCATTGAAAAATGAAAACCTGGAAGCAGAAATCAGTTTTAAAAATTCTGAAATGGCGTCGTCAGCCATGCACCTGGTAAAAAAAGGTGAATTACTTACTAAGATCAAAGGTGAACTTTCACATGTTATCAGAGGTCTGGATAACGAGAAAGCTATTAATGAAATGAAAAAAGTGATAAAAACCTTAACGGAAGATGAAAACATAGATAAGGAATGGGAAAATTTTTCCAAGCACTTTGATAAAGTTCATAGTGATTTTTTAGTACGGGTAAAAGAAAAACATCATTCCATTTCGGCAAATGAATTGAAATTATGTGCTTACCTGAGAATGAATTTATCTACAAAAGAAATTGCCCAGTTACTGAACATTTCCGTTCGTGGTGTTGAAATAGGCCGATACCGGTTAAGAAAAAAACTGAGAATCAATTCCGAAGTAAACCTTTTTAATTATTTAATCAATATATAGAAACTCAGAAAATAATTAATCAAAAACTGGTTAAGGCAAACTGTAATTATTTTATATTGCTGATACCGGTTTTATTTGATATTTAATTTTTGATGTGCTGGCATAGCCCGAAGGGCTTAAATTTGAATAGCCCCCGAGAAAATCGGGGGTAAAATGAAAGACCCGAAGTTTAACAACCCCAAAGGGGTTGAATTTCTTTTAAACCTATTTAATTTGAAAATATCATGAGTACGTTTAAACAAATATTTTATCAAATTGTATTCAGTACAAAAGACAGGCATCCGGGCATTCCTTTAACTTCAGAAGCAGAATTGTATAAATATATCTGGGGTGTAATTGAAAAACATAAATGTAAACTGTACCGGATAAATGGAATGGAGGAACATATCCATATTTTCTCCGATTTACATCCAACAATCTGTTTGAGTGATTATATTAAGGATATTAAAGTTGCCAGTAGTATTTGGATGAAAAGCCATGGCATGTTTCCGAATTTTTATGGCTGGCAGGATGGTTATGGGGCTTTTACTTATTCTTCAAGGGAAAAAAATGTGATAATTGATTACATCAAAAATCAAAAGGAGCACCATAAAATAGAAACATTTTTTGATGAATATAAAAGATTATTGACTGAGCATGATATTAATTTTGACGAAAAATATTTATTGTAATTGTTTAACCCCTTCAGGGTTAAAAGAAATAATACTCACTATTCACTTCCCCGCTTTTCAGGCGGGGCTATTCAGATTTAAGCCTTTCAGGCTTTACTAATCTTCCTCATTAACGAGTTTAATGAATGCCAACATATCAAAATATTAATCAACCTTTCTGTTTGCTGTTTCAAGAATATTACCACTGCAATTTTTTGAACAAACAATTCGTATCTTGTTCCTTATTCTCTTATGAAAATAATTTTTCGCCAAATAGTACTGACTGCCATAAGCATAATGCTTTGCCTATTGTCCTTTTCCCAAAAAAAATCTGCCTGGGTTTCCGGCAAAGTTGTAGATGAGAATGAAAATGCATTAGCAAAAGTTTCCATAATAATACTTGGACAATCAAAAGGCATAATCACCAATGATTCAGGTTATTTCCGGATAAAAGTAACGGCAGAAAAAGCTTTTGCACTGGTGTTTACATATACAGGCCGTAAAGCCGAACAGAAAAATTTTCTACTTAATGAAAACGAAGAAGAAACGGTAACATTACGAATGGAGAAAAGCGAGAATACCCTACAGGAAGTTATTGTGGCAGACAACCGTGACAGAAGAGAAACAGGCCTGATACGACCCAATCCTAAAACAATTATCAATCTTCCTTCCGCCGTAACAGGTGTTGAAAGCCTGATAAAAATATTTGTTGGATCTAATAATGAACTCACTTCGCAATACTCCGTTCGGGGAGGCAGTTATGACGAGAACTTAATTTACGTAAACGATTTTGAAGTCTTCCGTCCTTACCTGGTAAGAAGCGGACAACAGGAAGGCTTGAGTTTTATCAATCCTGAAATGGTACGAAATATCAGTTTTTACAATGGAGGTTTCCAGGCCAAATACGGAGATAAAATGAGCAGTGTTCTGGATATTCAATATAAAAAACCCAGGCAATTCGGCGGCTCCGCTTATGTTGGCATTCTGGAACAGGGTTTACAAGTGGAAGGAACTGATAAAAAATCAAAATTCAGTTACCTGTTAGGCATACGTAACCGAAGTAACAAGAATTTATTAAGCCGCCAGGATACTAAAGGAAATTATGTTCCCTCTTCCGCAGATTTCCAGGCATTCTTAAGTTATCAGTTCAATTCAAAATGGCAGGCAGAGTTATTAAGTAATATTTCTAAAACAAAGTTTACACTTATTCCACAATTCAGCCAGTTAACTACTTCAGTCTTCTCGCCTCTTTACTCAGCTACTATTGGTGTGGATATTTTTTTTGAAGGCCGTGAAAAAGACCAATACCTTACTAATATGCTGGGGATATCTGTCATCAACCAGGCCAATAAAAAACTGAAATTAAAATGGATGGCATCCCGGTTTCAAAATGACGAATCTGAAAATATTGATATAACCGGCGCTTATTTATTTGGCGACAGGGATTTTGATAAAAGAAATGCCACTTTTGGATTGATTGTAAATCCGCTTGGTGCCGGTGTTTATCAAAACTGGGCAAGAAACGAATTGAATATTGAAAATATCAACATTTCTCACAAAGGAAACTATGACCAGAATAATCATTCACTTCAATGGGGATTGGGCTATGATAAAACAAAGATTGCTGACAAATTGAATGAATGGGAGTTCCAGGATTCTGCAGGCTATGCACTGCCCTATCAGCCCAATTTGCTGCAGTTAAGTAAAGTAATAAAATCAAATGCCAATTTAGACATTAATAAATTCTCCGGCTACCTGCAGGATAATATTTTACTGGGAGACTCCACTCATGCTGCGACATTAACAGCCGGCATCCGTTTCAATTATAATTCACTCAACAAAGAAATGCTGATTGCCCCCCGGATTGGATTTAGTTGGAAACCAAAAATCAATAAGGATATAATTTTTCGTGCTGCTGCAGGTGCTTATCATCAACCGCCATTTTACAGGGAATTAAGAAGATATAATGGAACTGTTAACACTACTCTCAAATCACAAAAAAGCTGGCAGGGTGTACTTGGGTTTGATTATAACTTTAAAGGCATTGGTGGCCGGGCCATGCGATGGACCACCGAAGCCTATTACAAAAACATGACTGATGTAGTTCCTTATGATATTGACAATGTCCGTGTCCGTTATTTTGGTGAAAACAATGCCAAAGCTTATGCCGCAGGAATAGAAATGAGATTGCATGGTGAACTTGTTTCAGATGCAGAAAGCTGGATCAGCCTTGGCATTATGAAAACTGCTGAAGACCTGGATGGCGACCATTACTACCGTTATAAAAATGCATCTGGTGAATTTATAACTGCACAAAGTGCCGACCAGTTTATAGCAGACAGTACAAAGTTTGATGTTGGTTGGTTACGTCGCCCTACAGACAAACGCATTACATTTGGAATGTTCTTCCAGGACTATCTTTCTACTAATAAAAACTTTAAAGTATTTCTGAACTTACTTTATGGAAGCAATCTGCCATATAATATTCCCGGGGCAGTAAAATATCGAAATGCAGCAGTGATAGAGCCTTATATCCGTTGCGATATTGGCTTCAGCGCTTTACTGATGGATGATGACAGAAGCAAGCGGCGCAGTCACTCTCCTTTCCGGAACTTCGATAATATCTGGGCCAGTCTTGAAGTCTTTAATATCATTGACCGAGCCAATACGATCTCTTATTTATTTATAAAAGATTTCTCCAACACTGTTTACCTGATGCCCAACCGGTTAACACCGCGATTGGTTAATTTCAAGATTGTAGCAAGATGGTAATTATTTTTTAACCCAAAATTCTTTTGTCCATTCTTCCTTAATTAAAGGATGTTCTTCCAGTTCCTGAAAAACTCTATCTAATTGTTCCGGAGTCAGTAATTCTTCTAAGTAACCAAACAGTTCCCTTTCTTCAAAACGAATATGATGTGTAAGTAGATCGCATAATAATTGCAAATGTCTTTTATCTGCTTCCGTATCTAATTCAATTATTAACTCCCTGATATGACTATGCTCATCCTTTAACCGGACTCCCATAGGATGACCTGCAGGCATAAAAGGCATCAATATTTTTTCTTCCTGGTAAAAATGTGGTTTTATATGATGCTTCCAGTACCACAATGTATATTCTCGCATTATTTCAGCAGATGCATTATTCTCTAGTCCTTGTTTAATCTTCCAGACAAACAATAAACCATCGTGATGCTCCCTGCTTAAAGGGGCAAGCTGATTGCTCCTCTTTATAGGATTTGATTCTTGTTTCATACTTTAAAGTTAAAAAACTCTTTCCATGATTCAATTAATAAATCCAACAGAAATTAATGATTTCATTATAATGACAAAAAAATCTTTGATAAAAATTTTAAAAACAACACTCACTATTAACAACCTGTGAATAAGTAAGTTTAGGCAAAAAGAATATTGATAAGTAATATTGATATTGAAGGGTGAGCCTGCCACAGGCGGGCAAGCTTCTGAAAATGGTCAGAAGACAATAATAATCCGGTACCACCTTTCGCCGGCATATTGAAACATAGTTCTTGTTAAATAAAAGTTGCAGGAACAAATTAAACTAATGAAATTGACAGACACTATCATCAACCTTGAAACAGTAAATCCTATTGAGTTTTTTGGTGTTAACAATGGAAAATTAGACGTTTTAAAAAAGAAATTCCCCCTGCTTAAAATTCTCTCCCGTGGCACCCAGCTTAAACTGAGCGGTGCTCCTGAACAGATTGAAAATGCAAGAGAAAAAATTTCTCTCATTGTTTCTTACCTGGAACGTAATGGGCACATGAGCCAGAATTATTTTGAACAGGTACTTGGCGGTGATGATGCCGAAACGATTGACCATTTCCAGGAAAAGAATCCCAACGAAGTGCTGGTATTCGGCCCTAATGGAAAATCGGTACGGGCAAGAACAGCCAACCAAAAGAAAATGGTGCAGGAATCCGAAAAGAATGATATCGTATTTGCAATTGGGCCAGCCGGTACAGGAAAAACCTATACTGCTGTTGCTATTGCTGTAAGGGCATTAAAAAACAAGCAGGTTAAAAAAATCATTCTTACAAGACCGGCTGTAGAAGCAGGAGAAAGTTTAGGTTTTCTTCCCGGCGATCTGAAAGAAAAGATTGATCCTTACCTCCGTCCGTTATATGATGCACTGGATGATATGATACCGGCTGATAAGTTGGGTTATTATATGACAACCCGAACTATCGAAATTGCACCACTGGCCTATATGCGGGGCCGCACCTTAGATAATGCGTACATCATCCTCGATGAGGCACAAAACTCTACTGACCTGCAATTAAAAATGTTTTTAACCCGTATTGGTGCCAGCGCAAAAGCTATTATTACAGGAGATATGACACAGGTGGATCTTCCCCGTAATCAGCGAAGCGGATTAGCTACTGCCGTACGAATTTTAGATAATATTGATGGTATTGCCCATATTGAACTGGATGAAGAAGACGTAGTACGGCACAGGTTGGTGAAGCATATTCTCAGAGCTTACAATAAAGAACAAGAAAAAGAAAATCCGGAATATACAAACAGAACAACCCCCGTTATAACAAAAAAAGATAAGCCTGAATAATACTTCAAAGATTTATTACTTTGCAGGAATGAAGAGATTGGTAAATATCTTTTTATTCCTGCTTTTTTTTGCTGCCGGGTGTAAACAAAAATCCAAAACACCGGCTATTATTTACGACCTGCAAAAGATGGCAGAAAATCAGAAAAAGATTGATCTTATAAAATTACAGGTAAGAGCCGGTGACCTTGTATTCCGGAATGGAAACGATGAGGTGAGCCAGGCTGCCCGTAGTTTCAATAGGAAAGACACTTCTTATTCTCATTGTGGTCTTGTTTTTATTGAAAACGACAGTGTAATGGTTTATCATGCCCTGGGTGGCACTTATAACCCCGGTCAGCACCTTATGCGCCAGCCAATAGATAGTTTTTGTAATCCTAAAGAAAACACCTCCTTTGGCATTTACCGTTATCCTCTTTCAGATACAGAAAACAAATTACTAAAAGAAACAGTGAATACTTATTACAAAGCAGGCCTTCGGTTTGACTTGTATTTTAATTTCCAGAGTGACGAAGAAATGTATTGCGCTGAATTTGTTTTTAAATCATTAAATAAGGCCAAAAGTAATTCGCTTATCCGATATGTGAAGCTGGACACACTCCCATTTGGCGTAACAACAGACGACCTATTTCTGAATCCAAACAGTAAACTGGTAAAAAAAGAATTTTTTACCTATTAGATTCAGATTCTAAATATTACATTTGTACTCACAAAAAAATCATTTATGAAAAAAATATTAAACTTATGCTTGCTGGCTGGTACTCTTGCATTGCTTTCCGGTTGTAAAGGGAAAAACAGTGTTACCAACGACCCTAAAGCTGTACTCGTAGCATTCTTTGAAAAAATGGCTAAAAAAGATATCGAAGGCGCCACTAAGCTTGCCACAAAAGATAGTAAGGGCACCATGGACATGATGAAAAAAGCCATGGACATGGGCGAAAAAATGGGCACAAAAGAAAAAGACCCTACAGAAGATTTCAAAAATATGAAATTTGGTGATGCTAAAATTGATGGTGATAAAGCCACTGTTTCTGTAACAAATCCCGCAAAAGGTGAAACTCCTTTTGATTTTCCTCTGGTAAAAGAAGGTGGAGATTGGAAAGTTGATTTCAGTATGTCAACCCTTATGAAAATGGGTATGGACCAGGCTGGAAAAATAAATCAGCAAGAAAATGGAAATAATGGTTTTGATACAACTGGGGTGAATGAAAATATAATGAGTATGGATTCGCTGCAGCAGGGACTTGATAAAGCAAAAGAAATGCTGGAAAAAATCAAACCTGAGGATCTTGAAAAAGCAAAAGAAATGATGAAGGATCTCGAAAAAATGAAAGAAAACTAATCAACAGTTTTATAAGAAAACACCTCTTTACGGGGTGTTTTTTTTATTTAATCCAATTCGTAGTTACATATCCCTATTTACTTTTTGTAATTTGCACTTATGCGAAAAATATTTGTACTCCCCTGCTGCTTCATTATACTGGTTGTTTCCTGCAAATCGAAAGAAAAGCAAACCACCAGTGAAAGTAATATTGACGCAGCCAGGAATTTCATCAGGGCTGCACTGGATGGAAAATTCAGTGAAGCCAGAACTTTTATGCTACAGGATTCTGTAAATACCAATTATATGGATCTTGTTGAAAGGTCATACATTAATATTGATCAGGCTACAAAAGATGGATACAGGGCTTCTTCCATAAACATACACCTGTTAGACCCCCTTAATGATTCAACATCCATAATAATTTATTCCAACTCATTTAAGAATGACCATGATACATTAAAAGTGCAGAAAAGGAATGATAACTGGCTGGTTGATTTCAAGTACCTGTACCAGCATGACGCAGATACCATTATCAAAAAACCAATCCTCAATGACACACTCAAATGATAAATAATATTCTGTTGGTTGGCTTAGGTGGTGGTCTTGGTAGCATTTCCCGCTACCTGTTACAGCGTTGGTTTGCTGAGACCTACTCTCACTCTTTTCCCTGGGGCACATTTGCAGTAAACATAACAGGTTGCTTTCTGATAGGCCTTATATGGGGTATTACCTTTAAATCGTTCGATAGTAATGAGCATTGGAAGTTATTTCTGATGACTGGTTTATGCGGAGGCTTTACCACATTTTCTGCATTTACTTTAGAAGGAATTGGTTTGATACGGGAACAAAAATTAGGTTTATTTTTTAGCTATGTTGCCACCAGTGTATTATTCGGCTTACTGGCAACCTATGCAGGTATGAAATTAATCAGATAAAAAACAAAAAATATGGACGCATACTCTTCAATAAAACACCCATGGCATGGGGTAAGCTATGGCAATAAAGTACCCGCTACTGTAAATGCTATCATTGAAATTCCGCAAGGTTCCCGATCAAAATACGAAGTGGACAAAGCCACCGGCCTGTTGAAACTGGATCGGGTCATTTACTCTTCGTTTCAATACCCGATCAATTATGGTTTTATTCCGCAAACCCTGGGACTTGATAACGACCCGCTGGATATCCTGGTAATCTGTTCGCAATCCATCCGTTCTTTATGCCTGGTAGAAGCCAATGTTATTGGCAATATGCAAATGATTGACAGCGGGCAGGAAGATGATAAAATTATTGCTGTAGCCACAAATGATCCCTCTGTAAACCATATTACCTGCATTGATGAAATGCCACAGCACTTTCTGCTCGAAATGAGAAACTTTTTTGAACAATACAAAGTACTGGAAAATAAAAAAGTGGAGATTGATAATTTCCAGGATAAAACCATTGCCTTCCGTATTATTAATGAAGCAATAGAATTATATAAAGAAAAGTTTGGGCAATAATGCAACCACATCAAAAAAATACAATGACGTTACAAATTGTAATCATCATCCTGTTAATCGGGTTTGGTGCTGGTATTCTTAGCGGCCTGGTTGGCGTTGGCGGAGGAATTTTAATGGTTCCGGCCCTTGTTTTCTTTTTGCATTATACACAACACCAGGCACAGGGCACTTCACTGGCAGTACTTACTTTACCGGTAGTTATTATCGCCTCCATGTATTATTATTATCAATGTCAGAAACAAGGCAATCCTATTGATTTGAAAGTGGTAGGTCTGCTGGCAATTGCCTTTATTGGCGGTGCTTACCTGGGAAGTAAACTGGCACTTTCAATAGACCAAAATGCATTAAGAAAAATATTTGGAGTAATTCTTTTTTATACTGCTATAAAAATGATGGGTTGGGATGCAATGCTTGTAAAATGGGTAAAAAGCATTGCATAATTCATTTTCCTTCTAATATGTATTGTCATGAAGTATCTTTTATCCTTCCTGCTCCTGCTTTTTTCAATACAACATCTCACTGCACAGAAAATTCTGCAAATAACAAAACAATATTACCGGTACGATCCTTTTAAAAGCAGTTTCTCTTTTTTTATAGAAAACCTGACAAATGATCCGGCCTTAAGTGAAAAAAACGTACTAAAGATCACTGACACAACTCTTTTCTTTTTTGAAGGTCTTTATAAATACCACTCTCCTTTTTCATACAAAACAGAAAAGACAAAAGTATTATTGGCACAACAGGAAATATCTTTGGATACTACTATTGAAGAAAATTTTAGTGTTTTTGTGTACCAGATAGTTGGTTATGCTTTGCCAGGTGTTGATGGTGAAAAAAATGTAAAAGCAGAGTATGATCGGTTTCGCCGTAAATATTCCAAAGGCTTTTCCGGAACAGAAACAAAAAAGTTTGAAAACAGGAATAACAAATACGGAGAAGTTTGCGAGTTCAGATATGGTGATCTGAAATTTAATCCCGTTTCTGTTGCATGGTCATCTGGTAAAAATAAAACAGAGAACTTTTTTGTAGTTACTATCCGGTTTATTATTGTTGAAGGTTACGCTTATCTACCAATACCTGCGAATGGCCCTTAACCTTTTGCCACTTATTTTAACTGCAGCATCCACAAATCCCCTCTTATTGATTTCATCAATCCTTACCATACCTGCTGCATGAATCATTTTACCTTCCCCCAGGTATATTCCTACATGCACAATTTCTTCTTTATTATTAAAAAAGATTAAATCACCTGCCTGCGCATCACTGAATTTTTTCAAGGCTTTCCCTTCCTGTGCCTGCTGCCATGCATCCCGGGGCAGATCAATGCCTATCATTTTAAAAACTACCTGGACAAACCCACTGCAATCAACTCCCAATGGTGTTCGTCCACCCCACATATAGGGAGCATTCAGCCACAAAGAAGTTTTTTGCTTTAACCAGTCAGCACTACGTGGTTGCTCATTTCTTTTACAGCAATTCCCATGAAATTCATAATCCAGGTTTCCTAGTTTTCCTTTTCCATAACTAAAAAAAGGTAATGATGCCCCAAAGGGAATTTGCAGGATACTGTCACCGATGTATATTTCATTTATCAACCCGGTTACAACATATTGACTTTCTTTTTTGGCAAAAGATTCAGTCACTGGTTCTAATAATGTATGAGTCATCCAGCCCTCGTAATTATCATGCAGGCTGCGGACCTTTACCCATAAATCTCCCCTGGTCTTTATTACTTTTACCGTTTCTCCAAAAAGCAATTGGCTTATCATTTCACTGCTATGGCGGGCCTTCCTTCTCACTGGAGCTGCCGGTAAGGATACAACTGCATATTCCATAAGTTTATTTTTCTCTAAAATAAGAAATCTGATTTGTTTGAATAATATTTTATTCAATTTACAAAAATCAGCATCTTATAACTTACAATTAGTTATTTTTCGCTTGTGAAAGCAGACAAGTACCAGCATATAACCGACCAGGAACTGCTTGAACAGTTTTATGCCGACCATAATAATGAATGGTTGGGTGTTCTATTGCAGCGATATACACTATTGCTGCTTGGTGTGAGTATGAAATATTTAAAAAATGAGGAAGAAGCCAAAGACAGTGTACAACAGATTTTTTTAAAAGTAATTCAGGAACTGCAGAAATATAAAGTTGAATATTTTAAATCCTGGCTTTATATGGTGGCTAAAAACCACTGCCTGATGAAACTAAGAGAACGATCAGGCAAGCCAATCACTGAATTAAACGAAAATTTTGCAGCCAGACCCTCAGAAGAAACAGACCAGCAGGCATTATTACAAAATGAGCAAACACTTGTATTGATGGAAGGAGCATTGAAAGAACTGAGTTCAGAGCAACAGCAATGTGTAACTTTGTTTTACCTGCAAAAGAAAAGCTACCAGGAAGTGAGTGATGAAACCGGTTTCAGTATGTTACAGGTAAAAAGTTTTATACAGAACGGAAAACGCAACCTGAAACTATTAATAGAAAAGAAACTAAAAGAAAAAAGTACTTAACTATTTTGATTGAAACAGATGTCAGAAAACATTAAAGACATATTATCCAATTTATCAACCGATGTTGACCAGGAAACCCTGCTGCAATACCTGCAAGGAAAACTTTCTGAAGAAAAGAAACATGAAGTAGAGAAAATGCTGCTGCAAAATGATTTTGACGACGATGCAGTAGAAGGGCTTCAGGATTTTAAAGACAAAGAGCAATTGCAATACATGGTGGAGATGCTCAACCGTGACCTGAAGAAAAAAACAGCAAAGAAAAAGAAGAGACGGGAAAAGCTGAACATCAGCTATCAGCCCTGGACATATATTTCAATATTGATACTTATTCTTCTGATAGTACTCTGTTATGTGGTAATCCATAAGTATCTGCAAAATAAATAGTTAGACTCTATTTATGTCTTAATCCCCTGATAACTTGCAAATGTCATAGTATTTAATATCTTTACGCTAAGATTGTAATATATCTAATCCCCTTTCCCACGAATTACTACTTTTTTTTCCACTGACTTATTGATTAACCCGGTACCCATTCTCCTCTGAACAGAACCACTATTTCCAGTTTTCTGTAACACAATTTTAATCAATAATTCTACTTTATGAGAAGTTTATTACCCTTTTACAAGAAACTATTACTTATATGTTTTAGTTTTTTTTCCATTGTATTATTCAGTAATGCACAATCCCTTCGGTTTACCGATACCAGTTATGTCAATCTTGGAAATCAAGCTTCATTGAAGCTGACCAATTTTACTTTGGAAGCCTGGATAAAAATTGAAGGCTACGGATCAACCACCGAAACCGGTTCAACCGGTGCTGGTGGAGGACAAACAGGTGTAGTGCCAATAATTACAAAAGGTCGTGCCGAAGCAGAAGCAGCAGCTGTTGATGTCAATTATTTTCTGGCATATCGCCTCTCCGATATGAAGTTAATAGCAGACTTTGAGGATAATGCCACATCCCTCAACCATTCGGTAGTTAGTGCTGCTACTCTACCAATGAATACATGGATACAAGTGGGTGCTTCTTTTGATGTTACAACACAGGTATGGCGTTTATTTATTGGGGGCGTTACAGAAACATTCCCTGCACTTACTGGTGGACCTTTCACACCAAGATCTGCCAGTGATGTGAATGTTTGCATTGGTTCTTCTTTAAATACAGCAAGTTCTATCCGTCCCGGTTTTTTCAATGGGCGGATTGATGAAGTGAGAATATGGAATACAGCTTTAACTGCTCTGAATCCCGGTGAGTTAACAAGCGGTTCAGGCCTTGTTGGAAGATGGGGATTGAATGAAGCAACGGGTAGCACAGGAACAAATTCTGTTGCCGGAGGAGTAAATGGAACATTTTCTGCAATCAATCCTTTATGGGTAACAGGGTTTAACCAGGTCGATCCCACAACCAATGCATCAGTAGATTTTAATGGTGTGCATGATTATATAACGTTTGGAGCTGCTCCGTCTTTAAATACAACCGCACCCGGTGCAACTGGTTTTACACTTGAGACATGGATAAAAATTGAAGGAACCGGAGTTACTATAACAACAGGAACAAATGGATTAGATGGTACAGGCGGAAGGCCATTGGCCATTCCAATCATTGCAAAAGGGCGGGGAGAATCAGAAACATCTGGTTTGAATATGAATTATTTCCTGGGAATAACAAGTACAGATATGCTGGTTGCAGATTTTGAGGAAGCTTTAGTCGCTTCTCCAATTCCCAATGTAACAGTCACAGGACTAAATCACCCTATAATCCCGACAGGAGCTGAAATTGCAGCAGCTACAATTTCGAGAAATGTATGGACACATGTAGCAGTTACTTATAATATAGCAGATGGCGTTTGGACTCTTTACAAAAATGGCGTAAGTGTTGCAACATTAAATATGACCAATGGCCTTGTACCAGAAAATATATCAACCCAACATGCATCAATTGGAAGTGCCCTTACATCAGGAGGTATTCCAGGAGGATATTTTAATGGAAAAATAGATGAAGTAAGAATCTGGAATAAAGCATTGACGCCTGCAGAAATACTGGCCAACATGAATCTTGAAATAACAAGTGGCACCGGCTTACGTGGCCGCTGGGGTTTGAATGAAAACGGAAATATTACAGCAACAAATAGTGTTGGCGGCTCTGTTAACGGTACTTTAAGAAGTGATAACATTTCATCTCATCCAACTAATGGAGGTCCTGTCTGGGTAAGCAGTGGGTATAATAACCAGGCACCCAATCAACCTATAAATCCATCGCCTGCTAACAATGCAAATTCACCTTCAACCAGCCCTAATATATGCGCAACAGTTAGCGACCCCAATGTAGATAATTTGACAGTTCGCTTTTATGGAAGAAAAAAAGTAGTTACTCCCGGTTCAAAATTCACTATTATCGGATTACCGGATACACAGTTTTATACAGAAGAATTACCGGGAACAAATAGCAGTGGCGGAGGACATAATGGAATCTTTAAAGCACAGACACAATGGATAGCAGATCACAGGATTGACAGTAATGTGGCATTTGTCATTCAATTAGGTGATTGCGTACAAAATGGGAATAACCCTCCTGGAGCAGATAAGCAAATTGAATGGAAACGGGCAGATACATCGATGAAAAAAATTGAAAACCCAAATGTTCCTATTACTGACGGAATTCCGTATGGAATATGTGTGGGCAACCATGACCAGGGAGTTATCGGCGACCCCAACTCAACCAATACATTTTACAACCAATATTTTGGTGAATCAAGATTTACAGGCAGATCTTATTATGGGGGGCATTACGGCTCGAACAATGACAATCATTATGAATTATTCAGCGCTGGTGGAATTGATTTCATTAGTATCAGTATTGAATATTATCCCGATGGCACAACTGCATCATTACAACCCGTATTGGATTGGGCGGATAACCTGCTTAAAACCAATCCAAACAGAAAGGGTATTGTCTCCAGTCATAATATTTTGGGAACCGGTAACCCTGCCAGTTTCCAGGGACCCGGACAAAAAATATATAATGATTTAAAAGATAACCCGAACTTTATTCTTATGCTTGCAGGGCATGTAGCCGGAGAGGGCAGAAGAACGGATGTATTTGGCGGAAATACCGTTCACACTTTAATGGCTGACTACCAAAGTGGATATTCAAATGGCGGAAATGGTTATTTGAGAATTATGCAATTTCTACCTGCATTGAATTTATTATCAGTTAAAACCTTTTCACCTTACAGTAATACTTCTTTTACAGGTTCAACCAGTGAATTTACTTTACCGGTAACCCTGACACAGCCTTTTACACTAATTGGAACTAATTCAAATGTTGCTTCCGGTTCAGCTAGTTGTGTGAACTGGCCTTCGCTTGATCAGTTTACAGATTATGAATGGTATGTTGAACTGAATGATGGTGAAAATACAACCACCGGGCCAATTTGGACATTTACAACTCCAGCCAATAGCCCACTTCCTGTAAATATTATTAGTTTTAAAGCAAAGGCTGAAAATAATTCCAGCGTAAAAATCAACTGGACGACTACTTATGAAAGAGATAATAGTCATTTCGAAATACAGCGTTCGGTTGATGCAATAAATTATACTACGATTGGAACTACACAAGGGGTAAACAACTCCAACACTTTACAGAATTATACTTTTAATGACAACCTGCCATTAAAAGGCATTTCATTCTATCGCTTAAAACAAATTGACTTAGATAACAGGTCAACTCTTTCAAAAGTTGAAAGAGTAAATATTTCAAATACAAAAAATAATATTGACCTATATCCTAATCCTGTAAGTGGAAACAGTTTCAGTATAAATCTGCAGGATGAAATTCATGGAACGATCGATATAAGAATATTCGACATAAAGGGAGTATTAATGATTCATCAACAGTTCAATGGAGCAAATACATTTACAGTTAATCATCAGTTAGCGAAAGGTATTTATTCCGTAAATATTACAGGGAGGGGGTTTACAGAAACTAAGAAATTGATTGTACAATAAAATAGAAATGGTTAAACACAGTCAAGCATTTTATATTTTATACAAATAAATGACCCATTATGAAAACAATAAATATTTTTTCATCAATAAAAGTGAAAATATTCATTATTGTATTTATTATATTTTCAACAGTAATTTCATTTGCACAAGGTTTCAATTCTATTGCAAATCTTACAAGTACTACCGTTTCTGCTATTACCGGCGAAAAACCTCAATCCAAAGTTTGGAGTAACGCTGGCAAATGGTGGATGGTAATGCCAAATTCAACCGGAACCCATGTCTTCAGATTAGATGGTACTACCTGGACAAGTATTTTAGATATTGATGCAAGTACAACATCTTATGCTGATTGTAAAGTAGTAGGAAATGTTACTCATATCCTGCTTTATAAAGGAACCGCTTCTTCGCTTGTTTCAGTTGAATATACATCCAACACATACCAACTATGGACCACAAGGCCTTCCACTGTTGCTATAACACTGGATGGAGGTGTTGAAACAGCTACTATTGATTTAGATGGTACAGGAAGGATGTGGCTTGCTTCGGCCGGAACTTCGGATATCAACGTTCGCTGGAGCGATGCTCCCTATTCTACCTGGAGTTCACCGATAACAATTGGAACGGGTGTTACTGACGACGATATTTGTGCAATTACTGCTTTTTCTGGAAAGATCGGCGTATTATGGTCAAATCAGAATACACAGCGTTTTGGTTTTAAATTCCATGTTGATGGCGCAGCTGCAGGTACCTGGTCTGCTGATGAGATACCAGCCTCTCAATCAGCTGTAATTGGCACCGGTATGGCAGATGATCATTTAAATTTTGCTGTAGCAAGTGATGGAACGATTTATGCAGCAGTAAAAACCAGTTTTAATGATTTTGGATCAGGGCTTCCACAAATAGCCCTGTTGATCCGTCGTCCCGCCGGAACCTGGGATAACCTCTACGAAGTATCAACAACCGGCACACGGGGTATAGTGATTTTAAATGAAACTGCCGGCAAGGTAAAAGTTATTTATACTGCCTCTGATGCCGGAGGTAATATTCTTTATAAAGAATCTGCTACTTCAGCAATATCCTTTGGGCCTGTAACTACTTTAATAAGCGGGGGCACATTTAACAATGCTACCAGTACTAAACAAAATTACTCCGGAGATATAGTTGTTATAGCTTCAGGTGGTAGCAGCCTGGTAGGAATATTAGGTACAGATATTGAAATGTCAAACCTAGTAGCTCATTGGAAAATGGATGAAACTACCGGATCAACGCTTGATGATGCAACAAGTAATAATAATGATGCGACAACGGTGAACAGTCCTGTTTTTGTTACGGGGGTGCAGGGAAATGCACTGCAACTCAATGGCACAACCCAGAATGCGACCGCCCCTAATAGTCCAACACTGGATATTAATGGTGCAGGTACTCTAAGCGGGATAACACTTGCTGCATGGATAAATCCGGCAAATTCAACTGCTACAACGCAAAATATAATTAAGAAGGCAAATACATCAGGTATTTCTGATGGTTATGAATTATCACTTGCGAGTGCAGCAAGTACATGGCCACAAAAAGTTTTTTTCCGGTTAAATCAGTTTACCAGCGGTGATGGTTTCAGAGTCAATTCCACAACCCTTTACCCTTTAAATGGTAGTGCATGGATGCATATAGCAGCAACTTTTGATGGAACAAAAATGAAGTTATATATCAATGGAATCCAGGAAGGTGGGGATTTGCCAGGTCCGGCAGGTGGAATCGTTTCAAACACACTGGGAGTTGGTATTGGTGCACAACCAGATGGCTCATCCAAATTCATGGGACTAATTGATGATGCAAGAATTTACAACAAGGCACTAACTGCCGCTGAGATCCTGGCTCTGGTTGCAACTGGCCCGCCTGCACCAGCATTAATTAATCCAGCGGATGGTTCCACAGGAATAGCTCTTTCACCAACCCTTAGCTGGAATGCATCAGCTACAGCCACCTCTTACAGGGCACAGGTTTCAACAGTATCAAATTTTGCTACAACAGTATTTGACCAAAGCAGTATTGCAACAACATCCGTTGCAGTAACGCCTGCATTGTTAAACAATACAGTCTATTACTGGAGAGTAAATGCAACAAATACAAATGGAACAAGTGTATGGTCATCTTTTAGAACCTTTACAACAATTGCTTTGATTCCACCCATTGAAGACAACGGCTCAGGCTATGCGCTGGATTTTGATGGCGAAATATCGAGCACAACAGGTGACTACGTAAATTGCGGAAACGCCTCTTCCCTGAATATTTCTCAGTCTCTTACACTCGAAGCCTGGATAAAACCAACGGAACGCAAGACCCACTCCATTGTGAAGAAATTTGCGAGCGGTGCCGGTTTTGAGTTGTTTCTCGAGGGTCCTTCTCCATACCGAGTTTCAATCAGACTGAACGGTACTTCTAATACGTATCGAGTGAATTCAACTACGTCTTATCCTATTGATGGTACATGGATGCATGTCGCCGGCACTTATGATTTTTCGACGAATACAATAAAACTCTTCATAAATGGGATTCAGGAAGGGGGGAACCTAACAGGACCAGGTTCTATTGGTACAACAATAAATCCTCTGATGATTGGTGCCGACCTGACTGATTTTGCGACAAAGGGATTTAAAGGCATGATAGATGAAGTCAGGGTTTGGAATATCGTCCGGTCTGACGCCGATATCAAAGCAAACATGACGAAGAAATTAATTGGCACTGAATCCGGTTTAGTTGGCTACTGGCGATTTGATGAAACATCAGGAACATTAATGAATGATGAGACAGCTAACAATAATGATGGAACGATGATCAATATGGATCCTGCGACCGATCATATCTGGAGCGGTGCTGCTTTAGGAGATGCCTCAGCCAGCGACTATGTTGCCGCCGGTGGATATACGGCTACTATTACTCACCCGGATGGTGATGCTATTACAGCTACAACAACATCGGGTAGCATTACAGGAATACAAGTTTACAGGGCTAATGATAATGCCATAAGAACCGGCTCCACAGGACTTGCATCTTATACATTAGACCCATTAAGGTTTTGGGGAGTTAGAGCTTTAGGAACAGCAACACCAACCTATACTTTGGTATATAATTATACAGGCAATCCTGCGGTTTCAACAGAAATAGGACTTAAACTTGTGAAAAGAAATAGTATTTCGGTTAGCGCATGGACTGATGCTTTAGCAACTCAAGACATAAACGCAAACACACTGACAGTTACTGGTGCCACTGGAACAGAGTATGCATTGGCAATCCCGGCATTAATTGCTCCATTACCTGTAAATATTATTACTTTCAAAGCTGAAGTCGAAAATAGAGAAAAGGTAAAGATAACCTGGACGACTACTTTTGAGAGAGATAATAGTCATTACGAAATACAGCGTTCAGGTGATGCAATTAATTATACTACCATTGGAACTACCCAGGGAGTAAACAACTCGAATAGTTTACAGGATTATTCTTTTTATGACAACCTGCCATTAAAAGGTGTTTTCTTTTATCGCCTGAAACAGGTAGATATAGACAACAGGTTTTCATTCTCAAAGGTTGAGAGAATAAAACTTTCAAATACAGATTCTAAATTAGAGATTTTTCCGAATCCAATTTCAGGGAATAGTTTTACAATCAAATTGTTGAATGAAGTCAGAGGAAATGTAGATATAAGAATATTTGATATGAAAGGAAGTATACAACCACATCATCAACATACTATTAGTAATAACATAATGATAAACCACCATTTAGCCCCGGGTACTTATACAATAATAATTACAACGAACGAAATGTCTGAGGCTAAGAAAATCATTGTTCACTAATTGAAAAATCAAAAAAATGAAGCCTGGATAATTCCGGGCTTCATTTATATTTTATGAGCTAATTTAAAATCAATACTTAGTTTTCCCTTCCCATTTTTTCCATTCTTCAAATACTTCCTTTGCTTTGGGATGTGGATAGTGTACAAAAGATATTTTCCTATCCTTAATCTCAGTATTTATCTCATTATAGATAAAATCGTCATCAAACTCTATTGCGGCTGCCTCTTCTCTTGTGTTGGCAAATATTACTCTTTTGGGTCTTGCCCAGTAAATTGCCCCGAGACACATGGGACAAGGCTCGCAACTGGTATAAATTTCACAATCTGTAAGTTGATAGGATCCCAATTTTTTACAAGCCTCCCTGATTGCCACTACTTCGGCATGTGCAGTCGGATCGTTTGAGCTGGTAACCTGGTTGTATCCCTCCCCAATAATTTCATCCCCAAAAACTACCACACAACCAAAAGGGCCGCCTTTTCCATTAATTCGGGCCCTGCCGGATAACTCTATGGCCTTTTCTAAATACTTTTTATCTCTCTCTTTTGTCACCGGATTTTTTTTAAAAGATCCAAATTGGTGTTTTTTAGCGATTATCCACAGAAAATTCACCAAATTCTTTCCAATATGAAGTTAATATTAAATTTTGGGCAAAGTAACGGCTACCAAAAAAAGGTTAGTACCTTTTACATGAAACATCAACCATAAAACCAATTATTATGAGATGGGAATCTTCCACAACAACTTCGGGTAACGAAATTTATAATTTGTATAAGGATGAAAAAATAATCCTTACACTTACCTTAAACCCATTTTCCAATTCAGCCAGGGTAGAATGCAATAATCAAAAAAGGGTGTTCCTGATCCGAAAAGAAGGATTCAGACGACATAAAACTGTTATCAGGGATGAATACGGATTTAAAATAGGTGAACTGGGCACAGAACACAAAGAAAATTTTATTGATGTACATGGAGAGAGGTTTTTTTATAACACTCACAACAATCCTCTCGCAGAAATGGTATTATATAAAGAATCAAAAGACAATCCATTTGTAACCTGTGGACTTAAGGTAAATGAAGGGGCAACCGATTTACATTTTGCTAAAGAAAAAAATCTTAGCGGCACAGCACATCCCGGATTGTTAATGGCTTTATGCTGGTATATGTTTCTCCCGGTTGCAAAAGAAAATATTGCAGAATTTGTTTTGTAAACAACCGGCAATCATAATTCCTGCCAAACTTGTTTTGCAAACAGTTCCAGTGATGGGTCCCTGGCTCCCATAAGTAATACAACACAATTATTGGTAAGATGTGGCCGGGCAGCATTTAAAAAATCATTCCTGTTCTCTGTAAAGAAGGCCTGTTTATCCAATACTTTTAAGTCATTGATCAAATCATTGGCTGAAATATCTTTTACAGCAGTACCACCGGCATAAAATATTTCACTCATCCAGATTTCATCTTCCTTTCGCAGTACACCGGCAATTTCTTTCACAAAATCATCCCGCAAAAATTTTGTTGGTTTGTAACCATGTGGCTGGAACCAGGCAATCACTTTTGGGGCAATGGGCTGACAAGCCGAAATAGCTGCAGCGCATTTAACCGGGTTATGGGCATAATCATCAATAAGCCAAACGCCGTATTTTTTTCCAAGTACCTGGTGCCTTCTATAGATACCCTCATATTTATGCAATGCTTCAGCACAAACGGCCAACTTAACACCTGCCTGGTTTGCCACTGCTGATGCAGCCACCGCATTTTCCATATTATGTTTTCCGACCAGTTTCAGGTTAAATGCAACTTTATTTATTTTAAAGGATATTGCTAATCCTTTTTGAAAAAAATCTGAAGCAGTATATCCGGCAGGTAAATTCACATCTGTAGAAAAATCATATTGCACATTTTGTGAAAGTTGCTTTGTAAGCGGATGCGATTGGTTCACCACAAACTTCTTACTGTTATCTCTGAATGTACCAAACAGGCTCATCAGCTCTTCTATTTCCTGGTGGTCCTTATCAATATTCAGCAGTAACCCTATCTCAGGCTTGTATTGTACAATAGATCCATCACTTTCATCTGCTTCAATCACCAGCCACTCTCCCGCCCCTACTTTTGCATTGCCTATTTTTCCTTCTTTAATAATACTTATTAACCCGGCTCCGCTGATAATGCTTGGTTGCAAACCGGCATATTCCAATATATCAAACAACATGGCACTGGTAGTGCTCTTACCACTGGTGCCACCAACAGCAATTGTTTTCTTACTAGCTGCTATGATTGACAATAATTCAGACCTTTTTATAATAGGAATATTCAATTCCTTCGCTTTCTGTACTTCCATCACAGTATCTTCAATAGCAGAGGAAACAACGATCAAATCAGTTTCATCAGTAATGCCTTCCCCATTCTGTACAAAACATTTTATGCCGGTTGCCTCCAGTTTTTCCTGTACATCATTGAAAACCCCGGGAGCAAAAAACCGGTCGCTACCATAAACATTTTTGCCAATTCCTTTCAGATACTGGGCAATGGCACTCATTCCCACTCCGGCAATGCCGATGAAGAAAGGGTTTTTGAAATCATTTATTGAAGAAATCATAATGCAAATAAAAGGAATAAATACGGAGATTTATTTATTTTACATTGGACATACAAGCTGAGAATACAACATATTTAAAGATGCCTTAAAGTAATTCAGGAATCATTCTTCTGTGACATTATCATCCCCGCATAACCACATTTTTGGCCAGTGTATTTACTGCCATTGTAAACCGTATCACTTTCGCAGGTTTTTTTTAGCATCGTCAATCCATTTACTGAAGTATCCTTGATGTGCGCCGGGTAAACTTTCAAAAAATAATTTTGCCGCCGGTTCATCCCGCAGGCATTCCATAAAATCTTTGTTGAAAACAAATTCACTTTTATCTTCAGAAAGTTGCACATTCAGCAAGAACCCGGTTTTTGTCAGGCCGCATTCATTATATAAAATTCTTCCTTATTGAATTTTACTTCATCTTTTCACCCCATCGCTTTCCAGCTTATCATAGGCATATTCAATCGTTTTTTAAAATAACAAATTTTACCTTATCTTAATTCCCGGATGTCAGTACGACTTAAAGTTTATATATCGTTGTTAATATTAACTGGTATTTTATTTTCAGATATCATCAATGCACAACCCGGTTCCATTTTCTATCATCTAACAGCGGAACAAGGGCTGGTATCCAACAGGTGCAATAGTATTTTACAGGACTCAGAAGGGTATTACTGGATAGCCACTGAAGACGGCCTCAGCAGATTTGACGGGACTTATTGTAAAAATTACAGGAAGAATGCCAATGATAGTTTATCTCTATCCAATAATCTCTGTTATAGTTTACTGGAAGATAAGCAGGGCAATATCTGGATTGGCACTTATCAGGGTATAAACAGGTATAATAAAAAAAATGGAACTTTTACCCGATATTATTTAAGCCACCCGGCGATTTCACCGGGATACAACAATATTGTAAGGTCTTTTGACATGGATAATAGCGGCAACATCTGGGTGGCTGCAGGAGGCCTGTGGTGCTTCAATATTGACCGGCAAAAATGGACTTTGTTTGAAAATAACCGAAAGGATGCATATAGTATTCCTCCAGGATCTGTTGTACAGGTTGCTTTCGACAGACAGTTGAATGGAATTTGGACGTTGATAGGGCAAAGATTTGCCTTTTACAATATCACGCAAAAGAAATTTTATTCAACACCTGAGCATACTCAGCAATGGAAACTGTTTGATTATACAGGTATAACTAATTTCACGATAGAAGAAGGAAAAGGGATTTGGTTTGCAACTCATCAGGATAATGGCAGGTTACTTTTTTATGATTTCAGGCTGAATACCATTCATAAAAAACTTCTCCTTGAAGGAAAAGGGCTACGCAAAATTAGCATAGATAATGCCGGTAAAGTATGGTTACATTTCTTTACCTGGAAAACACAGATACTGGAAACAAAAAGTAACAGCATTGATTCTTCTTTTCTTTCGAATGTACATGACCAATCAGCTTTATCAGATGAAAGCAATTATCTGTATATAGATAAAGCCGGTTGTTACTGGATAGCCTCCAACACTGGTATTAATATTTTTAATCCGGCCATACAGGCAATTGCCATCACCACATTTAAACATGGCGATAACATTTCCAATGTAAAATTTGAGATAAAGGATATTGTTCAAAAAGACAGTGTAAGTTATTTTGTGGCTACTACCCATGGAATTTATTCGTATTTATCCGGACAAAAATTCAGTATCAGGAAACATCTTTTTGCCGGTAATCTGCATGTTGATAAAATGCACCTTACTTCCAACAATTTATTGTGGTATGTAGCAAATGGTACGATTTACTGTTATGACCTAACCCATAAAAGGCTTAAGGAATTACTAACACTTGAAAGTAAAGTACAGTCAATTCTGGATGGGGGCAATGGTTTAATATATGTTGCTACATGGTCCAAAGGCTTATATATTTTTGGTCAGGATGGTAGTTTGAAGAAACATATCACTGCCGGAGTTGCCGGAAAACTGCAATCTGACTGGATCATTTGTGCTGTTTTATCCAAGGACAGAAAATATCTCTGGATTGGTTATAACGGGGGTAAGGGATTTTCAAAATTTTGTATAAGTGATGGTGCGATTATCCATTATGCTGTAGATGTAAGTCTTCCGGAATCAAGAGCTGCCAATACTATTAATTATATTACTGAGAATGATAGTAGTTCAGTCTGGCTGAGTACTTATGGTGGAGGATTATTGTTGTATAATACAACAAAGAATTCTTTCCTGACTTATAGCGGGAACAAAGGTCTGCAATCAGATTTTGTTTTTCAGACGGAGATGGATAATCATAGAAATCTCTGGATCTCTACACCAACGGAAATTTTTTATAAAGCTGCCGGCAAAGAAGACATTGTTAGAACAGGGATACAATTACCGGAATTAAATAACGATGTACTGCAAAATATATTAACGGGGCCTAATAGTAGTTTTATTTTTTTCAGAAAAGATAAGTTGGTACAGGTTCAGGCAGACCGTTTTTTCATTAGTGAGTATCCTTCAAGAATCCTCCTTACTTCAGTCAGGGCAGGACAAAAGGACATTATAATAAATAATATGACTGATAATAAGATTGAAGTAAACTACTTCGATAATGACATCAGTATAGAATTTTCATTACTGAGACCCAATACAGAAACAAAGCCTGTCTATGCATACTGGCTTAAAAGGGCAGACAAATCTTGGATAAATTCCGGCAACAGAAATTTTGTTTATTATGCCAATCTTGTACCCGGAAAATACCAGTTCATAGCAAAGGCTGTTGATCCAAAGTCCGGGGAAACATACTACACAAAGCAAATTGATATTACAATTTTTCCTCCCTGGTGGCAAACTATCTGGTTCAGGCTGATTATTCTGTTTCTGCTTACTTCTTTATTGTTTCTGACTATTCGATTATTTGTGCGTTCAAAACTTCGCAGACAAAAAGGAATACTTGAAAGGCAAATGGCGGTACAGCAGGAAAGGGAACGCATCATTGCCGACCTGCATGATGATGTAGGAGGCACACTCAGCAGTATGCATATTTATGGAGACCTGGTTAATGAAGTATGGGAATCCAAGCCTGAGCAAAGTAAGGAAATGGTAAAAAAAATTACCACTCAGGCCAAAGAGCTGATGAACCGCATGGGTGATATTGTTTGGAGTCTGAAGTTTGCAGACGAGGATAAAAATACTCTTTCAGGAAGACTTAAAAATTACAGTAATGAACTGCTTGCGGCAAAAAACATTTTGTGTGAGTTTCAGATAGATGAAGCTGTAAGCAAACTTATTATTAACCCGGTGGCCAGGAAAAATATATTGCTGATTGCCAAAGAAGCCATGAATAATATTGCCAAATACAGTAATGCTTCGGTTGCAACGATCAGCCTCTATAAGCAAAATGACAACCTGTTGCTGGAGATAAAAGATAATGGCAAGGGTATTGACATTGCTAAACTTAAGCCGGGTAATGGGCTTCAGAATATGCAACAGCGCTGTGAAATACTGAAAGGGAGCTACCTGTTAAACACATCGCCAGGAAAGGGCACTCATATAACCTGCAACTTTCCAATAGCTACAATTAGTCATGCAGGGTAAGCTTATGATAATATATTTTTGTTAAATGATCAGAATTGCAGTTTATGATGATAATAAAGCAAGAAGAGAAAGCCTTCAGGCCTTTTTGCAATTGTATAATGAGTTGGAATTTGCCGGAAGTTTTGAAAACTGCGATACCATAATAGACGATATTGCCAGCACAAAACCGGATGTAATACTAATGGATATCGAGATGCCGGGCACAGATGGCATCAGCGGAGTTGCACTGGCAAAAAAGCATTTTCCCCACATAAAAATCATCATGCAAACTGCTTTTGATGATGACGATAAAGTGTTCGCTGCCCTTCGAGCTGGTGCAGAAGGCTATATTTTAAAGAATGCATCAGTACACCAGATTTCACAAAGTATTGATGATGTAATAAATGGTGGTGCCGGTATGAGCCCTTCCATTGCGTTGAAAGTAATGCGGTTTTTCAGCCAGACGCCTGTTGAAATTACTAAGGATTATAAACTAACTGCTAAAGAAAACGAAGTATTAAAACTTCTTTCTGCTGGACTTAGTTATAAAATGATAGCCGACAAAATGGGCATCAGTTATTTTACAGTTAATAATCATATAAAAAAGATCTACGAAAAGCTACAAGTGAATTCTTTAGGTGAAGCGGTGGCGTTGGCGCATCAAAAGGGACTTGCAAAATAAATCGATTGTAATATTTTTCATCCTCCATTAATATTGCAAAAGCTTGTTTTTATAAAATAAGTATTTCGAAAACATTTTATATTGACACTAAATAATAATGAACATCTATAGTATATTTTTAGGCATGGTCATCTTTCAGATGATTTATATAGTCTTCCAGTATACCTTATTTAAAAGAACGGAGTTTATTTATTATTTTATTTATACACTTTTTGTAACGCTGTATATCACTTCAAAAATGACTCCAGCAATTTATTTTAATTGGTTCAAAACCAATGAAGAAATCAGTGTAATTGGCAGGGGGGTGATTACAGTGGCATATGGAACATATTTTAAATTTGGACGACTATTTACAAACAGTAATATATTGTATCCCATCTTTAGCAGGCAATTAAAGTATGTAGCAACATTCTTAATCTTTATCGGGTCTATTGATATAATATTTCAAGTATCCGGCGTTATGCCATTTAATACTTTAGACAGGCTTTTCAATATTATCCATCTCATTTTGGTGATTTATTCCTTAGGCGTTGTGTATTATTTATTAAGAAAAAATAACAAGCTTACCACAATATTGGTTATCGGAAGTAGTATACTGGTTTTTTGTGCAAGTGGAAGTTTAATTGATTCATTGTTTATCACTAAAGGAATGATGCCTGCAACTTACTATGCATCTTATATTGAATTAGGGATAATTGGCGAATTATTATTCCTGAACTATGGCTTGAATTTTAAAACAAAACTGGAACAAAAAGAAAAAACAAAACTTGAAATTGAAAAGCAATTAACACTGGCCAATGAAAGAACCAGGATAAGCGCTGATCTGCATGATGATGTGGGAGCTACACTCAGCAGTATGCATATCTATGGAGACCTGGCTGGTGCAGTGTGGGATACAAAACCTGAACAAAGCAAAGAAATGGTTGGAAAAATTTCTATACAATCAAAAGAATTGATGGAAAGGATGAGTGATATTGTCTGGAGTCTTAAATCACCTGTAGAAGAGAAAAATTCAATTACAACAAGACTCAGGAACTACACACATGAATTACTTGCTGTAAAAAACATTACAGTTATCCTTGATATTGATGAGGAATTAACAGAAAAAATAATTAATCCACTTGCAAGAAAAAACATATTATTAATAGCCAAAGAAGCCATTAATAATATTGCCAAATATAGCATGGCAACGGAAAGTATAATAAAGTTCTATCAACAGGGTGAATTTGTCGTGTTGAAAATAACAGACAATGGAATAGGCTTTGATTTAAATAAAGAAAACAGTGGCAATGGCCTGAGTAATATAGAACAAAGGTGCAAACAGCTAATTGGGAACACTTCCATTGATACTCTTCCAGGCAAAGGCGTAACTCTTACATGCAGTTTTCCAATTGCTATAATTAGTCATCTGGGCTAAATATAGCAAACAATAGTTTTGTGCTAAGATCAGTATCGCGATATATTATGCTAACAAACCCCTTATTGACATTCTCCAGACATTTGTTCCCCTTTCACCAGGTATGGAACTTGCAGTAAATTTTGAAAAACACAGGTTCTTTCGTTGGGAGAAGCAGTAACACTGGCAAAAAAAATCTATCCAATTACTTTTTTACACTTTTGATTTCTATCCTAACCAATCGGATTATTAGTGCTTAAAACGAAAGCAGTATGCAATAGCTATATTTAGCTATTGCCTGAAGTTTATTTATAATACATTTTTACATCAAACATTTATTAGATAAAACACAGAAACAAAAATCAGTTTTTATGAATAATCTTTCGAACTATTTAAGCTATCAATTAAGTAATAAAAAATTGTTCAAGAAAATCTGCACCACAGCTTTTTTAATATTTCTAATTAGCAATGTATTTGGGCAAAATAGCTCAACGGAGGCAGGTTCTCAAAAATTGGCGCCAAAGGAATTAGCCATACCCACCTCCCCGTTATTTGATTTGATGGGCCAGGCACCAAGCCAGGTGGCAAGAACAGCAGATATTAAAGATTTTAAAGTGGATTGGAGCTTTAAGAACTGGAGGGTTAATCCTAATCTCGCTATACAGGCACAACCAGTATGGGAATTATTTTATAATAAAAAAAATCTGGAAAAATACCAAAATGCTTCAGCCATAAGCAGAATGCTGGCTTCACTTGATGTATCCCTTGGAACAGTACAAACAGAAACCAGTGACCGGCGAATTGGAGGCGCATTTAAAATAAGTCTGTTTAAAGAAAAAGACCCGCTACGTATAAAGGGAGCATATGATGATGTTCAAAAGACTTTTGATGAAGAAATGGCACAATTAAAGAGCAAAGAAAAAGAATTGCTATCTGCATTGGATTCACTCACAAGACCTTCAGATCTTCAAACTACCAGAGATGCTTTAAGACAAAACGACTTACAAATAGCAACTTTTTACAGCAGAAGAAATACTGCAATTCAGGCAAAAGCCTCACAATTTGTTGCCGACAATTGGAATGCAGCATATGTTGATTTTGCATATGGCAAAATTTATACTTATGGAACTGACAGTGCAGGTAGCTTAAAAAAATTGAGGCTAAACAGGAATACAGCAAATGGTTTATGGCTGAATTTTGGAACTGGAATTGGTAAACGGGGCCTTTTTTCCGGTTTAATACGCAGTTCATTTTACGAAGAGGAAGTTACTTTTAATTTAAAAGATAATATAACCGGAGATGAAATAACTGCCAGCACAATCGCTGCTAATAATCTGATAAGCATGGGTATCAATTTCAGGTATGGCGGACCTATATACAATTTTTTTGCAGAAGTTATTTATGAAGGCAAAAGGGTAAAAACACCCATTGATGCTGTCAATGAATCTTTTACTACTCCGGGTGGAAAAACTATTGTAACCAGTTCCGTAAAATGGGATATTGTTCACCCCTATACAGTAAATTTTGGAGGCGATTGGCGTATAAGCAGAAATGTGGTCCTTAATTATGGCATGCGCCTTTTAATGGATAAAAATTATAAAACTATATCCTTTACGCCAATTGCCAATATTAGTTGCATGATGCGGTAATGAAAAACACACTTTTAAAATCATTCATTATTAAATAAATCAGACTGAGATGAAATCAACATTTAAGCTTTTTAAAACTTCTATGCTTTTTTTATTGTTAATCAGCAAAGTATCTGAGGCACAAATAGAGCCAAAACTAATTCCACAAAAGCCAAAAGCCGGACAGGTTTTACAACCTATGTTTGCTTTAAGAACGCAAAAGGGAGCAAACGTATTTAATACAGGCTTTGCTTCAAATGCAACTGGAAGAAATGATAAAAATGCCTTCTTACTGGCTTATTTATCAACGGCAATTTATGCAGATAAAATTCTGGAAGTTGAAAGTCCAACAGTTGCTCCATCTAATTTGGCAGCAGCTGGTGAACTATTACAAGTTAATAGTAATGCATTTGTTCAGAAATTCAGACAGGTGGTGAGTCCATACTTTAGTACCACCACTCAATATACAGGAAACGATATGCAGTTTTTTGAAAGCAAATTTTCGTTTGATGGATACGACCCCGAAGCAATGATAATACCTGCAGAGAACAGTATTTTTATAACCTTTAGGGGAACTGATAAAGTTGCTCAAAGAGATCCTAAAAATACTTTTGATTATGAAACAAAGGAATGGCTGCTTACCGATTTTCAGGCTTTAAAACTTAATCCCGGAAGAATTAATAACAATCCAACACCAGGTCAGGCATTGGTACATCAGGGCATGTGGTTATCGCTATTAAAAATAGCAGATACAATGGCCCGCAGAATTGTACAGTTGGGAGGAGCAAACAAAAAAGTATGGATAACCGGCCATAGTCTTGGTGGAGGACTTGCTCAATTATTTGCCTATTTTTTGGCTAAAGGATATAATATCAAACCACAGGGTATTTATACTTATGCATCTCCTCAAATTGGAAATGCATCATTTAATACTGATTTTATAACTACTATCGGAGGCGAAGGGAAACTTCAGCGTTTTGAATTCATGGACGACCCCATAACCGTATTTGCTCAAGTTATTGGATTTCAACCTGCGGGAATCAGAAATAGTTTTACTAATATTAATAATTTGACTTATGATGATGCAGAAAGATCGAATGGTGAAATACTTCGAATTGCCGGCTCTGCACCAACAGCTTTAACAGCTATTACTCCTTTCGGTTTGGGTGGAATTTGCTTTCATCAGCAGGGTTGGTATATGCAGGCAACATATAAACAATTAACTGATTCAGAAAAAGAAAGTGTTCCATTTCCTACCAAGTTACCTGATAGATCATTTATGGGTTGTGGATCAGGATTTGATATTTCCCGTGCAACTGGTAACAACCCTGTTGGCAACGCATTAAATACATTTGTTGATCTTACAGATAGACTTATTAATACAATTGGTGTTGTAGCACAAAATATAACGGGGACTGCCTTGGTAACCGGAACAGGCACTTATAAAATTACCTGCCTTAAAGATGGTAAAAATCTTGCCGCACAAGGAACCAGTGGTCAAGACGGCAAACCACTTATCCTGTGGCAAGAGGACGGAGGCAACAATATGAGATTTGAAGTATTTAAAAAAGGAGCTGCCTATGGTCTTAAAATGAGAGGCACCAATAAAGTACTTGATGTTAAAGATGGAAGCAATAATAATGGTGCAAGAATTCAAATCTGGGAAAACAATTTAACCTCCCTGCCTTTTCAGAACAATCAGATATGGTACTTCTATAATGTGGGTGGCAACCGATATGTTTTACAAAACGAAAAAAGCAAAAAAGTACTCGATGCGGATAACCCCAGAACTAATACCAACGGATGTGAAGTAATGCAATGGGATTACCAGCATAATGCTTTAAACCAGGTATGGGTATTTGAAAAGGTGAATTGATGATTTCAAAGACTTAAAAAATAAGCATGAATAGTAAAGCAGAAGCAAACAATCACAAATAGTAAGCAAAATGCTAACATACTTTTTTCCAAATAGTAGTTACAAATTAATTCCAATCAGAATCATTAATCATTAAACCAAAAAATCTTAAACATGAAAATCTTGAAAAAACTTACCGTTACTACAGCTTTATTATTAAGCTTTTACTTAACGAATGCTCAGACACCACAACCTGTCATTAACAGAACTCAGGCTAATAGGATTGAAGGGTTAACAATCTTCCGGGATGCAACAGCTGATGTACAGCGTTTGAAAGACCAGGGCAAAACGCTGCTACAGGTAGTTTGTGATTTAAAAAATAGTTATGCCAACTCTGCAGAAAGCATATTAAAAGCTACTGCAACAGTATTTGGCAGCACCGAAGCAGTGATTATTATTAACATGAAAGGATGCTGGACAATTGATCAAATTGCAAAGGGATTACAAGCTGCTTATAATTATTCAAATGACCAGTTAATATTTAAATTAAAGGTTGCTGGATACACAGCCCAGCAATGTTTTGATCTCCTCTTCCGTGTTTACGATTTGAGTATTGATCAGTTGGCGGTAAATTTAAAATTCGCAGGTTTTACTGCTACGCAAATAATTTTAGCCATAAATAGTTCCCAAATGTATGCGTTAAATGACATGGGAAATTCATTAAAGCTGGCTGGCTTTTTAATCGGGGAAATTACAAATGCCTTTAAAGCAGGTCTTAATAAAAACGGGCAGACATGTGCTAATTCACTACTGGCACTTAACTATACCGCAAACGAAATTGGGAATGCACTAAAAACCTCATTTACTGCTTCCTTCGAAACAGTAGCCGGATGGTTGAAACAAGCTGGATTTGGCGCTAATTCAATTTTAGCTATGGGTAAACAGGTTTATAGTGTATCAATAAACCTGGCTTATAGTACTTTAAAAAACTTAGGTTATACAACCGATAGAATTACTGAAGCCTTGATTAAAGGAATGAACGCTCAGGTAACAGATGTGGTAAGGGCTTTAAACAGTTTAGGCGTTGGTCCACAGGCTATAATTAATGCTTTGCAAAAAGCAGGTGCTGATGGTGTAAAAGTGGGAAATGCCTTAAAAACAGTTTTAAACAAGTCGGCAAATGATGTAGCAGATATGATGAATAAAGCAGGCTATGGTGCTTCTATTATTATAAGCGCATTATCCGATGCTTTTGGCATTGCAAGAAATGTTATTGATGGGATTTTAAGCGCATTAGGAATTAATTGATAACACCTGATTACACAAAAAATAGTTTAATGAAAAAGAAAATTTTGTATTTATTATTCGCTTTGTTGTGCAACAAGATTGGCGTGTCACAAACTCCCGACGGCCCTTTGATCAACAGTGCCTCACAAGTTTTCCTGGAAAACGGCAACTTTCATTCAGAAAGATTTTTAGCAGTAAGTCAATATATTTCACCCAGAGTGATCCGCCCCGGTGCAGGTAACTTGGCTGAAAAAGTAATTGTCATGTATATAGGCCACTGGCTCGATATAACCGATGAAGTGGTGGTTACCGCACCCAATTCAAATGTAACCAGTGGTGTAACTTTCAGCCGGATTCTGGAGAAAAAGAACGGACCCTGTAATACTATTTATACCAATCATGCTTCTGTATTGCCTAACTACAATGGTGCCCATGTGGTGGTGGAGTTTATGGTTACCAAAGATGCAGCAATTGGTACGCATACTGTCAAGTTACGTCGCCCAAGAGCTGGTTTTGGAAAGGATGAAAGTATTCCATTTTACCTGGAGGTTATGAATGAAGAGCGGATTCATACTATTAAATTCAGAAAAGACGGTGATGATATTTTCAAAAGCAGCGCCAGGAAAAATGAAACAGGTGTAGTTTCCATTTCTGGTCAGAATCTGGGATCGATCAGGCTGGACCGTAATATTAACCGACTTAATGAAAATGGTTTTTTCAGCAATATTTCAGATCCTTATGTCAGTGACAATTATATCACTTTCAGGGCTACATTGATAAAGACAGGAAATATTGGTTATGATCAGATAATGCCAGCAAATTTAAAAAATGCAGAATACCCAAAAGGCGGTTATTTACGAAACAATATAATTGTCTATCCGGGCATTCTGGATGTAAATCCGGAAAGGGTTCAAACGGTAAGCACAACATGTGAACCATTGCCACCTGGTGTAAGAACGCCTATTTCCGGTAATCCACCACCACAGCCACGCCTTACCATTAGTTTTTTAAACGCTTTTAAAAGTTATGGTGACGTACTTAAGGCCAGTGAGGTAGCTGCTTTTTCGCTTTGTCCTGCAAATAATATTTTGAATGAAACTAAAATAACAACCATTTCTAATCAATTAATCGTGAGGGTACAAAATGCCGGAGCAGGAGCATCCTCAGCAACCACCCTTTATATCTGTACATTAGGGAACAGTAATTTTAACCCGGTTACCAATGTGAATGTACCGGCTCTTGGTCCCGGAGGTATTTTTGAATTCCCAATTCCCCGGAGAGAAAACAGGGTGATTTCGATCATCGCATCAATTGGAAGTCCATGTGTGCGGGGGCGTAGTGGATTACAGGGAATAAACAGGTGGAGTGATTTGGGTGTTCAGGCAAGCCTGTATTACCGTACAATCGCAGGCTCATTTGAAGTCAATAGTACAGTAAGAGATTAGTCTTGTAAAATTTTTAATTTGTACAAGATGTTTTATAAGAAAGATTCCGTTAATTTTTTATTAGTGTAACCGATTTATTCTGTATTCAGTTAAACAGAAAATAATATAAAATGACCTGCATTCATATTACTACAATCGTTGTTTTCACCTTGCATTGACCGAATAAATAATAAACAAAACACCAACCCAAACATTAATATCATGAACAAATTTCTTTTTTGCATTATACTGACGTCCTTTTTTACTAAATGCATATACGCTCAGGAACTCCCCAAAATAAATACGGGAAACATTTTGCCAAAACCTACCTTACAATCACTTGAACTAAAAGCCAGCCTTACGGTAAAGCAGAAATTAGTAAATCTTAAATCATACATTGTAAACAAAAACTATGACTTCAAAGTTGAACTTAATGAAATTAGTTTAATTGATTTGAAGAAAATTACGAGTAACAATAATGCAAGAGGATTGGGTATTGATTTTGCGAGCTACCAAAACGAACTTGCTGAAAAAATATTAAAAGGAGTTAATCTTAAAGCTATTCCTTCTGCAACTATTGTACCGGGCACGGATCTGGTAATTCAATGTCGATTGGATAGCTATATTGTACCTAATCTACCACCAATAAGAAATCAAGGTGACTGTGGTAGTTGTTGGGCTTTTGCAGTTGCAGGAATAACAGAAATAAACTTAAAAAATAGATTCAATTGGGATGTTGATCTTTCAGAACAAAACTTAATTGATTGTGCAACTCCATTTGCAGATGGTTGCAATGGTTTTTTCTCAGAATTACCTTTAATTCATACGCAAAATTCCGGTATTGGAAAGGAGGAGGTATATAGTTATAAAGCAATAGATCAGAATAAATGCTTTACAGCTCAAGGAATGCGCTATAAATTAAAAGCATGGGGTTATGCTGGTATTCCAATACAACCTTTCGTACCCAACAGTGTAACAGAAATCAAAAATGCCATACGGGCACATGGTGCAGTTGCCACATCTGTAGCAGCAACTGAGTGCTTTCAGAATTATAAAGAAGGTATTTTTAATGAAATTCCTCCTTCAAGTGCATACGATCTTAATCATGCTGTGATTATTGTGGGATGGGATGATTGTAAACAGGCATGGAGGGTAAGAAATTCATGGGGAAGAAGTTGGGGTGAAGAAGGATATATATGGATCAAATATGGGTACAATGGTATTGGCTCACATACTACTTGGGTAGAAGCAGAGAATCCTGACCCAGCGGCACAACCCCCAAATGTTTTTGGAAATTCAGCCGATATCGAACAAGGTACTTATTATATCAAATGTGCGAGTGGGGGGAAATATCTTGATGTACAAGGAAACTGTGTAAATAATAATGGATGCAATGTGATTCTTAATAGAATAGATGAAACACCAGATAACAATAAGTTTATGGTTTTAAAAGTTAAAGGCCCTTTAGGTGGATATACATTGCGTTGCATTTCCGGTGATAAGTTCTTAGATGGAAATAGTAGCCCGGTCGATCCGCCCTCAAATCCTTTAGATATTACATTCGACCTTACTCCGAAACTATTTGTTAATGGATGCCTGATGCAGGTATGGGAAAGGACTGATCCGTTATTTCCCCGTACAAATCAGGAATGGAGTATTGAAAAACTACCAAACGGCAGATACATTATTAAGAATATACTGTCTGGAAAAGTTATAGATGCTGTAAATGCCGATGTAAACAAAGATGGCGGCAAGGTACAACTATATAGCAGGGTGCTCAATGATGATACACAGGAATGGATTTTTGAGAAAGTAAATTGATCTGTACAAAAAAATTGATACTTAAAAATCTTCATTTTTTGTGAGCAACGTCTCCTTCAAGAGACCTTGCTTTATTATTTGTTTATCTTAATTGAAGCCTTGCCACTAACCCACAATAAGAGGCTTTTATAGCTACAATTAGCTATTGCCCCCTGTCTTTACATCACGCATATTTACAGTAAAAATTAAACCAATAATTTTTTACTGTTAAATGTATAGTTATGAGAAAAGTTTTGCTGCCATTATTGTTCTCTTTTTTTACCATCTCTTCTATAGCACAGGGTTCCGGGTTAACCTTTTCCCAAACTACAGGTGCTTATGTTCCTATTAGTGGCGGAACTGTTTTAATCAGCGGGATTTTTGATGATGATAATTTTGCGGTAGCCCTTCCAACGGCATTTACCTTTAAAGGAGTTAGCTATACACAGGTAACCGCCAATACCAATGGATGGATTTCTTTAGGAAACAGTGCCCCTGCTTCTAATCTTTATGCCCCGATTAGCACTAGTACTGCTGTGCCGGGGTTTATTGCACCATTTGGTATGGATATCGAAAATGCGGATGGTGGTTCCCCGGAACTCAGGTGGGAGCAATCCGGCAATGAAATAATTTTTCAGTGGAAAGATGTTAAACGTTATACCTCGGCAATTAACACAGAGATATTCAGTTTTCAACTTCGTTTAAATACGTCTACTGGTGCCATGCAGTTTGTATATGGTTCTTTTCAAAATATTACATCCAGTACCTCCTCGCCACAAGTTGGTATAAGAACGGGCTCCAATTCCTTTCCTTCCAATATTTATAACCGGTTGGTAAATACTGTTTCTCCCTCAGATACATGGGCTACTTCTATAGAAGGGATTTCAAGTAGTAGTACCTGTCGGATTACATCAACCAGTCCGGCATCCTCACCGGCTACAGGTCAAACATATACATGGACACCGAATGACTGTTCTTCGTTATCATGCTCCTCCAATATCTCACCGGTAAATGGAAGTATTATCAACGCTACATCTGTCAACCTTACTTGGAGTGCTGTATCCGGAGCTGTTTCCTATAAACTTTATTTAGGTAGCAGCTTTCCCCTTACCTTACAGGGTACTTATTCAGGTATTTCTGCAATTGTCAGCAGTCTTTTAGTAAATACAAACTATTCATGGTATGTAGTACCAATAGGTTTTAATTGTGAGGTAACCGGGTGTGAATCCAATGTTACTTCATTTAATTCAGGTTGCCAGATAGTTAATTGCGTAACGAATATTTCTCCGGCAAATGGTTCATCCACTGGCATTGCTAATATAACCTTTAGCTGGAATGCGGCTGCTGGTGCAACAGATTATGACCTTTACCTGGGCACCAATAATCCTCCGGCTTTTTATGGCACTTACACCGTTACAAGTACCTCGATTATTTTATTGCCCGGCACCTATTACTGGTATGTTGTTCCCCGTTCTGGCTGTAGTACTCCAACCGGTTGTGAGGCTAATGTAACCTCTGTTACCTATTCAAATCTTGTACCTAATGATATTTGCCAAATGGCAATAGACCTTGCCAGTATTGTGGGAACTGCTACATCAACTGCCGGTGGAACTTCTGAAGGTATTAGTTTTTCGGGTGCCTGTGCGACCGGTTCCAGGGATATTTGGTACAAATTCAAGGCTATTGCTACTACTGCCTCTGTTTCTGTTTATGGTAGCGGCTCCCCTTGTAGTTATGATCCCGGCATTCAGGCTTTTTCCGGTACTTGTACGGCACTTACCTGCCTGGGCAACGATGATTCGGGAAGTTGTACAACAACAAACACAGTATCCATGAGTGGGCTTACTATTGGGAGTATATATTATATCCGGATATACAGTACTAGTTCAGTTGGAGGTCAGTTTGCAGTAACCGGGACTAATATTGGATCTACATTGCCATTAAACCTTATCTCTTTTTCAGGCAGTAAACAAAACAACGATGCAATACTTCAATGGAAAACCGCCAATGAGGTAAACGTAAGCCGCTTTGAAGTACAGCGTAGTGATGATGGGCAAACTTATACAACCTTAGGTAATGTGGCAGCAGGCGTTTCGTTGTATTCATTTACCGATGCTAATACTTTCAGCAGCAGAACAGTGGCATTTTATCGTTTAAAATCCATTGACATAGATGGCCGATTTACGTATTCTAACATTATTAAATTGAATAAACAGGCAAATGCAGCATTAACAGTGTATCCAAATCCCGTAAGTGATGTACTGACTATTAACGGATTGAAACAAAACGGAATTGTTTTTTTATTTAATGCCGAAGGAAAACTATTGCAACAGCAAACAGTAACAGCGCAAACGATGATTATAGATATGAGCAGCCTTGCAATTGGAATGTATTTTCTGCAATACCAGTTGGATGGCGAAGTAATGAATCAGAAAATTATTAAACAATAAATATGTATTCTACTAAAAGTACTGTCGTTATAATACTCTCTTTACTATTTATAAGCAGGCTACCAGTTAAAGCACAAAACGTAGGTATCGGAACGACTACACCTCAAACCAAATTACATTTCGTTTCAACAGTAGGTGCTAATAGTGGCACAGACCAGTCTGTACTTATTGAGAATACCAATACATCTACCGGAGAAGCGGCTCTTGGTTTTCGCAATGCGGGAATAGCTGGTACTGGTGCCAAAGCATGGTTTACCGGATTAAACCAAACCAGAAACTTTTCCTGGGTATATGGAAATAGTTTTCTGACTACTGATACAAAAATGCTTCTCGACAGTACGGGCAGGCTTGGCATTGGCACCACTACGCCGAATGCCAGTGCAGCACTTGAAATCAGTTCAACCACGGCCGGCGTTTTAATACCTAGGATGAGCACCGCACAAAGAACTGCGATAACAGCACCGGCTAATGGCTTGCTGGTATACGACTCAGAAACCAATTCGTACTGGTTTAGCGAAAGTGCAACTTGGATAGAACTTTCAGGCAGTATGGGACTAAAATCCATAAATGGCAGTAGCACCTTTACTACCTTTAACATGAACCCGAAAAGATTTATATGGGAGATTAATGCTTCAATACCACAGGGTTCCTCAATACCAATTCCACAAGCAATAGTAGATGACCTTTGTGCGGATGATGATGGATGTAAAGTTACAATAACTATGACCAACTGGGCCGCAGGTATGACCCAAAGTGCATCAGTAAGTACAAGCCTGTTTTATACAAATGCGGCAGGTGGCAGGAAGTGGCGTACAAGCAATGACCTTGAAGGAACCGACGGGGATAACGGCGTTCAACACGTTTTAACCCTTTTTAATACTTTTTATTTTACAGATGCTGTATATACCGGTTCAATCGGAAGCGATGCTGTTGTAGGATTAAATTTTATGCGATGGAACAATTACCCGGTAACTACTATCGGCAGGCTGATCCTTGAAGATTGATTATTCCCATTTTGTTGAAAAATGATATTGAATTAGAAGTATTACTGTATATGGTTTTGCAACTAACAAAAGTACTTGTTAACAAGTAAATCTTTTTTATGTACCATCTCCCTGATGACTTTTAAGTACAGATATCCGGTTATTATGTTGATTTATCTGATTCATTTTTTTTCTGTATTTCACTACAGGCTCATTCAATTCTACCAAATTTGCTCATTACTTACTTGCCCTTATCATCTCCGGGTATCCCCATTTTTTGGCCAACGCATTTACTGCCATAGTTATTCTCTTAACCTTGGTTGGTTCTGTCTTTGCATCATCAATCCACCTGCTGAAATAACGTTGATGTGAACCGGGCAAACTTTCGAAAAATATTTTTGCAGCAGGTTCATCATTCAGGCATTCCATAAAATCTTTGTTGAAAACAAATTCACTTTTATCTTCAGAAAGTTGAACTTGAAGTATTGCACCCTGTTTCTTGCCAATTGCTTTCCTCATTGCCGCATTTAATGCCATAATGAAAATACCCCCGCCCATTGGTAATAAAGAAACTCTCTTAATAACATAAGTATCCAGTTTGCCTTTTACTTTAAACTCTTTCCTGTTTCCGGGTTTTAATTGCTGTGCGATATCGGCGGGAATTTCAATATAAGTCCAACCGGTTTTTTCACCTTTTTGGCCAAACTTGTGTATAGTAACAGTAAATTTTATCATTGTTGAACTGAATGATTAAATTTCGGTAATCATAATGAAATCATCAACCCTCGAAAAAATAAATTTATGAAAAATACAAGTCCCCTTTTTGAAAGATTTGCCGCAAAAGTGACAAAAGCAACCGGGAAACCGTTAGCTTTTATTCTGGCCTGCCTGGTAATAGTTGCATGGCTGGTTACCGGACCAATCTTTAAATATTCAGACACCTGGCAGCTCGTAATAAATACAGGAACCACTGTTATCACTTTTCTGATGGTCTTTGTTATACAACAATCGCAAAATAAAGACACCATAGCAGTACAATTAAAACTGAATGAACTTATTGCGGCCTCCTCTACTGCCAGTAACCGGTTAGTAGATATTGAAGAACTTTCAAGTGAAGAGCTGGAAACGCTTAAGAAATTTTATGTTAAACTATCAGCACTGGCAAAATCAGAAGCCGATATCCATCATACTCATTCTATTGATGAGGCCAAGACAAAACATGATAGAAAACAAAAACAAGAAAATAAAATTCAGAAAGAAAAACCAAGTAAAGGTTAAAAGAAATAGAAATATCAACCACTTATCCTTTTCAGGCATTTGATGGAAGTATAATTATATATTTTTGCCCATTCTCAATTTTCACATTAATTATGCTTAAACCTTTACACTTTATCCCTGGAAAATTTTTCCTGTTTTTAGTATTAATACTGGTGTCCTTTGCTTCAGCTGGCCAGACAATCCCGGTAACTTTTAAAATTTTAAACCATAAAAAAGAATCTGTTGCCTTTGCAAACATTTTTGTAATCAACAGGATTGACACCACAAAAAGTTCAAAGAAAATAACGGATAGTACAGGTACTGCTAAATTCGAACTTCTAAAAGGGAACCAATACACTATTAAAATATCATCAATAAGTTATCATCCTATTGAAAAAGGGATCGTCATTACGGGCAATCAAACAATTTTTAGTTATTCAGTTGAACCGCTTGGTAAAACTTTAGAAACGGTTGTACTTCGTTCAAAAAAACCATTGATGAAACAGGAAGATGATAAATTGATTGTTGATCCGGAAAACCTGGTGGAAGCATCTACCAGCGGTTATGAAGTGATTGAAAAAACACCCGGCTTGTTTGTGGACCAGGATGGAAACATTTATATCAGCAGTATGACGCCGGCCTCTGTTCAAATTAATGGCCGTGACATGAAAATGAGTGCTGCTGATGTGGCAACAATGTTGAAAAACCTGCCTCCTAATTCCATTTCAAAAATTGAAATAATAAAAACCCCTTCAGCCAAGTATGATGCTTCTTCAGGCGGTGGCATTGTAAATGTTGTTTTGAAAAAGGGAGTGAAAATAGGACTAACGGGCAGCATTAACGGTGGCCTCCAGCAAGGAGTATATGGTAACCAGTTCATCGGGTTCAACCTGAATAATAATACCGGCAAAAAAACATCATATCTCAATTTTAATTATGGCAGAAGAAACAGTTATGAAAAAATCATAACCAATAGAATTTTCAATACCGATTCCATTCTCAGGCAGGAAGCTTTTACAAAATACCCAGGCAATACTATTTATACAGCTTTTGGAATAACCTGGGCATTAGGGAAAAAATGGGAATTGACATATGACGGCAGCCTGAACTACAACAATTTTCATAACCATTCTCAAAATGATAATACAATTGAAAAGATCAGCACCTCACAGGAGCTAAGCAACAGTATTAATAATGTAAACAATGATGGTCATTCATTATCATTAGGCAGTGGTTTTGAAACAAAATATAAAATTGATTCTCTTGGTTCAGAATGGACCAACGATACTTACTTCACACATACCAATAATAAATCAGACCAGGATTTTTCAACAAACTATTACTCTCCTTTAATCCGCTTTTTTGCCGGTGATGGAACAGGTGATAACAAACGTACTCACTTCACAGGAAGATCCGACCTGAAATTAAAAATGAAAAAGCGGTTTACGTTTGAAACCGGTGTCCAATCCACTATCCATGCTGTGTTAAATGTTACCAATTACTTTCGGGAGACAAATGGACTAAGAACAAAAGACCTGGCTCGTACCAATACATTCGATTATAATCAAAACATCAATTCGCTCTACCTGCAGGGAGCCAAAACATTGGCCAAAGATTTTGTTATTAAATTTGGTACCCGGATGGAAAATACAAACATGAAAGGTAAACAAACCATCCCTGGTGATACTTCGTTTTCTATTCATCGAACCGATCTTTTTCCATATATATACCTGAGTAAAAACCTGATGAAAATTGCTGGTTACGATCTTAGGGCATATCTTGTTTATCGTCGCACTATCAGCAGACCTAATTATGAACAATTAAACCCTTTCAATCGATATATAGATGAATTCTTAACTGAAACAGGCAATCCTTCTCTCCGTCCGCAATTCAATCAGAATTATGAAGCCAATGTGAGTGTAGATGAAAGGCCAATTCTTGCAGTTGGGATTAACGATACCAAAGACATTTTCACTAATGTTGTTTACCAATCGGATACCAGCCAGAGCCAGGCTTATCGTACTTATGACAATCTTGGGAAAAACAAAGAATGGTATTTCCGAGGCCTCGGTGCTATTCCTCCGGGAGGCAGGTATTTTTTTGTATTAGGTGCACAGTATAATCATAATTTTTACCAGGGATTGTATGAAAATAAACCCCTTTCCTTTAAAAAAGGGACCTGGACTTTTTTTACTTATCACACATTGAAACTGGACAAACGTTCGGTCATTACATTAAACGGTTTTTTAAGACTGAAAGGACAACAGCAATTTTATGAACTATCCACTTTTGGCGCATTAAACACCAGCATCAACAGAAAATTTTTAAAAGAAAAACTGGTTGTAACGCTAAGTCTCAGTGATATGTTTGCCACTAACAAAAACGAATTCACTATCAGGCAAGGCTCTGTTGATGCAAGTGGTTTCCGGCAGTCAGATACCCGGAGATTTGGCATCAACCTGCGTTATAGTTTTGGGATCCGTAAAAAAGAGGAAAACGGGAATATATTCAACATGGAATCGCCGGAGAAAGCAAATTAAAACTTGAAATTAAAAAAAAATCCGTATTTCGACTTTTAGGCATATATTTGCAAAGTCAATTTGAGCGATAGAGCATCTAGTAAGTGAACAATTTTTCTGCTACGTAATTGCTGTTAAAAGTTAGTCTTCTTTACCCCTTGCGTTATTCTCAAGTATTTTTAAAAGTTAATTTTTTTACATGAACATTTATGTTTCAAATTTAAGTTTCGCCGTAACGGATGAAGACTTAAGAAGTTATTTTGCTGAGTACGGAGAAGTTACTTCTGCAAAAGTTATTATGGACAAATACACAAACCGCAGCAAAGGCTTTGGTTTTGTGGAAATGAGTGATGATGCAGCAGCTGAAAAATCAATTGCTGAATTAGATGGCGCAACCGTTGATGGTCGTTCTATCAAAGTAAGTGTAGCCAGACCTAAAGAAGAAAGACCTGCAAGGTCGTCTTCAAGGCCTGCTTACTCTAACTCTAACAGCAACAACAACCGCTGGTAATTATTTATCACTAACATGATACTTAAGAGGGGGAGCTGTTTTTAGCTCCCCTTTTTTACTCAATAAAACCTTTAATATGACAAATGACGCTATTATAAAGTTTGTAGAAACCAAGAATAACACAGACAAGGCCCTTAATATACATTTCAAACAAAGAAGCACCATTACTGGTCTTTTTATACAGGGCAATGATTACCAGGAACTGAAATCCAAGAATTTCTGGCGCATCGTAAGTGGTCAGAATATTGAACAGTGGAGAAAAACAAAAGATATGAACCTGGCAAGGATTTTTAATGGTATGGAGTTTACCCGGTTATCAGCAGAGAATAACAACTCCTGATTTCTGCTAAATTTGTAACATGAATCAAATAATTTAAAACACTTCAATATGTTCTCCCAGCCTTGGAAAAAGTATCTGCCGATTATTAAAATTCTGATGAAACGTTCGCCCAATGGTGATCAGACTCTGGAAATGAACCGTACAGACTTTGAAAGAGCTGCTGGTGGAAGAAAAGCCAAACTTACTTTTTCGGTCTATCTTCATAAAGGAAGAATTCAAAAAACAGCAGCCACCCCTCCACCTGTGGCAAGAGAACTAGCTGCTGTATTACTGGATGACCAGGTAACCTACCAATTAGTAAGAGAGCAAGATTATGAATTCAGTATGAATTCATCATTTCAATTATACATAAAAAATACTACAGCCCCGGTTCAACCTGTTAAGGAAATTGAGGAAGTAAACAAAAGCCCAGAGGCATAAACATAACCGGAACGTCCACAAACAAAAAATCCTGCCGGGAATTAACCTTGCAGGATTTTATATTTTCATACTTATTTAATCAGGCACTCTGCTTCTGTTTTACTTTAGGCTTTGCTTTAACCGCAGTTTTACTTTTACCTTTCTTTAATGCAGCCTCTATAGCGGCACTCAGATTTGCGTATGTTGGTTTTACCGTTAACATTACATCATCAATAAAGAAAGCAGGAATCTCCTTTACACCTCGGTTGTGTCCTTCTTTTATATCATCTTGCACCTGCCAACCAAACATTCCATTTACCAGGTCATCCAAAAATTTCTTATTCTTAACACCGGCTTCTTTGCTGTGTAATTTAAGGCTGGTAGTACCAAGATTTCGGCGATTGGCAAATAATACATTATGCATTTCCCAAAATTTTCCTTCTTGTCCTGCTGCCACAGCAGACTCACTTGCCTTGAGGCTACGCTGATGTATTAATGTAAGTGGGAAATGACGAAACTGGAATCTTATCTTACCATCATAGTCTATCAGTAATTGTTTTACTATTTCATTCACCTTTGCACATTCTTCATTTTCATATTCACCAAACTCCACTAATGTTACAGGAGCGTCCATTTTACCAACAAACATCTCTTTCGGTTCAATAATAATAATATCATCTTTTTTGAATGCCATTTTTTTCTCCTTTTTAACACCATCTCTGTTCTATGATGCAATTTCATTTTTAAATTAACAAATATCCCGCCAATAGGTTGAGGGAAAATTAGTTGCGCCTATACGGCATATCAACTAACCGAATGAAGATAATATATTTCTGCACCTAGCCAAATCCAGTTAGCAATTATTTCCTAACAATAATATATAATTATGATTTTCAACTACTTAGACAAAAATTATCTTTCTGTCAATTGAATATTTACCGCATGAAAAGGCATTTTGTCAGGAATCAGAAAAATAAAACCAACTTGTGCTAAAGCTTGATTTCCGTTAAATTTTTTATTTGAGCTAATATCTTTTGAATAAACTCCCAATTATTAAACAATTTATAATAACATATCTGCCCGATTGCTTTCATTTTAATACAAAAAACTTTTTTAAACCGCAAAATAACACGTTGGGTATCTGCAAATTCAGTGTTGCAACATTACTGATAGTAAACAACTTAGACAATTGCATACATAGTTGGATATAACAAAGGAACAAAAATGATGGTTTGCGGGCTACTTAAACTGCCACTACATTTGCTTTATCAAAGCATATCAATTGCTTTTACCGGAAATAAATCCGGCACTTTTTCTAACTACACTTGCCCTATTATTTGCCACGATTTATTGCCATCCCGATTGCCGCCTCAAATTTTTTATTTAAAACAGAAAAAACAGCTCATTAACATTTAAAACTTAAATTATGAAAAAGATCATCAGAAACAATCGCATTATCGCCATTGCATTATTAACGGCATTTTCAGTGGCAGCAGCACCATCTGCCTTCGCTACTGAAAAAAATCCGACAGTTCCGGTTACTATGAGTTTCATAGGAAACATCAACGAACAACCGGTTTTTCAATTGACAGGTGCCGGTAGTGCAACACAAAATGAATTCACCATTGTAATCAGGGATGAGTATGGTAATTCTCTTTATTGGGAAAACATTAAAGCAGAAAATTTTACCAAAAAATTTGTACTGAATACAGATGAAATTGGTGACGAAACTTTGTATTTTGAAATCTTTTGCAGGAACACAAAAAGTACTGTAAAATACACGGTAAACCGTCATACCCGCCAGGTGCAGGAAATTATGATAAACGAAGTAAAATAATATTATTTTTTAAAAAAGAATAGCAGGCACTTAGCCTGCTATTTTTTATTTAAAGAGGAAAAATCATTAACAAACTGATTTAAATTATCTTTTTACCTATAAACTGACTTTATCCGCAAATAATTTTAATGTACAACAGGAATTTTAATTCAAGTCATAAAATTAATTTTCGATAATTACACAATTCCGAACAAATAAAAAATACCCTGTAAACGATATTGCAGATGATCAGTTTGATCTAATAGCGTAAAGTTATTCGGTTACCTTTACTAATTGCATGGATTTGAATTCACCATTGTTGATACGAACAGTGAAAACACCTCTTGGTAATACACTAACATCCAGACTTATTTCATTTATACCCACTATACAATATACTTGTCTTGTAAGCATAAGTTTTCCTTCTATATCAAACATCTGGAATATATAATTGGCTGGCCGTTCCACACGAAAGATAATTTTAACAGATCCCTCATTAACTGGGTTTGGATACAGGTAAGAAAATCCTGCTTTCTTTTCTCCCTCTTGTATGGCTACCATATAAGAATATACAGCATGTCCATCGATATCCACCTGGCGAAGACGATAATAATTTTTACCAAAAAATGGGTATAGGTCTGCAAATTCGTAACGCTGCTGTACCATACTATTTCCACGGCTATCAACTTCACCAATTTTAGTAAAAATTCTTCCATTCATGGATCTTTCAATTTCAAAATGACTACTATTTGATTCATTTGCTGTTGCCCAGTGTAGTTGGACCTGTCCGTTTATAAATACGGCTTTGAGTAATAATA
>JBARSW010000205.1:0-1774 GCA_049644925.1 Chitinophagaceae bacterium | reverse complement strand
CATTTGCTGCAGATGATATCCCAACCCGTAAACCAGGGACCGGTATGCTGACACAATATTTAAATAACCCGGAATATGACATAACTGGTTCGTTTGTCATTGGCGACAGGATTACGGATATACAACTGGCGAAAAATCTTGGGTGCAAAGCCATATGGCTAAATAATGACCCACTACTTGGAGCAGATGAAACAGCTGGTACAGATCAGCACTTTGAAGAAATTATTGCCCTGGAAACTACAAGCTGGAAATCCATATATGAATATCTCCGGCTTGGGCAAAGAGTCATTCAACATGAAAGAAACACCAACGAAACAATGATCCGGATACTGGTGAACCTGGATGGAACAGGGATTGCAAATATAGATACAGGCCTTAATTTTTTCAATCATATGCTTGACCAGTTAAGCAGGCATAGCGGAATAGATATTACAATTAAAGTTAATGGCGACCTGCATATTGACGAGCATCACAGCATTGAAGACACGGCAATTGCATTGGGGGAAACATTTGCCCTTGCTTTGGGCGATAAAAAAGGGATTGGCCGGTACGGATTTGCTCTGCCAATGGATGATTCGCTGGCACAGGTTGCCATAGATTTTGGTGGCAGGAACTGGCTGGTTTGGCATGCCGATTTTAAAAGAGAAAAAATTGGTGATGTACCCACTGAAATGTTCTATCATTTCTTTAAATCCTTTTCAGATGCTGCAAAATGTAATCTTAATATAAAAGTGGAAGGAGATAATGAGCATCATAAGATTGAATCCATTTTCAAAGCATTGGCCAAATCAATTAAAATGGCAGTTAAAAGGGATATTGACAATATGCAATTGCCCAGCACAAAAGGAATTCTGTAATGAAAATAGTTATTGTAAAATATAATGCCGGCAATATTCAATCGGTACTTTTTGCCCTGGAACGAATTGGTGCAGCGGCTACAGTAACGGACGATAAAGAGTTGATACAAACAGCTGATAAAGTTATTTTCCCAGGGGTAGGTGAAGCAAGTACCGCCATGAATTACCTGAAAGAAAGAGAATTGGACAAAGTTATTGTTTCATTGCAACAGCCTGTGCTTGGCATCTGCCTGGGCATGCAATTACTCTGTGAACATTCAGAAGAAAACAATACAGATTGCCTGGGAATATTTAACCATGTAATGGTCAGGAAATTTAATGGGGCCCACAACAATATAAAGGTTCCGCAGGTAGGATGGAATACTATTTACAATCTGAAAAGCAAATTATTTTCATCAGTTAAGGAAAACACTTACTGCTATTTTGTACATAGCTATTTTGCTGAACAGAACCCTTTTAGCATTGCTGAAACAGATTATATACAACCCTATAGTTCTGCATTGAAAAAAGATAATTTCTATGGTGTACAATTCCACCCGGAGAAGAGTTCAGAGACAGGCGAACAAATCTTAAAAAATTTTTTGAATATATAATATGACAATCATACCCGCCATAGATATTATTGATGGAAAATGTGTACGACTGACAAAAGGCGACTACAGTCAGCAAACAACTTATAATGAAGATCCGCTGGAAGTAGCACAGCAATTTGAGGATGCCGGCCTGCAGCGGTTGCACCTCGTTGACCTGGACGGAGCAAAAGCCGGTGCAGTAAAAAATTGGAAAATATTAGAGAAAATTGCCGGTAAAACCAATTTAATTATAGACTTCAGCGGGGGAATCAGTACACTAAAGAATGTTGAAATCACATTTGGTTCCGGCGCCGCTTATGCGGCTATTGGCAGTATGGCGGTGAA
>JBARSW010000204.1:0-2133 GCA_049644925.1 Chitinophagaceae bacterium | reverse complement strand
TAGTGTTTAATGAACGCCGTGCATTTTCCACCTGCGGAGCAGCCAGGTAAAATGCTTTCATTAAAAGATTCTCAGGCACACTTTCATCTGTCATCTGTGTAAGTTTTACCTTGTTGTTGTAAAAGTTTTTTACACGTTTCTAAACTGATCATTTTGAATTAGCTCTGCCGCAACTCCGGGGCTTTGTCCGGTCATTGTAGCCGTATGAACTTATTCAGGGTGCGTTGTCCCTTTTATTTTATTTTCTTTTTTACTTTTCGGGTAACTGCCACAATTCTACCATCTTGCTGTATCAGGTTAATGTCGCTGTATTTCTGTTCCCGGAAAATATCCATTATTCTTTTTTGGGCATCCACTCTTTCCAGCCCCTCAATCAAATCAATTCTGCCCCCTTTGTAATGCACCTCCACTTTTTCAAATTGCTTTACTCTCATAAATGCCAATAGTTCCACTTCTTCAATTGATACGGGCATTTCCAATTCATACTTTGGCCGCAGGTCAAGATTTGGAAAAAATCCCTGCAATATTTTATTAAGGTTGATTTGAATATGATGATCTACATCAAAAACTTCCTTTGTAACCTTGAATTGAGTAAAGTTTGCTGGCACTGCCACCCCATCTGTAAAAAACAATATCACTACCGGCATTTTTCCACCTAAGGCAAAGGCAGTATAAAATTCTAAAAACGGCATTGGCACTCCACACTTATCACTCAGGAAGGAAAGGCTTTCTTTAGCAGCCCTGATTTTATCAATCGAAAATCCAAATTCCCTAAGCTCCTGTAATATTTTTACCCAAATAGCATCCATCAAACTGTATTTACGCCATTCACGGTTTTCTCTTTTTATAGTTAACAGGTCCTGATCTCCCCAGCTATTTATCTGGCGGTAGGTAACAGAATTAAGAGTTATTTTTCGTTCCCTGTTATTAAGTACCTGAGAAATCTTGTTGTTGGGTAGGTCTTTGAAGTAATCATAAAAACCAATATCAAAAGCCTCATTTCTATAAACTTTCAGCAACTCATTCTTAGGTGCTATGTTCTTTTTAACTGCCATAAATCTTACCAGTCGGTATAATTACAAAGATAAAACAAAAATATTACCAACTGGTAAGTTTTGCAAATAATAATTACCTTCGTTCACCTTAACTCACACATTGTTTTTTGGGAAAGAAGAATGCTTAGTAAAATACTTGATAACTCCATACCTAAATACCAGCTTAAAACTGTTATTGCAGATTTTCTTAAAAATGACCGCATTACAGAAGTGGCCATTGCCACCGGCTATTGGGACTTACCCGGCATGGTGGATATTTTTGAAGAATTATCTTATTTTCTTTCCCGTGACGGCGTAAAGTTTCGTTTACTTTTAGGCGAAGAGCCTTCAGTAAAAGCATACCAGGTTGCCAACCCAGAACCTATTGATCCGAACTTTCCGCAGCGTTATTTAAAAAAGGATTTAGAAGCACTTGAATTAAAACCTGAGTTTCAAAAAGTATGTACCCTGTTGCAACAGTATCTCCCGAAAGATGAAAATGGTAATGCCAAACTGGAAATAAAAGTTTACAAAGAAAATTTCCTCCATGCCAAGTGTTACATATTTGGCTCAGAGCAGGAAAATTCTATCGGCATCATCGGTAGTTCCAATTTCACCAAGCAGGGATTAAGCGGTAACCTTGAACTGAATGCCGTAGAGGATAATAATGCAACAGTAAATTATCGTAGACTAAACCCCGAGCAGCATCCATCCCATCGCAGTTGGTTTGAAGACCTCTGGAGTAAAAGCGAAGACTGGAACCTGAAATTCAACACAGAGATAATTGGCCTTAGTAAGTTTGGCAACCTTGCATATTCGCCATACGAAATATACATCCGCATTTTATATGAATTGTATGGTGATGATATTGAAATTGAAGAAAAACTGAAACTGGAAGATACTTTTGAGAGAAAAAATACACTTACTGTTTTCCAACAGGAAAGTGTACGTAAAGCCCTTAACAGACTTAATGATAAGAAGATTGGTATGTGCCTGGTGGGTGATAGTGTGGGTTTGGGAAAATCCTATATTGCCCGTGACATCATTGAACGGATCGGCTATTATGAACGTAAGAATGTAATGATTGTTTGCCCTGCAT
>JBARSW010000203.1:0-2976 GCA_049644925.1 Chitinophagaceae bacterium | reverse complement strand
AGCAGATCAAAAAGTTTAAATAATGGCTGCCCGATCAGTTGTTTATTCTCAAGGTTCAGATGAATGGAAACAGGGTTATTTGCCCGGATTATTCCCAGTTTCCGGTGAAATTCCTGTTGCTCGGCAATATTTACGCCGAACATTTTTTTCAAGATCAGTAAAGAACCAATAATACCAAAAACACCTAATGGGTAGGCAACGGCATATGCCAATGTTATCAAGGACTTATCTGCGCCGACCGCACTCATATCACTTACGGCAGCCTGAGCAGCAGCAAGGCCGGGAGTATTAGTAACAGCACCACTCATTACACCGGTCATTACACTGATACTGTTTTTGCTTAAAAAATAAAGGACAACGGTAATGACTACTCCTAATCCCACAACAGATAAAGCAAGCAGGTTGTTGGTAAGGGCATTTTTTTTCAGGGAAGCCCAGAAACCCGGACCTACCTGCAACCCGATAGAATAAACAAATAAAATAAGACCAAATTCTTTTATGAAATGTTCGGTACCTTTTTCTATTTCAATGCCAAAATAAGAAAAAGCAAGTCCTGCAAATAATACCCAGGTAATACCCAACGAGATGCCGGCTATTTTAATGCGGCCCATCCAGATGCCGATAGCTATCACCAAACCATAGATAACAACTGACTGTGCAATAGATGCCTTTGTAAAGAGATCATGAAACCATTCCGGCATAAAATAAAATTTACAACGTTCACCATAATCAGGCAGCAGGCAGTATACCTGCTGACCTGGTTATAGTTTTAAAAAGCACAAGCAATCAGCAGAGGTCTAGCCTCTTTCTGGCTGTAGCCCCCAATGTTCGGGAGAACGCCACAAGGCAGAGAGCAGTAATTCCCGCATAAAGAAAAATTCTTTAGGCAGTTTATCATACATACGTTCAAATAATTCTTCGTGAGACAATAATTCCTGTTTGCCTGGTTCACGGTCCACAGTCATAATACTGGCAAAATCTTCTTTGGTAAAACTTTCCAAGCCTGTCCAGTCCAGATCTTCATAACGTGGCATCCAGCCAATCGGGCTTTCTACGGAAGAGGCATTACCACGGATACGTTCTACAATCCATTTCAACGGACGGATATTATCTCCAAATCCCGGCCATATAAATTGACCTTTTTCATCCTTACGGAACCAGTTTACGCCAAATATTCTTGGTGCATTGGGCAGGTCACGGCCAAACTGCAACCAATGGTTTACATAATCACCAATATGATAACCCATAAATGGCAACATAGCAAACGGGTCACGGCGTACCTTACCTATTTCACCAAAGGCAGCAGCTGTCATTTCGCTTCCCATAGTAGTAGCCAGGTAAACGCCAAAATTCCAGTTGAATGATTGATATACTAAAGGAACACCGGTACTTCTTCTTCCACCAAAAACAAAACCTTCAATATGTACTCCTTTCGGATTATCCCAATCTTTATCAATAGCAGGATTTTGATAAGCAGGTGCAGTAAAACGGGAGTTAGGATGTGCAGCGGGCTTTCCACTTTTTGGATCCCATGGTTTGCCATGCCAGTCAGTCAATCCTTCCGGTGCTTCTTTTGTCAATCCTTCCCACCATACATCTTTATCGGTGGTAATGGCCACATTGGTAAAAATTGTATTTGCCCTGATACTTTCCATAGCATTAGGATTGGTCTTGTAGTTGGTACCCGGAGCTACACCAAAATAACCTGCTTCAGGATTGATAGCATATAAGCCACCATCTTCTCCTTTATGTATCCAGGCTATATCATCACCTACGGTTGTTACTTTCCATCCGTCAAATTCTTTAGGTGGAATAAGCATGGCAAAATTTGTTTTACCGCAGGCACTGGGGAATGCAGCACCTATATAAGTTTTCTTTTTATCAGGAGATTCTACACCCATAATAAGCATATGCTCAGCCAGCCATCCTTCTTCTCTGCCCATAGTAGAGGCAATGCGAAGTGCAAAACATTTTTTACCCATCAACGCATTACCGCCATATCCGCTACCATAAGAAATAATCAGTCTTTCTTCGGGGAAATGGGAGATATATTTTACATCCGGATTACAAGGCCAGCTTACATCTTTCTTCTTTCCTTCTAATGGCGCACCCACTGTGTGAAGACATTTTACATAGCTTTTTTTCTGAAGGTAAGGCATTACTTCACTTCCCATACGGGTCATAATCCTTGTATTGGTCACCACATATTCAGAATCAGTGATCTGTACACCATACCTTGACAAAGGTGAACCAAGTGGTCCCATACAAAAAGGAATTACATACAATGTTCTTCCTTTCATACAACCCTGCATCAGATCCTGCAGTTTCTTTTTCATTTCTAATGGCTCCATCCAGTTGTTAGTTGGGCCGGCATCTTCTTTGCGAAGACTGCAGATAAATGTTTTATCTTCTACCCTTGCTACATCACTGGGATCGCTAAAACAGGCATAACTATTGGGTCTTTTTTCAGGGTTAAGTTTGATATACGTACCTTTTTTTACCAGCAATTCACAGAGACTATCATATTCTTGTTGTGAACCATCACACCAATGAACGTTATCGGCTTCGCAAAATGAAGCCATTTGTTTTACCCATGTTTCTAATTCAGCCCTTGCAGGAGCTGTTTCCATTGTAAAAAAGTTGGTTTGTTTAGACATAAAAATTTCTATTTAAAATAGGAGTTTATAAAAAGGCAGGCATTCGAAAGGCTGAAACGGAGTAGTTGTTTCAGCGGTGCAAAGTTTAATAGCTTTTTCATTTCTGCCATTGCTTAAAGTCATAAAGATATATGAGTTTTATTAGGTTTTAAACAAGCATTGTACAAAAAGGAGATTTGTCCAAAATAACCTTTTCAGGTGCTTTTTTTGTTATAACTCAGCACTTTTTGAGCAAAAAACACACTAAATAACATAAATATTGAACCTAAAAGAAAAGGTATTCCCGGAAAATGAACTGGTGCATTTTTACTGGTGAAAT
>JBARSW010000202.1:0-8990 GCA_049644925.1 Chitinophagaceae bacterium | reverse complement strand
GTAAATATCACCGCCATGCAGTAACACATATCCACTTCCGTCTTTATCCTGGAAAGTGCCCATATCCCATTTCTTTATTGGCTTGCCATTAAAAAGTATTGGCCCACGAAATGTATAAGGTCCGGTGATTTTTTTTGCTGTGGCATAGCCTACATATTGACCTGTATAACCCAATGTATCTGCATGCATGTACATGATATATTCGCCAGTGGCCGGGCATTTCATCACTTTAGGCCTTTCTCCCACACTATTACTATCTAGCTTTCCTGTTGATTGCACTGTTAGGGCAATGCTTTCAAATTTCCAGTTGTATAAATCTTTCGAGGAGTAACAATTGAAACCTGCAAATGCATTGGTGCCATCTTTATGGCGTTCGCCAAAGAGATAATACTTTCCCTTTTCTTTTACAATGTTTGCACCATGTGCACTAACCGTATTTCCCTTATTATCAAACCAGGGAACGCCGGAATAAATAGCATTGTTAGCATTCTTCTTTTGCGCATATACATAAATACTACTGGCGAATAGAAGAAAAGATAATATTAACTTAAATACACATTTCATGTTCAGTTATTATTCAAAGTCACTCCTTTTTATTGATTGTGAAAGGAGTTCCGTTTATCGTTACGTTTTCAAACTTAATTCCAGCATAGTTGGTTTTTAAGGTAGCCGCTTCTGCAGTTGCTATAATATTTCTGAAAACAATATTCGAAACTGTATCAGAAAGATTGCCTTCCATAGTACCAATCGTTTTAAATTGCACATTTATATTGGAGAAGCTGATGTTGCGGACCTTGGCAAATGGCTTCTCGGTACTTCCGCCCATATCAAAAAACTGAGTCCATGGAGCCATGCTGATAATAGTTCCGCATTTACCGGTAATGCTTTCAATTTGTATGTTTTCATAAACCTGGTATGTATCCGGACGCATTTTTAACCTCAAGATAGAAGTGTTGTGTTCCATCCTGCAATTCCGCATTATGATATTGCGGGCATGAATACTTTCACTGCCCAGTGTTAACGTACCATGCGATTCACCAAAAACACAATCTTCAATCAGGATATCTTCTACAATTCCATTCTCCCCTCTTTTGTGTGCATCAGGGCCTTTCCCGCCTTTAATGCAAATTGCATCATCATTGACGGAAATATAACATTTCCGAATGGTTACTTTTTTACAAACATCAATATCAATTCCATCAGTACTGGGTGCTTTTACCGGTTTAAACGGTGAACGGATATCACAGTTTTCGATCAACACATTATTACATTGGTATAAATGTGTTGTCCAGAATCCGGAGTTACGAAGTTTTACATTTTGAATAGTTACATTGTTACAACCCCAGATAAAAAGTAACCGTGGACGATGTACTTCTAAATTGGTAGCTGCACGACCTTTCTTCTTTACCGAGTCACGATAAAACCAGAAATATTCCCAGTAGCGAAGTCCGTTTCCATTAATTGTTCCGGGACCTGTTATTTGAAAGCTATCAACATGATAGGCATTAATAAGTGCAGCATAATAGTAGATACTCCTTCCTTCCATCCGTGATGGAATCAACGGATAGTTTGAAATATCATCAGAGCCTTTCAATTCCGCCCCATCCTGTAAAAGTAGTTTTGTCTTTGGCTTAAAAAATAAAGCACCGGTAAGGTAAACACCCTTTGGGATGACAATAGTGCCACCTCCGTTTGTTTCTGCCTTGTCTATTACATTTTGAATGGCAAGGGTGTTTAGTTTTGTACTATCTGCACTAACTCCATGCTGAGTAATAACATAGTCCTGCGATGTAGCGTTGAATGTTATTATACTCAAACAAATTACTAACAGTATTTTTTTCATAACTTCTTTAATATTTTTTTCTTCCAAGTTATGGGTTCATCTCTGTCGCAGGCAATTTCTCCATTTATATACTTTAATTCCGCCAGTTGGATTACACTTCGCTTGTCATCAAAAGAGCCTTTTGCAGCAGGATTTGATTTACTTCTTCCGGGATGGGTGAAGTAATAAACAAATGCTCTCCCATTATTTACTACCACATCGCAATGTCCACCGATTGCCTGGTCGTCTTTTCCTTTGCCGGGGTTTTCCAGAATTCTTGTTGTTTGCTTTTTCCATGTCAGCAAATCATCAGAAGAGAATACTTCCATTCCCTTCCACGCATCAATAATAATAAAATATTTTCCTTCGAAAAAAACCGTTTTCGGACCTTCGCCCCTTGCTGCAATGGCTTTGCCTTTATCTGTCCAGTTGTATAAATCTTTACTGTCGGCATAGTAAATACTTTTACCGTCTCTCTCATTATTATACCACATCCGCCACAGGCTGTCGTTTATTTTAAAGACAGAAGCGTCAATCACTTTTTCGTTTACCAGTTTCAATGTTGATTGATAATCCCAGTTCTTTAAATCATTACTGGTCAGATGAACGATAACTCTTGGATGATTCCAGTCTTTGAAAGTGCCCGGTACATAAGTGAGGTACATATGAAAAGTACCATTGTGTTCTATTACATCAGGCGCCCAGTGGGTATAGCCCTCATCGGGACGGAAGTTAATATTACAGGTATCCAGATATTTCCACTTTCTTCCATCTTTACTTTCTGCTATGCCTATTCTTGTTCCATGTACCCATTGTACGGTAGAATCATTTATTGATGCCCGTCTATTAGTGTAAAACATCCACCATTTCTTTACCTGCTTATTATAAATAATTACCGGGTCTGCAGCCCCATGATAGACAGGGTCATCGAACAAGGGCTTGGGTACAGTATTTTTCTGAGCATTAATTGCTGCCGAAAAAAAGATAAAGACAATAAATAAATATAATTTCTTCATTTGCTTTTCTTCAATTAGCGGATAAATTTTAAAGGAGTAATACTCACCGGCCCCAATAAACCCGAAGGTTTTGGCGACCATTTAAGGGTGGTAAACAAACCATCCGCACCCCTGTTCTCTGCTAACCTTGCTGACATATTTATATTATAGAACTTTTTCCATTGTACCCCTTTCTTATCCAAATCGATTATCCGGTTAGCCATTCCGTTTGTAACAATTACCTGCAATTGGTTAACAGGCTTTAATAGTGCTCCAGGAATTGTTACAGAATAGGAAGGACCAATTAGTGTTGCGATTTTCTTGCCATTTAAAATAATAGTGGCAGATTCATTTACAGCTCCTAAATCAAGCAGCCAAAGATCAGCCGATGCAGCAGGTTTATTAAAATTTATGACATACTGAGCGGTACCTGAAAATTCCATAGCACCATCAATCCATAAATCTGTCCAGGATTTTAATGCACTGACTTTTTTAGCTTTTGGCAGTACCGGCCCTCCTGATAAAAATATCAGATTCCATTCTCCATTGATTGCAATTACATCACCAGCCTTCTCTGTGTAAGGGAATATTGTCCCTGTATATTTTGTAGCGCCGGTTTGTATTACACAAGATTCGCCGGGAGCCAGTTGCAGGTAAATATCCATTGTGTTATTATCACCTTGTCTTGTTTTGGCTATACCACTTCGCTGCAGCATCGGGTCAAATAATACTGCATGCTGCAAGGGTGTATTCAATAATACCCAGTCATTGAAGTTATCCTTACCACTGTTGGTAATAAAATAGTATTCGCCACCAGTAATTTTTCTACGAATGAATTGCAATTTTTTATCAGACAGAAATTCTTCGCTTCTTATGTTGGCATTAGCCAGCAGGTATTTCAATTCCTTTCCTTCCCAGAAAAAACCTTTTTCACTGGCTGCTTTATTAACTCCTTCCGCACTTGTAGTTTCAAATTTCAATTGTGCCAGCAATGCATCATATTGTTTTTGCTTGTTCTCTATATCACTAAGACCAGGAACCATTTTGGGAACACCATCATGAAAAATAACTGTAGCCCCCTCGTTTGTTAAAGAAACTAACTTTTGCAATGTTGCTAAAGGCAAAAACTTTACACCGCTTAAAACAATTGTTTGATAATCTCCTCCCGGAGCTTTTATTTTCTTATTTTCAAAATTCAACAATTGAATTTGTTTATCACTTATCAAATCCCAGCTATAACCCAGTTCCAGCATTTCTTCTGCTGATTTATTGAATGAAGTTCCTTCAAAGCCTTCCATCCCATCATAATGGTGCAACATCCCACCCCTGGAAGGAAGATTATTCCTATCGGCAAACGGAAAATAAAGTAACACGTCATTGCCTGGTTTGCCAGCTTGCAAAAAACTTTGACATCTTGCTGCATAGGCATTCAATGTGCCGAAATCTTTCCAGAAAGGGTTTTGTGGGGTAAAATGTACCGCAGCGTAAAATAACCAACCGGGGAATGGTTCATTTTGTGGTGAGTAATTGGTGCCATGATAAAAAATATGATTCACACCACCCAAAAAATATTTATCCAATATCAATTTCACATCTCCTAAGGATGAAAGAAAATGGTCATTTAACCAGGTAGCAGCTTCAGCAGATGCCAGTGGTTTATTCATTACATGAGCAGAGGAAGTGGCAAACTTAAACCTTGTCAGGTTTGTTCCTTCTGTTTCGGGAATATCAATCGTTGCGTATAAATCTAAAATATTTGCCGGAGAACCATGACTTTGGTTGCGGATTAATTTTCCTTTGGCCTTTGCCCAATCATGCCAGGGCTGGGTAAATTTTTCCAATAATAAATCAGAAATTGTTTCCCTGTAATCGTATAGTACTCTTTTGTACCTGTCAGGACTATCCATGGAAAAAAAGGAAGGCAGTTCATTCTTTAAATCATAACCTCTCCTGCTTTTAAATTCGTTGAAGAAATCAGGTGTCCAGTTACTTTGTCCTCTTGCATCATCCACTTCGTAACTATCATTAAAAAAACTACGCAATGATGAAATGTTTTTTCCGGAAAATGCTTTATCAAATTTTGTAAGATAATTTTTCAATGCCTGTGCATTAAAATGGTCAATCACATTTCCTTCGCCACCAGGTGCTGCCCTTTCCACCATTTTGCCATGCAACCCCTGAAATAAAGCAACTATTCTCCACTTGCCAGCCGGAGCAGTCCATTTTAGTTTTCCATTGATTACATTTTTGGTAACATCAACCACTATACCTTTTTCATCATAAGCCATTACTAATTGCAATGGCAGCATTACATCAAACCTAACCTGGTCTAATGCCATTGCCTGCAAATCTTTATTTGCAGATACTGGAGAAAGCACCTGTTCAACTTTTAATGGCTTGCCATTAGCCGTACGTACAAAACTTTCCTGACGGTATTGAATAGTATCTTTCAGCATTTCACCACCGTTCAATGTATAGATTTTAGGAGCCACATATTTACTGGCATCTTTTTCTTCTACCCAAGGGCCTCCAAATGGCCAACCAGTTCCTGTGGCCATATCAATTCCCAGGTTCAAACGTTTACCCTCTGCCAAAGTGTGTAGCAGCATTTCCATCCACTTAGGCGATAAAAAATCAATGAACTTATTTTCAGCCCCTTTTACTCCGTAAATGGGTGTAATTTCCAAACCTCCCAATCCGGCCTGCTGGTATAATTGCATTGCTGCCGTCAGATTTGGCTTATCAACAGCACTTCCTTCCCACCACCATCTTGTCCACGGTTTTGTCTGTTGTGTTATGGCAGGCCACTTTATTTGTGATGTTGCAGTAAGACTTAAAGCCAGTGCAAAAAACAGAGACAGATTTTTCTTATTCATATTCATTTAATCTATTAGTGTGAGATAATTTCTATACCCTTAATTGCTGATGGAAACCATACAGTCATTTCGCCTTTCCCTCTGTTGGCCCAGGAATAGTAAGGAATTGCTGTGAATGGCTGTTGTATTGTATTTACCGAATTATTCTTTGTATCAGTAATAACAGCGGTTGCTATACCATTGACAACTGTAACTCCGTTCAGTAAATTATTTTTATATGCTGTTGTAAAAGTTGCTGAAGCAGGGATTACCAGGTTAGCAGTATGGCCGTTATTATCCGCCCATTCTGCACAATATACCAGCGGCCCTCTCTGCAAGCTAACCAAACCAAGATTTGTTTTTACCTTTTCATTTGTTACTACCCTTTTTACTTCCATTGGTAAATTCATTTCCACCACATCGCTTTTCTTCCATGTTCTGCTGATAACAGCATACCCATCTTTTATTTCATAGTCAAGGGCAACACCATTTACTTTGATTATTACCGGATTGATGCTTGTATTCTGAAAACTATATAAATCTGAAGGCAACACCTTGTTTTGTGCCCATCCCGGTATTCGCATCATCATGGTAAATGGCAATGAAGATTTAACAGCAACAATGAATTTCAGATTTCCATCCCATGGATAGTTGTTTTGTTGCTCTATCGTTATTACTTTATTATTAATAATTAATGAAGCGGTACTGTTAGCAAAGAGATTTACAAAAACAATATCATCTTTTTGCGCATACATGTAACCCGGTATACCTGGCAACAAGCGACAGACATTAGTAGGGCAACAACTGCATTCAAACCAACCACTTCTCGCTTCTTCCCTGTCTTTATGAGTAGTTGAATTTTTAATTTGCATGGCGTTAGTATAAAAAAATGATTTCCCATCCAATCCAACACCAGCTATTAAGCCATTGTACAAAATTGTTTCTAACACATCAATATACTTTGCTTCTCCGTGCAACTGGAACATCCGCTGATTCCAATAAACATTTGCAATGGCTGCACAGGTTTCATTATAGGCTGTTGCATTGGGCAATTCATAATTATCGCCATAGCGTTCTCCACTACCCACTGCACCGGCCCCACCTTGTACATACAATTTTTTACTTACCATATTTTGCCAGATGCTGTCAATTGCTCTTAGCATTTTCTCATCACCTGTTAAAGCTGCAATATCTGCTACAGCAGCATATAAATAACCAGCCCTTACTGCATGGCCAATTGCTTCTTTTTGTTCTACTACCGGGATATGATCCTGCCAATAAGAACCATTTTTCCAGGGGTCTTTACTTTTTGTATCATAACCGTTGAAATGTCCTCTTTCTTCAATAAAATATTTTGCAGTTTCCAGGTATTCTTTTTTTCCGGTAATACGATATAGCTTCACCAATCCCATTTCTATTACCTGATGTCCCGGTGCCATATGCATTTTATCATGTCCAAACACGCTGCAAACCAAATCAGCGTTTTTTAAAGCAATGTTTAAAAAATTCTTTTTCCCCGTAGCCTGAAAATGTGCCGCTGCTGCTTCATACATATGTCCGCTATTGTATAATTCATGACTCAATTCCCTTTCTTTCACCCACCTTTCATTTCCGGCCCATGCATGCGGATGCAAGGGATCAATTGTCCTGGCAGTATATAAATACCCATCAGGCTCCTGTGCCTTACCAATGATAGTAACCAGCGAATCAATATAAGCCTCTAACTTTTTATCAGGAAAAAGGCTGAGAGAAAACGAAGCGCCTTCGATTGTTTTATAAATATCGGTATCATCAAATGGATAGGTTGTACAGAACTTACCCCTTTTCTCAGCAGCCATCACAAAGTTTTTAATCCGGCCAGTGTTATCACACCGTTCGAAAGATGCAGGAATGGTTACCGTATGATTGACTTTAATTCTTGGCAACCAAAAATTATCGGTGAGTTTTACATTGGTAAAAGGTACTGCCTTGTAGGTATAATCTTTTTGCTGAGCAAATGATTTGATTGAAACAAATGAAAGGAGAAATAAAAAAAATTTCATCTGATTAATTTTTGTGTCAGTCCATGTTTTAGGGATTACCAGCTTTAGCCTACCGGTAGGCAGGTTCTCTATTCAGCAACCCACCCCGGTTTCTCAAAGCACTAAGTTTTCTTCAATTTGCCCCTCCAAGGAGGGGAAGTCACTGAATTATATCAGTTCACTTTCCTTCATATTTCCTACTCACTCTTCTTCACTTCCACAGCATATACATTGGACTGACCTTCAAAGTTGGCTCTGAAAATAATCCATTTTTCGTCAGGGCTGAAATGTACATTGGGCTCCAGTTTATAATTATGCTGTTTCATATTCACTAATTTTTCAGCACTGAATTTATTTCCATTGGGAGTAAACAGGTATATCCATTGGCCATCCGGAGCTTTTGCCACCTGGCCGGGGTCGCCACCATCACCACAAAAAAGCTTACTATCTTTTGTACTGTTGAAATGGATACTCCATTCATTTCGCTGCAATTCATATTTTGTTTTCTCTCCTGTTTTTACATGATGACCTTCAACAAAAAAAGTGGTACTCCTTGGTTGCTGCAAATCATACCAGATAATATTGCCATCGGCACTGCTCCACTCATGTCCTGCTATTTCCATGTCCATTATTCTCTTGTGGATTTGTGTAACCTGTTTTGTATTCACATCGATTGTCCAGATCCGGTTCACTTTGTGCCAGGGACCTTCATGACAAAACATTAATAAATTGGGATCAGCAGCCGAAAATTGTACATGATTTAACCAGGCACTGTCGGTAAATATTTTATTGAGCTGCTTATTTTTTAAATCAATGGTAAATAAAGTGCGGGGCAACCTGGCTTCATAAATAATATTGAAGTAACTTGATTTAGCAGGATTTTTTTTAAAAAGTTCTTTTTCCTCGTCACTTGATTTTGCACCGGCTAGTAAAGTGCCGTCAGCATTTACACAAGTGATACTTGCTTTAAAATCTTCTGGAAATACATAAATCAACTTTTCCTCTTTTGTATCAATATTCACCGAAAACACACTGTCTTTAACCTGAAAGAAAACTTCTTTTGTTTTTGAGGAAACAATTTCCCCATTCATAGGTGTGGGATGATGCGTTAACTGTTCAATTTTTAATGTTTCCAGATCGACCAGGCAAATCTGCCTGTTACTCATACTGGAATTGCTTATTTCCTGCTTGGCTGCCATCTCCTCCGGCTTTTGCGGAGACGTATTATAAAAGACCATTTTATTGCCTACGAATGGATTATTATGAAAGTAGAAGCTCATGTTAGCTCCTTCTTTTC
>JBARSW010000201.1:0-22020 GCA_049644925.1 Chitinophagaceae bacterium | reverse complement strand
TGGTAAAGGTGGGCAGTTGAGTGTCATTCACAAGAACTACTTCTTTTGTCAGATGGTTTACATGCACCTGGTCAATGCCTGCATTTATGGCTCCCAGGATGTCCACATCAATAGTATCTCCAATCATGATGCTTTCCGCTGGTAAAGCCCCGGTTTTTTGAAAAGCATAATCGAAGATTTCTTTGTGTGGCTTCAGGCTGTTACTGCCTTCGGAAGTTATCACTTCAATAAAGTATTTATCCAGCCCGGAGTACTTCAGTTTGCTATGCTGTGTTTCTTCAAACCCGTTTGTAATCAGGTGTAGTTTATATTGCTTCGCAATAAGATAGTCCAGGATTTCAAAAGTATAAGGGAAAAGAATTTTTCTTGTAGGTAATGAATCGAGAAAAACAATACCCATTTCCCTTGCCAGCGGTTCATCTGCAATTTTAAAGTCCAGCATTGCCAGCCACATTCTTTTCCAGCGGAGCTCGTCTACTTTTATGTTGCCATTGCGGTAGCGTTCCCAAAGTTTATCATTATGTACAAGGTATCGTTTATGAAAAAAGTCAAAATCATTGATACCTTTTTCTTCAAGTTTCATAGCAATGTATAATTCTTCCAGTGTTTGCCGGCTATTGGCTTCAAAATCCCAAAGGGTATGGTCGAGATCGAAAAAGAGGTGCTTGTACTTCATTTGAGGTTGTAGATTTGCAAAGAAACTGTAAATTTTCTATACTCAATATTCAATTTAAATGAACATTATTATTACAGGCGCCTCCCGTGGAATCGGCAAGGCTATTGCTGAAATATTTGCGGCCAATGGCCATACGCTTTTTTTGTGTAGTCGGGGAGAAGTACAGTTGTATAAAACATTGGAAGAATTACAACTGAAATATCCAACTGCTTCTATCATGGCAAAACCCTGCGACCTGAGTAATAAACAACGGGCGGATGAATTTGCTGAATGGGTGTTGAGTAGTTGTGTACCGGACATACTGGTAAATAATGCCGGTGGTTTTGAGCCGGGTAGTATTTACAATGAACCCGAAGGCATATTGGAAAAAATGTTGGCAATAAACCTGTTTAGTGCTTACCATCTTACCCGTAGCCTGTTGCCCGGAATGATTGAAAAACAGGCAGGACACATTTTCAATATATGCTCTATTGCAGCATTAAAGGCTTATGCGAATGGCGGATCTTACAGTATCAGCAAATATGCTTTGCATGGATTCAGTAAAAACCTGCGGGAAGAAATGAAACCACATAATATAAAAGTTACTGCTGTTTTCCCGGGTGCTGTATTAACTGATTCCTGGGGGGATTTTGACAACTCTTCTCACCGCATTATGGAGGTGAATGATATAGCAAAAATGGTTTACGCTTCTTCACAACTTTCGCCAGCGGCCTGTGTGGAAGATATTGTAATCAGACCGCAATTGGGCGACCTGTAACCATTAAAAAGCTGTTTTCCCCTTTAATACTTTTTCTGTTTTTCTTTTGAAAGAGGGAATTAATTTTAGCTATTATAATGAAAAATGCGGCTTACTTGTGGTTATTTCTTTTTTTTCCTGTGTTTTTAACTGCACAAGGTTTCTTAAAAACGATTGTTCCAACGAATCCAATAATGGCAGGGGATGCCTTTCGTGTACAATATATTGTTGAGGATGGTTCAAAAGTAAACCAGTTTATAACCCCGAACTTTTATCCCTTGAAACTGATAACGGGTCCGGCAATTTATTTGGGAGAAAATACTGCGAAGACTGGCTTTAAACAATCAAAAAACTATGTTTTTACAATAGTAGCTTCATCATCTGGTAAATTTCGTATTCCGGCGGCAGTAATTATTTTGGATGGGCAGAAAGTAAAGGGAAGCGACTCTTTCGTTGAAGTGAAAATAAAAAGTAACGCTACTGTTGGAATAAAAGAGGCAAGTAGTTATTCTGATTATTCTCTTCGCCCAGGCGAAAATGCGATGGAGAAAATCAGAAAAAATCTTTTTATAAAGGCTTTTGTTGATAAAAGAAATTGTTATACCGGAGAACCAGTACTTGTCACCTACAAGCTATATTCCAGGCTGGAATCAGCATCTGAGATTGTAAAAAACCCGGGTTTCTACGGGTTTACAGTATATGATATGGTAAACCTTCAGGACAAACAGGCAAATCTAGAAACAGTAAATGGCGAAAGTTTCAATGTGCACACAATCCGTAAGGTTCAGCTATTTCCATTACAACAGGGTCGTTTTTTTATTGATGCGATGGAGGTAAAAAATAAAGTAACATTTTCCGGGAGTAATAAAATTAATAATACAGACAGGGCAATTCCCGAAAGGCTGTTTGACGGAAATGAAAATGAATTTACCGAAGAAGAAACAGAAGTTTACGAAATAAATCTAAAGACTGAACCTGTTGAAATTAATGTAAAACCTATTACAGAAAAGAACAAACCAATCACATTTAATGGGGCCGTTGGGTCATTCGCTATTTCCACAACTGTAATTAAAAATGTTCTGGCAAAAAATGAAGAAGGCCTGTTAGAGATTATAATCCGGGGAAAGGGGAATTTTTTACAATTGGGTTCTCCGGTAGTTCTATGGCCTGCGGGTTTTGAAGTTTTTGAGCCTTCCGTAAAAGATACGTTTGACAAAGCAAAAATGCCCGTTGAAGGCAGCAGGGTATTCCGTTATGCTTTTGTTTCTTCAAACACTGGAAAGTTCTCGATACCGGCTATAAATTTTTCTTTTTTTAATCCTGATAGCGGCAAATACAAAACAGTTGCCACAAATGCAATACAGCTGAATATTACAGAGCTGGAAAAAAGCAAAGCCGGCATTTCTCTCTTAAATAACTCAGCTAATAGCAACAACGCAACTTATTATTTGATATTGATTGGCGTATTACTTTTAGCCGGATTCTCCACTTATTGGTATGTAAAGCGGAAAAACAAAAGTTTACTAAAAGAAGTTTCCCTTAAAAATGAGGAAAGGCCAAAACTGATAATTGATGATTTAATGGCTCCTTCTTATTTAAAGTTAGATGCTGGAGGTAAGATTTATTATACTTCTCTTTATAATGCAATATGGAATTTTTTTAATTTTCACTATAATTTTTCAGGTAGCGAAATGAACAAAGAAAACCTGTTGATTACTATGAAGAAAAAAGGAGTTGATAAAAATGACATAGAATACATCAAGACTGTTCTGGAGGAATGTGAAACCGGAATGTTTACCAGCGTAAATATTTCGGAAGACAGAAATAAAAGTTTCGAAGCAGTTCAAGAAATTTTGAGGAGAATCAATAGTTCGTTACTCTGAATATTTATAACCTACTCCTCTTACAGAGTGAAAATAGTTGGGATTTCTGCTGTCTGCTTCAAAATATTTACGGAAGTTCAGGATAAAATTATCAATAGTCCTTGTGGTAGGATATACATTGTAGCCCCAAACAGATTGTAAGATTTTTTCTCTGGGCACTACATCATTTTTATTTTCAATAAGAAGTTTTAACAGCATCGTTTCTTTCTTACTCAATTGTATTTTTTCTCCATTGAATGAGGTGGCTTCCTGGGCCTTGAAGTCAATATAGTTATCTCCAAATGTGTAAGTATCACCCAGGGTAGTTTTATCAAGCAGTTTTTTATTTTTATTGATAAGTTTATTTATTCTCAATAATAATTCTTCCAGGTTAAAGGGTTTTGTGAGGTAATCGTCAGCCCCTTTTTTCAGACCGAGAACCCTGTCAGCACTGGAATTTTTAGCACTCAGAATCAGAATGGGAACCTCATTATTGCTGATACGGATTGTCTCCGTTACATGAATGCCATCAATTTCCGGTAACATCACATCCAGTATAATCAGGTCAAAATATTCGGATTCAACTGCATTCAAAGCTGCAGCACCATCAAAGGCCGATGTCACTTCATAACCTTCCAGTTCTAGATTAAGCTTTAATGCTTCATGAAGGTTCTCTTCATCTTCAACCAATAAAATGGATGTCTTTTTTTCAGTACTCATTGTTTATACTGTTCAGTTTTAAATCTAACGGTCTTATAAAAATCAGGGTTTAAAAATGACAGCGAAATTACTACCCCGCGGTACATTGTTTGTCACCTGAATGTCGGCATTGTGGTCCAGTGCAATTTTCCTGCAAAGATACAGACCCAGACCGGTGCCCTGTGTTTTACGGGTAGATTCATTTCCAACCCGGTAAAATTTATTAAAGATTTTCATTTTCTCCTCAGCCGAGATGCCCGAACCTTCATCTTTGATTTGTAATGTAATGACGTTATTGGCTTGTTTTAATATTGCCGTTACAGGCTTTTCCTTTGGAGAGTATTTGATGGCATTTTCCAACAGGTTATTAATCAAAATCTGTAGTAATAACTGATCGCCCCGGATGTCAGCATCTCCTTCAATTTCTTCTATAAATAATCTGTCGGGGAAACGGTTTTTGAAATCTCTTACACAATCTTTGAGCAGTGAAGAAAGGTCAAGTTCTTCTTTATCAGTAGAAAAATGGTTCCCTTCTAATTGTGCTGATATCAGAATATTATTGGTCAGAAAATTCAACCGGGCTGTTTCATCCAGTGTAGTTCGAATAATTTTTTTCTGCTTTTCAGAATCCAGATTATATTTCTGCAAGGTTTCCAGGTTAAGCCGGGCAACGGCAATTGGTGTTTTAAGTTCGTGGGTTACCGCCATCATAAAATTTTGCTGTTGTTGCTGCAGCCTGAACTGTTTTCTGATTGAACGAAAAACAATAACCGCCCCGATTAATATTAAAAGAAGAAAAGTAATTCCTTCGGCAGTATATTTCCGGGTATTCCGTACTATTTCCTTATTAATTTCAGCCTTGTATTCGTTATATAACTCATCAGATAATGTTTCCTTTCTGATCGAAAGGTTTTTCAGTTGCTCTTCGCCCAACTGGTTACTTTGTTTTTCCAGGGAGATATACCACCACACCAGCGCAGCTATTATATAAAACAGCAGTGTCCAGAATGTTAATGTAGTTCGTCGTTGACGTTTACGGGTGTTTTCAGGCATATTGCAAAAACGGGTTATCCCAAATCGAATTATAAAAATCTTATTTATACTGTTCCAATAGCGACAAACATTTAATAGTGGTAAAATTAATTGGCAAATTTATTTGTCTTGTCGGTGTTCTTATTTTTTTTCGATACGAAGCCCGGCATTTAAAACATTTTGCAGGGGATCCTGTCTCATAATTTGTTCTAGCCTGAATTGGTAATCGCCTGCTTTTTTAAATGAAAGAATCGCCGGATCCGGAACAAAAGGAATCCGGTGTTCATATATATCATCCATACCACTGGCGAGCCAACCTTCTTCGTTAGTGGCAAGCGGCAGGTCGTCAAGAATAATTTTCTTTTCTGCCTGCCCGGGAGCCTGGCAGTATAAGTTTATATAAATATTGTTGAAACTATATTTATCATTATGACGCAGTACAACAAATAGCTGGTAAACAGCAGCGGTGTCTTTTATAGTAAATGTAAATGATGGTTTGAATTCATTTTTCCAGCTATGACCGGGTATGGATACAGTTTTTTCATACAAGTCAATGCTGGTACAGGAATTGAATAGCAAGGTGCAGGGCACAAGAATCAAAAAGAGTGATTTCGTCCAATTCATCCCGCAAAGATAAGTTTAAGGTTAAATTCCTCGTCGTTATAAAACATTCAACACCTGTTCTTTTGCCTTTTCCAGTTCGTCTTTCATTTGTACTACACATTTCTGTATGGTAGAATCGTAGGCTTTGGAGCCGGTGGTATTTATTTCCCGTCCCACTTCCTGGAGAATAAAAGAAAGTTTTTTCCCTTTTGCTTCTTCGTTTTCTGCCAGCAGCGATTTAAAATAGTCGCAATGGTTTTTTAACCGAACCTGCTCTTCAGTGATGTCAATTTTTTCAATGTAATAAATAAGTTCCTGCTCCAGGCGATTGCCATCATAATTTTCTTTACCTACATTTTCTTCCAGTAGCCGGGTAATACCTTCCCTGATTCTTTGCTGACGAAGAGGTTCCAGCTTAATAACTTCTTCTTGTTGCTTAAGAATATTACTTATCCGGAGAGTTAAATCATCTTCCAGTGACTTTCCTTCATCCAGCCGATGAGAATTTAAGTCATCAATTGCTGCCAGCAAAACCAGCTGGAAATCCTCCCATTCTTTATCGGACAATGTATCACTGCTGGGTGTAATTACTTCGGGAAGTTTAACCAGCGTACTGAGTATATGAGATGAGTCCAGGTTAAGTGTGGCAGATAAATCAGCCAATGTTTTATAATATGCTTTAGCCAGGTCTGTATTAATGGTTACCGGCTTAGCATTACCTGTATCTTTCAGGCTAATCAGGCAATCCACACTTCCACGGACAAGTTTTTCTGAGAGCAATCGTCGGATATCAAATTCAAATGGCTTAAGTAACGAGGGTAGTTTTAGCTGGAGCTCAAATTGTTTTCCGTTGAGTGATTTTATATCAACAAGGAATGTTTTGTCACTAACATTTTTTTCGGCCCTTCCAAATCCTGTCATTGATTTCAGCATGTAATGTTTTTTATAAAGGTATCTCAATTATTCAATTTTATCCTTCGATAAATTGTGAACTGGAAAGATGAAGGGTAACAGGGTTTACCCCAAACAAGTTAGTTTTCTTATAAAATAAAAAATGAAATCATTGTTAAACATGTATGTTTTCATTGGTAAAAATGAGGTTAAGGCAAAAAAAATCCCTCCGTAGTAAGCGAAGGGATAATATATAGATGGGTTAGTAAGTACCGGGAAATAAATTTCCCTACACAATATTAGAAATAAATTTCATTAACAAAAAAATTTTTGCCAATTATTTTATTAACATTTTAAAACTGTCTGTGGATAAACCTGTAGTTAAAAAACTAATTTATTGAATTCAACCATCAAGATAGGCGTTTAAAAAAATATAATTTCATTAAAGAGTAGTTCTTCAATTTTATAATTACACCCAGGAGGATTAGTTGTATTTTTTTTATTGAATAACCGTAATGTTAAAACTGAATAAATGATAGATGCTCTCTTAGTACATATAAAATCAGTGTTTAACTTCTGATAGCCATTAAATAGCTTGTTACCTTTGTGGTTTACCCGACATTATATAACCAGGAATAAAATTTATTATTATGAAATTTGAACAACCTGTTCCATTATCAACAATAGCTCAGCTTATTGGTGCCGAATTGAAAGGAAATATAAGTGCAGTGGCAAACGGCATCAATGAAATTCACAAAGTGGAAAAGGAAGATCTGGTTTTTGTTGATCATCCCAAATATTATGAAACCTGCATCCATTCGGCAGCATCGTACATTATTATCAATAAGGAAGTGATTATCCCCGAAGGAAAAGCTTTATTAATAGTGGCTGAACCATTTGAGGCTTATCTTAAGATTGTAAATTTCTATCGTCCTTTTACTCCTTCCGTAAAAATGATAAGTGATTCGGCAACTGTTGGAGAAGGTACAGTGATAATGCCCGGTACATTTATTGGAAACTATGTACGTATTGGCAGAGATTGTATCATTCACCCCAATGTCACCATTCTTGAACATTGTGTAATAGGTGACAATGTTATTATACAGGCAGGAACTGTAATTGGCAGCGATGCATTTTATTACAATAAAAAGACAGACAGAGACATTCATTATAAAAAAATGAATAGTTGCGGAAGGGTTGTAATAGAAAACGGTGTGGAGATAGGAGCCAACTGTGCCATTGATCGGGGTGTAAGTGCCGATACGTTTATTGGAGCCGGTACCAAGCTGGATAACCTTATACATGTTGGGCATGATACTGTAGTGGGTAAGAATTGTCTCTTTGCCGGGCAAGTTGGAATTGCCGGTGCAACCACGATAGAAGATAATGTAATTCTTTGGGGACAGGTTGGTGTAAGTAAAACACTGACGATAGGAAAAGACGCTATAGTATATGCTCAGAGCGGAGTGAAAGATTCTATTGCAGGAGGAAAGGTATATTTCGGTTCTCCGGTAGAAGATGCAAGAGAAAAAATGAAAGAATTTGTCTGGATTAAAAGGATACCACAGTTATGGGAAAAAGTGATGGGGAAGAAGTAATTGAATAAAAAATATTAAACAAGGAATCGGGAACACTGAAGTACATTTACTACACGTTATTCTATGATAAATAATATTTAGTCCGGCAAATAATCATAGGGCAACAAATCACCTAAGTTCTTCCAGCTCCAGTAACCCTGGTTTATCCAATCTTTCTGTTCGTAGTAATAGCCGTTTTCGGTAATGGCAATCCAGTCTTTCAGGTCAATGTAAGATATAAGGTAAGGAATGTGCTTTGGCAGGTTCATTTTCTTCAGGTATTCCTTTTCCGGACTTTTCTTAGTGTAAGTAATACTGATTTTACGGGGATAGAAAAACTCAACCTGGGTAGAGGCATGGGCACTATCTAAAATTACCTTTTGTACAGGTAAACTGTCTGGTAATTCAGGTTCAGTCATAATAGTTATTTCAGGATATATTACCACTGTATTGTAAACCGAGGTGTCGTACACATTTTTAACCTTATTGAATTTTTTATCATCGTTTTCATCCAGCATATCAATGATCCAGCCATCTTCAGTTATGGTACTGTCGTAATAGCTTCTCATAAAATGAAGTTTGGATCCTTCATACGCCTTATTGCGGTTAGCAGCCCATACAATTTTCAGGCTATCATCACCTTCCATTTCTGTAAACAGGCAATACCCCTTGTAAAAGTTAATGTTGGAATTATAGAAATAAACAAATGAATCCAGCTGGTAGCGAAGTTGATATCCCAAAGCACTGTTTGTAATTTGCAAGGCATCTGTTGCCAGCACTTTTAACCGGTTACTTCTTTTATAGTAAAAGAATTTTAAAACTTCAGGATTGATTAACTCGCATTGCGCAGCATTCGGAGTAGACCCAATAAAATTTTTGATAAAAAAATCACCATATTTTTCCAGGCCATCTGTTACTTCGTAGCTGTTTTTAATAAAAACTTCACCCAGGCTTTTATCTTCTTTTACCAGCAGTACTTCAAGTTTACTGTTTTCGCCAATCCGGATAGTTTGTGTTGCATAACCGGTATAACTGAATATAAGATCATAGCCTCCGGATTTTAGATTCAGCGAAAACTCGCCTTGTTTATTGGAAGTAGTGCCTGAAGTTGTATTCTGACAAAATACAGATGCAGCAGATAAAGGTTCACGGCTGGAAGAATCCAGGATAATACCCTTAACAGTAAACTGCGCTTTTGCCATAAAAGAAAAGCAAACGCAGAGCATCGTAAGAACAAGAAGATTTTTTTTCATAAAAGAAGATTGCGGCTTAAAGATACTCCCCTGACAGTTAAGGTTGCACAGTATTAGTAGCTGCCAGGTATTTTTCACATGCCTTTTTGATTGTTTCTTCCAATGGAGTAAAGGAAAAACCCGGAAGAACTTGCATTACTTTGTCATTTTGAAAATATGTTTGACTCTGTGCTACTCTTGCACTCTCTTTGGTTAAGAGTGGTTTTTTTCCAGTGAAAAATGATTTAATTTTTTCAAGCCGCCAGGCAACTCCCAATAAAAAAGGAGTAGTTTTTTTTGATGGAACTTTTTTGCCAAAATTTACGGCAATAGTATCCTGTAATTTTTTGAATGACCAGTTATCATTGCTTATAATAAAACGCTGTTCTGAAATATCACTTTCCATTAATGCAATGGCTGCCTTTGCCACATCTTCCACATCTGCAAAACCGTTGATGCCGGGAGTGTACCAGTCAAAACCTTCTTTTACCTGCTTGAATAAGGCGCAACTGCTATTATGCCAGTCACCAAAGCCAAGAATGGTACTTGGATTCAGAATAACAGCATCAAGTCCTTCGCTGATTCCCCGCCATACATGTAATTCAGCCTTGAATTTACTTTTGGCATAATGTGTATTTATTTTGCTTGTCTCCCATTTCTTTTCTTCATTTACAAAACCGCCAGCTGCAGTTCTTCCCAGTGCCGCTACAGAACTGATGTGAACCATTCGTCGAACATTTTTTTCCAATGCCATGTTCACCACATTGGCAGTGCCTTCCACATTTACCTGGTACATGGTATCCCGGTCTTTGCGTGCAAATGAAACAACAGCAGCTGAATGAATTACTATATCAATGTCTTCCATTGCATCCTGCAAGGCTACCACATCCAGCACATCACCATCTATCCAATCTACCTTTTCAAAAATTTCTTTGGGTATCCAAAATGGAAGTTTGTTGCTACGACGGATTGCTCTTACGGTATACCCTTTCAGCACCAACTCTTTGATGATGTAAGAACCAAGAAAACCGGTACCGCCTGTTACTAAAATCATTGAATATTGATTATTGAATAATTTGTATTTAGTATTTATAATAGCCTTCCCCAGATTTTTTTCCCAACTTTCCCTCTTTCACTTTTTCTGCCTGTAATGATGATGGCCTTAGTCTTTCCGGTTTTTCTAATTGTTCATATACAGAGCAACTAACAGCATAATTAATGTCATTGCCAATCAGGTCCATCAGTTTAAATGGACCAAGTTTAAAACCGGAAGATTCCATCAGCCTGTCTATTTGCTCAACGGGAATTCCTTCTTCGGCCATACGGAGCGATTCAATATAATAAGGCCGTGCTACCCGATTTACTAAAAAGCCAGGCGAATCTTTACAAATTACCGGAACTTTATTCATTTGTTTAGCCAGTTCTACCACCGTCTGTGTTGTTTGTTCATTTGTGAATTTCGTATTTACGATTTCTACTAATTTCATAATAGTAGCCGGATTGAAAAAGTGCATGCCTATAACCCGTTCAGGACACTGTACCTTTTCAGCAATTTTGGTAATGGATAAGGAAGAGGTATTGCTGGCAAAAACACATTCACTGTGGTTAATCTCTGCGAGTTGGTTAAACAAAGCAATTTTAATCTCAGGTTTTTCTACAATGGCTTCAATAAAAATATCAGCCAGGCATGTTTGTGTGTCATCAGTAAACAGTATCCGGCTATAAATCCTTTCTTTTTCTTCTGCATTAATTTTTTCTTTTTCTGTTAGAAAAGCCAGATTTTTTTGGATGCTGGTTTTTGCGTTAGCCAAAACAACCGGGTTTAGTTCATATAATAAAGTAAAAAAACCAGCCTGTGCGGCAGCCTGTGCAATGCCACTTCCCATAGTGCCGGCTCCGCAAACACAAATACTGTTGATTGTCATATTATATAACTAATTGAAAGGGGTAAAGATAAAGCAAGTTAGTTGTTGCTGTACCTGTTTAAAAGCATTATGACTAACATCCTGATTTTTGTGACAGGTTTCTCTTACCTTAACACAAAATTTTTAACCATGGACACTAACCAAACCACTTCTTCTTCACCTGCCCAAATTCCAGTTACGGCCGCACCTGGAATATTCGGGACTAAAATTCCCGCAACTGTTGCATTCGCCATTGCCGTATTATTATTTTTTATGCCTTTTGTTGATATCAAGTGTAATAGTATGTCATTGCAGACCGTAAGTGGCTTTGAACTGGCTACTGGTTTTACAATGAAGAATAATAGCACTGATAATTCTTTTTTGAATGGTATGAAAACAGAGAAAGCTGATGAGACAAATTCAAAATCAGAAAAAAAAGACGCCAATTTTTTTGCCTTAATTGCCCTTGTATTGGGAGTATTGGGTCTGGGCTTGTCATTAACAAAATCAAAACCTGCCATTGGCAGTGCAATGGTAGCAGGTATTGCTTCTGCAGGAGCATTAATCGGTTTAATGATTGATGTAAAGAAAAAAGTAAAGCTTGACATTCCCGATATGGGTGGAAAAACCGGTAATAATGATATTGGAGACGGTATAGATAAGCTTGGGCAGACAATGAATGATAAACTTAATATTTCGGTTGATTTTACATCCTGGTTTTACATAGCAGTTGTTGCTTTGCTTGTTGCAGCTTTTTTCTGTTATAAAAGAATGTCAGTTACCAAATCTTAAATATAAAAGGCAATTCAATTTTTCATCATAAAATCATAAAACATGGACAGAAAAATCTTAACTATCATTTTAGGAGCTGCACTGGTTGTCAGTTTCTTTCTTCCGGTTTCCTCTTATGGCGGAAGTGTAAGTGCATTTGACATTGTAAAAGGCCCTTCTTATGGATCGGGTGTTGAAGCAATGGTGATGAAGTACTTATGGTTATTGATACCGGTTTCAGGTATTATGCTTCTTGCAGGAGCATTAAATAATAACAACTATTTTCTTGGAAGAGGATTATGGGCAATATTACCACTGTTGACAATACTGTATTTATTTATTGGTCAGCCATTAATAAATGGGGCAGAAATTGGAGATATTTTTAAAGTAATTGGAAAAGGATGGGGTGTTGGTATCTGGGTAGCTTTAGTATCATCTCTGGTGTTGGCATTTTATTGGCCAAAACAGAAATAATTATTTTACTGCTTTTAAAATATTTAATTGAAGGCTGCTTTCCTGCAGCCTTTTTTATGTAGCTGCGGTAAACTGCTTCAAAAACCGAACATCGTTTTCGCTGAATAATCTAAGGTCATTTACGCCATACTTCAGCATAGCGGGTCTTTCAACTCCCATGCCAAAAGCAAAGCCGGTGTATTTGTTAGGATCAATGCCGCAATTGGATAATACGTTTGGATGAACCATGCCGCAACCGAGGATTTCTACCCACCCGGTTTTTTTACAGATATTACAACCATTGCCACCGCAGATAAAGCAGGTCACATCCATTTCAGCACTTGGTTCTGTAAAAGGGAAATAAGATGGACGAAAACGAACTTTCACATCTTTACCGTACATCTCTTTTACAAAAAAATAAAGGGTTTGCTTAAGGTCAGCAAAAGAAACATTCTCATCAATATATAATCCTTCTACCTGATGAAAGAAGCAATGGCTTCTGGCACTCACTGTTTCATTCCGGTAAACACGGCCGGGCATCAACATACGTATCGGGAGATTTCCCTTTTCCATTTCCCGTATTTGTACACTGCTGGTATGGGTACGCAAAACCCAATCCGGATTTTGTTGAATATAAAACGTATCCTGCATGTCCCTTGCTGGGTGATGTTCCGGTAGATTAAGTGCACCGAAGTTGTGCCAGTCATCCTCAATTTCAGGCCCCTCAGCTACTGCAAAACCAAGCCGCTGAAAAATAGAAACGATTCTGTTGCGCATCAGCGTTACAGGGTGACGGGAACCGATCGGCAAATCATCACCTGGCAGGCTTAAATCGATATTCGAAATTTGATGTTCGGCGTTTGATGTTGCGTCTTTCAGTTCAGTATACCTGGCTTCAACCAATTGTTTAAACTCATTTAGCAATTGGCCTGCTTCTTTTTTATTTCCAGGGGCTACATTCTTCATCTCCCCCATAATCTCTTTTACAATACCTTTTGTTCCCAGCCATTTAATCCTGAATTCTTCAAGAGCCTTGGTATCGGCAGCTACAGAAATGTTTATTTCATTCTTTAATACATCGATCTTGTTCAGCAATTGTTCCATGGAGGCAAAAATAAGCCAGATAAAGCACTTAAAGTATTATTCTAACACTTAGGTTTGTTACCCGGGTTTCAATCTGGACCTTTGTTAATAATTGATATATCAGATAATGCCTCACTGAAACCAAATCGTTTACCTGAAAATAAAAGCAAAAAAATGATCAAAAATCTTTCATTAAAAATGTGATTGATTTTTTTGACGTTTATTGAAGATTGTTATCAAATTGCAACTTTTCTTCGTTTTGTTTCTTTATCATTTTTCCAAACCTGAAGCTCACACCCAGGTAAATAATCCTTGCGTCTCTTCTTCCTAGCGATGTTTGATTTAAATATAAAGCTGTTAATTCAGTTTTTTGTTTCAGGGTTTTAAATATATCTGAAGCGGTCAGGGTTACTGATACCTTCTTTTTAAAAAGATCCTGCCGTATTCCGGAATTCAAAACAAAAGTTCCAAATGATTTTCCCTGTGGGGTTAGCCGGGCCGAACGATAATTACAACTTACCTGCCACATGGTTGTTTTGGTAAGTGTTGCTGTAGCATTGAAATTAGTGCTCATAGAAATGATTGATTTTTTACTACTGTAACCGAGGTTCGAAGCATCTATTTGATTATAAAAAAGATTAGAACTTAGATTGGTGGTCAAAAACTTTCCGGCTTTGGCTGAAAAAATTAACTCGAGTCCTGTTGATCTGTCGTTTGATAAATTCTGCTGTGTGGTAAGCAGCACTGAGTCGTTGAGCCGGATAGTTACCTGCGTAAATCCATTTTGTTTATACCTGTAATAAAGGCTTGGTACAAATGAAAATATTTCATTCTGCCATTTATAACCAAATTCAACAGAGTGGGTGATCTCTGGAAGTAGTTTAGGATTTCCGGCCCTGATATTATAAGGATCCTGGTATTCCGAAAATGGATTCATGTCATCGCCTTCAGCACGATGAACTCTTTTACTATAATTTAATTGAATTTCTCCCTTTTTGAATTTATAGGCAAGATGAATGGTAGGGTAAATCTTAAAATAATTGTTGCTGATTGCAGAATCTTTATTTACAAGCTTGCCATTAATAGTTGCCTGTTCCAGTCTTATTCCTGCTGAATATCCAAATGCCCCGTAACTGTGCTGGTAAGTTCCATATAATGCATGAATGGCTTCATTGTATTTAAATCGGTTTGTCTTTACTCCATCTTTTAAAAATTTATGTTGTACCGTATCGTAATATTCGCCATAAAAATCCATATCAATCTGATTGAAAGAACCATTATAGCCTGCTTCCAGTTTTGAATCTTCAGTAAGTGGATTGGTATAATCAATGGTAAGTTCCTGCTGATAATCTCCCTGTTTTATAAGTGTATTGTCAAATGAAAAAGGTTGAGGAGGGAAATAATAAGCATTTGTATAATGATTGTCTTCTACTTCGTCTGATGCAGAAACATTGAGTTCTGCTCTCAGTTCCTCATCTTCTTTGGAAAAATTGTGCTGCCAGTAAGCGGTGGCATCTTTTTCTTTTTCAAATTCCGGGTCAAACCGGAGGCGATCGTAATTACTTATAAGCAAATGAACTTTGTCATAAAAGTTTTTTTTCACCACATCATTCTTTGTTTGATTCCTGTGATGATAGTTTCCCGATATGCCAATACTATTGTGTTCATTCAATGTATAATCAGCTCCAAGAGTAAATATATTTGAAAGAGGCCTGGCCTGGGAACTGTTATCTTCCGTGTAATAACTCAATATCTTTCCCGCTGAATCAAGGTACTCCCGGGTAATATTATTTATGCGGATACGATTGTCTCTTCTGATATTGTAATTGCTATAAATGTTCAATTTGCCCGGTTTGTAATTCAGGCTGAGGCTACCATTGTAACGATCGTGGTTGCCGGCATTGGCAATTGCCGATCCATTCCAGCCAAATTTGGTATTCTTTTTCAACACAATATTAATAATACCAGAGGTGCCATCAGGCTTATACCGGGCCGATGGATTAGTAATGACCTCAATACGTTCAATAGAATTTGCGGGAAGTTGTTGTAAAACCTCGGCCCTCGTTTTCCCCATAAGCGGAGAAGGCCTGCCATTTATAAGTATCATTACATCTGATGATCCACGAAGACTAACCTGTCCTTCTATATCTACTTCCACAGAAGGAATATTTTTCAAAATATCACTGGCGGTGCCGCTTTGCGCCATAATATCCTGGCTTACATTATAAATTTTTCTGTCTATTGCCGTGTTCAAAAGAGACTTTCGGGTTGTTACTACCACCTCATTCATATTTTTTGAAACAATAGCAATTTCAATAGTACCAATATTTTCTTTTAACTGGTTCACTGTAATGGGCATCAGAATTTTGCTATAACCGATAAAACTAATTTGGAGTATATAATTGCTTTTTGCAACGTTGTCTAATAAAAATTTGCCCCTTTTATCAGTAATACTTGTTTTTAGAATAGTACTATCAATCTGATTAAGTAATTGAACAGTGGCAAATTCAACGGGCTGTTTGGAGGATTTATCCAGAACTATACCTGTAATAATGCTGCTATTAGCTTGAGAAAATAAATTTATTGAAAAAAAAATAATGGTTATCAGGATGGGAAATTTATTCCACATTTGGCAGGTGTTAATGGTAATAATTCGTTTCCTATCACCGGGGCCTTGCAAAGGTATTCAATATTAACAGTTTAAATAAAGGAAGTCTTTATAATTAAGCTTGATCCATTTCTCTTTCCAGGGATTAAAAACTTTTTAAATTCCGCTCTCAAACTTTAACTTGCATATATGTCAGACCATCTCAACATATCCGATTTTCTTTCTCCGGTTAGCCTTGCTGTGCTTTCGCATGATGAAGGCTATAAAGACGGCCAATTGGGGAAATCCATAGCTGTTTTTGATGAAGAATTTCCGGACCTCGATGAGGCGCAACTCGTAATTGTGGGTTGTGGAGAGCAACGGGGCAGCGGATTGATACATGGACAAACTGAAGCAGCCGATATTATCCGCCGTCATTTTTACTCCTTGTTTTACTGGCACCAGGATATTAAGATTGCAGATGTGGGCAATATTAAAACCGGAGCTTTATTTACTGATTCTTATGCAGCATTAAAAACCGTTGTACAAGAGCTGATGAATGATGGCAAAACCGTCATTATCCTCGGTGGCTCACATGATCTCACTTTGTCTCAATATTATGCTTATTCAGAAGCAAAAAGAACTATTGAAGCAAGTTGTGTAGATGCATTGATTGACCTTAATCTTGATTCTCCTTTCCGTCATGAAAATTTTTTGATGGAAATGCTGACAGGGGAACCCAATTTTCTCCGTCATTATAATCACATTGCTTTTCAGAGTTATTATGTACATCCCCGGATGCTGGAAACACTGGACAAACTTCGATTCGATTGTTTCCGGGTAGGCAGTGTAAAAGAAACTATAGATGAAATGGAACCGGTAATCCGTAATAGCAATCTTTTCAGTTTTGATATTACAGCTATTGCCAGTGCATATGCCCCTGCTAATACAGTTTCTCCCAATGGACTGAATGGAGAAGAAGCCTGTGTGTTGATGCGCTATGCAGGCATGAGTCCGAATGTAAATTCAATTGGTATTTATGGATATAATGCTGAAAGCGATAATGATGAACTAACCGCAAAGCAAATAAGCCATATGCTCTGGTATATATTGGATGGACGCAGTCGTGGTAAAAGGGAAGCAACGCTGGATGAAAAAGATTCGTTTAACGAATACCATATGGCTTTTGCTGAAGTAGATACCATTTTTCTTCAAAGTAAAAAAACAGGAAGATGGTGGATGCAGTTGCCCGATAAGAAATTTATTGCCTGCAGTTACAAAGATTATTTACTGGCCAGCAGCAATGAAATACCGGAAAGATGGTTAAGGGCACAGGAGAGAAGTTAATCCCCTGTCCCCTAAAGGGGGACTTAGATCAAAACAAACTTTATTGAAATTTAATTTCAGTAAGTCGATAAATGTAATTAGCGAAAAATGGGGTATTAATTTTTTAATTTTTGATAAAAGGAGAATTCCCAAACCTCCCCTTTAGGGGAATATTGAATAATTACACTAAAAGAAAATACAATGGGGGTCAAAACAGGCATCTGCTCTTACGGTATGAGCGGAAAATTATTTCATGCTCCGTTTCTTGAAACACATCCGGGCTATGAGTTAACAGCTATTGTGGAAAGACACAATAATGATTCAAAAGAAAGATACCCGAATGCAAAATTGTACCGGTCTGTCGATGAAATGTGCACTGATAAGGAGTTACAACTTATCGTTGTTAATACGCCTACACATTTGCATTATGAGCAAGCCAAATTGGTATTGCAGTCAGGAAAAAACTTGGTGATAGAAAAACCATTTGCTGTTACAGTAAAAGAAGCCGAAGCGTTAACGGCAATGGCAGAAAAAAATAATCTTTTTCTTAGTGTATATCAAAACCGCAGGTATGATGGCGATTACCGGGCCGTTAAGAATGTATTAGAACAGGGATTATTGGGGGAATTGCGGGAAGTGGAAATTCGTTTTGACCGCTACCGACCTTCTTTCGGAGGTAAACAACATAAAGAAGGTGATATGGTTGGAGCTGGGAATATTTACGATTTATCACCGCACCTGGTTGACCAGGCCATTCAGCTTTTTGGTTTCCCCAAAGCTTTATTTGCCGATGTATGGAAGATGCGGGATGATGTATCGGCAGCCGACTACTTTGAACTGTTGTTTTTCTATGATAAAATGAGGGTGCGGTTAAAAGCTACTGTCATTGCCCGGGAATCAACCTATGCATATATACTGCATGGCATGAAAGGAAGTTTTTTGCAGCAGCGTTCCGATTTGCAGGAAGAACAATTGCAACTGGCAGTAAAGCCATCATTAGAAAGCTGGTGCAAAGCATCGCCGGTGCCTGATGGAATTTTGCATACAGAAGTAAATGGAGAAGTAATTCGAAAAGAAACAACTTCTACACCCGGAAATTATATGGGCTACTATGATGATGTGTATAAAGCATTAACCGGGAAAGGGCCAAATCCTGTTCCGGCGGCTGATGGGATAAAGAATATGAGGATTATTGAAGCAGCTTTGCAAAGTGTTGCCGAAAAGAGAATAATTAATTTTTAATAAATAAATTTCAATGCTCCATTTTCAGCGATTAATTTTCTGTGGTTTATTTTTCTTATCCCTGGCGTCTTGTAGCATAGAAAAACAAATCGGCAAATCAGCAAAAGCAGAAGTGCTGGATGCAAAAGTATTACAAACGGCCCATGTAGGCATCAGCATTTTTAACCCGGCAGCCAATAAATACTTATATAATCACCAGGGGGATAAATATTTTGTTCCGGCCAGTAATACCAAACTGCCGACTTGCTATGCAGCGATGAAGTATTTGGGGGATAGTTTGGTGGGGTTGAAGTACTATTTTGCGAATGATTCAACTTTCATTATTATACCTACCGGGGACCCAACTTTTTTACATGATGATTTCAAAACTCAACGTGGATATGATTTTTTAAAAAATTCAAAAAAAAGTATTTATATAAGTAATGATAACTGGAAAGATGACGCATTAGGTTCTGGATGGGCCTGGAATGATTACAATGAAAACTACATGGTTGAACGTAGCCCATTTCCGATTTCAGGTAATACACTCAAGGCAACTTTAAAGGGAATACCTTCAGAGGGTAAATTTAATTTACTTTTTGATCCATTATTTTTTGAAAAACAAAATAAAAATTTTACAATTCAACTGATTAATTCTCCTGGCATTTATCATATAGATAAAGTTTATTGGAAAGATACTCTTCCATTATTCATTATCAAGCGAGACAAACTTCATAATCAATTTCAATTAGTTGATTCAAAATCCACATTTTTAAAACAAGAAATTCCTTTTGTAACAGACACATTGACTACCGCTCTTGAAATTTTAAAAACTGATTATGGGTTAAATATTAATCCGAAGATTAATAAATTAGTTTCGGTAGTTGATAAAACAAATCAATCTTCTAATGTCAAATTTTATTCGATCCATTCCCAACCTACCGACTCCCTTCTCAAACCCATGATGCACCGCAGCGATAATTTCTTTGCGGAGCAATCTTTATTAATGGTGAGTAACGAAATGCTTGGCGTGATGAATGATGAAAAGATAATTGATACCATTCTCAAAACAGATTTTAAAGACCTGCCCCAAAAACCAAGATGGGTGGATGGCTCCGGCCTCAGCCGCTATAATTTATTTACCCCGCAGGATTTTGTTGCTATTCTCAACAAAATGAAAAATGAATTTGGGATGGAACGGATCAAGGTTATTTTACCTACCGGTGGTGAGGGAACTATCAGCAGTTATTACAAAGCAGACAGCGGATATATCTATGCTAAAACAGGAACATTGTCTGGTGTTGTTGCTTTCAGTGGTTTTTTATACACGAAGAAAGGGAAGCTGCTTATTTTCTCTACACTTATTAATAATCATCAGGCTTCTGCAACAGAAGTGAGAAAGGCAATTGAAAAATTTATACAGGGAATACGAAATAAATACTGAGCTAAGAGTTATAAGGAGAAAAAGAGAAAAGGAGAAATGCATCATTTTCTCCTTTCACTCTTTTATCCTCTTAGCCTCTAAACATCCTCTCCAATTGCTCCTGCTTAAATTCCAGATAAGTAGGATTGCCATCCATCGTTACATTCGGTTGTTCGCAGGCAAATAAATCATTTGCCAACTGCCGCATTTCTCGGTCGGTCAACCTGACTCCGCTCTTAATCGATTGTTGTCTTGCCAATGAACGGACCAGCTTTTCTCTTTTGGAGAATTTAATTTCATCACTGAAGTGTTTGTATTGTTCCAGTAGAATATCGATGATAAATTTTTCATTACCGGCTTCCACATCAGCAGGGGTACCTTGTATAACGTATGTGTTTTTTCCAAAGGGTTCAATGGTATAACCAAGATATTGCAGATCACCCATGATTTCTTCCATTACTGCTGCATCTGCAGAAGTTAACTCCAACGTTGTAGGAAACATGCTGCGTTGTGTGGCTACAGGTTTGTCTTTACCAGCAGCTTTCAGTTGTTCATACAATATTCTTTCATGTGCTGATTGCTGATGAATGAGGAGGAAGCCGTTGGCAGAAGGAACAGTTATGTAAGTGTTTAATAATTGGGTCAGTTCAGCATCTTCAGTAAATAGAGTTGGCCGTTGTTCGTTGTCAGTTGTATGGTCTTTCAATCCGGACACCGGTTTTCGGTCATCGGCCAACGGCGTATAAAAATCCTTCCAATGCTTTAACTCATTTCGTTCACTCTTTTCAATAAAATGCGCCTGATTTTTTTGTGTAAAGCCTTTAAAAATAGAACCGGAAGAAGCTGCTGACTTGTTTGCATCGGTAAATGGTTGCTGTATAGCCGGCAGTTGTTGTATAGAAGCGTCGAGATCAAAATCCAGTGTTGGAGTTATACTGAATTGTGCCAGTGCATGCTTAATGGCTGATTGTATAAAGGCATAAATCAGTTTTTCATCTTCAAACTTTATCTCCTGCTTGGTGGGGTGTACATTTACATCAACCACTGTCGGGTCCAGATCGATGAACAGAACATACATTGGAAAACTATCCGAAGGAATCATTTCCTGGTAGGCATTCATCACCGCATGATTCAGGTATGCACTTTTAATAAAACGGTTGTTGACAAAAAAATACTGGTCGCCTCTTGTCTTCTTGGCTGTTTCCGGTTTGCCGACAAAACCATATACGTTCATATAATCGGTATCTTCTTTTACCGTTACCAGTTTAGCAGTGTAATTATTACCAAGCAGCTGAACAATTCGTTGTTTTAAACTTCCGGCTTCTAAATGAAATAGTTGCTGGTTATTGGCCGTTAGGGTAAAAAGAATCTCCGGGAAAGACATGGCCACCCTGGTGAATTCATCTACAATATGGCGCATCTCTGCCGCATTGCTTTTTAAAAAATTTCTCCGTGCCGGCACATTAAAGAATAAATTCTTCATAGCGATGCCGGTACCAACAGGAGCAGCAACAGGTTCCTGTTTTTTTACCACACTGTTCTCTACTTCAATATAAATTCCTGTTTCATCTTCTGGTCTTTTTGTTTTCAGTTCCACTTGTGCCACTGCGGCAATGGATGCCAGTGCCTCACCTCGAAAACCCATAGTGCGGATATGAAACAGGTCTTCAATATTTTTTATTTTGGATGTGGCGTGCCGCTCAAAACTCATCCTTGCATCGGTCTCACTCATCCCGCTGCCGTTATCAATTACCTGTATCAGCGATTTACCGGCATCAGCAATGATGAGTTTGATTTCAGTAGACCCTGCATCCACTGCATTTTCCATCAACTCCTTTACGGCACTTGCCGGTCGTTGAATTACTTCTCCGGCCGCTATCTGGTTGGCAATATTATCTGGTAATAATGTAATCTTATCTGGCACAAAATCTGCTTTAGCCGTCA
>JBARSW010000200.1:0-10136 GCA_049644925.1 Chitinophagaceae bacterium | reverse complement strand
CAGGAATCTTATCTGTACCTGTGAGCCCATAGAATCATACATGGAGGCCGAAGCATAATTTCGATCCGATAGTTAATAAAACAGGCTGCCACGAAAACGGGCAGCCTGTTTCATACATATTAAACTCACAAATTAATTTCTTCTTCTAGTACCACTATTTCCACTATTCCCTCTGTCTCCATTGTTTTGTTGCTGACTCCTGTTAACATTTCTATCAAACTGCCGGGTATTTTCTTCTCTTCGTGGTTCAACCTGGGTTGAGGGCTGACGTTGTGGTCTGTCATTACCATTGTTTCTCACTTCAGGTTGACGAATAGGTTGATTGCCATTAATATTTTCATTACTACGTCTTTCAAATCTCCTATTATTATCAACTGGCTGAGGTGTTCTTTCAGTTCTTTCAACAGGACGGTTTATCCTTCTTGAATCCGGCTGCCCATTAGATCTGTTGTCGTTATTTGGCTGTTCAACTCTTTGGCGAACAGGGGGAGTATTGTTGTTATTCTGTGGAAGTCTTACATTATTTTCATTTCGCCTGAAAGGTTGATCATTATTAACCCTTTCTCTTTGAGCTGGTCTCCCGTTATTATTTGCAACATCTCTCCTGTTATTATCCATTCTGCTTATTCCATTATCAGACCTTCCATTCCGTAAATTACCATTGCTTCTGTCATTCCGCTCAAACTGCCGTGGTGAAAACTGGCGATTGTCATCCCTTCGTACATTGGGCCGGTACATACTTACTTCATTATTCCTGTAAAAAGTTCGTCCAGGAGAATAGCTCTGCCTTAACCTAACTGGATTAATTCTTCCGCAGTACCTTTCAGCTTCATATCTCGATGGTCCGGAACGGAAACCATAATTGCCTCCATAATTATAATTAATAATGGTTGTGTAATTAATAATGGAGATATTCTGATGCCTTGGCATGTAATAATCATAAATTCTTGGTGAAGAGATATGCCTTCTTGGTACAAAGCACCAGAAGTTATTAGGAGGATTATAACCCCCAAGGTTGAAATTAATATTGATATTAATACCCGGCCTTAAAGGAGCCCATCCATAATAGTCACCACCATTTCTCCAGGCAACCCATGCTGGAGACCACTCGTAACCTGGTACCCAATACCAACCATTGTACGAGTCTTGCTCCCAGCGTCCATAGTGAAACGGAGCCCAACCCCAGTCATAATCTGAAACCCACATCCATTCATAATTCTCTGTCCATACCCAATGCCCGTTGGTACTATATGGCTGAAAATCAGGTCCGGCATCGGGCACCCATACATAACCATGTTGACCATTTTCTATCCACCTACCATAAGGGCTCAACTCATCATAAAAATCCTGGTAGGTTACATCCCTGTTTTCTCCATAATTATTATCATAGTTGTTATTGTCATACTGTGCCGAAACAGCGTTCAAGCACACACTGGCTGGCACCATTAATAATGCCAGTACAGCCATTTGCAAAAATCGTTTCATGGGTTTAATTTTTTTGTAGTAAATAAATTCATACATCATTTTTTTTCCTTCATGCTTTCCACATTATTGACGCTATTATTATGCCATATTGATGCACTTATTAACCTGAGAAACCGATTTTAGCAAAATATTGTATCAGTGTTAAAATAAAAAAAAGGCTGTCGCAGGGACAGCCTATATAATATGTTATAAAATTTTTATCGCCGCACCCTGAATGTATAAACAACATTCTTCGGAGTTGCACCAAACATCATTTGAACATTAAAATTACCTTCTACAAAACCACCTGGAGCAGTACCAAATGCGGTAAGATTAACAACTGGATTCGGAGTAATAATCTGATTCGAAAAATTTGTATTGCCTAAAGTTATATTACAATTGTTTAAGGGAACAATGCCAACTGCCTGATTATTTGCAAAAGAGACATTTGAATAACTTGTTGTGCCACTCCCCCCCTGCCTGAATACATAGAAATTTGTAAGATTTGAATATGTTCCGAAACTTACCGAATCTATATAATTGAAAGTATCGGGTGGTGATGCAAAATTGTAAGGCACTCCGTCAATAAGTATTTCAATGAATTGGCTGGAGGAAGTTCCGCATGCCTGAATGGTTCCCACATTAACCGTACCTGAAGTGCCACTTCCACTCACCGGATTGCTTTGTTGAACAGTTGCATAGTCCGTTCCAATTATGGAAAAATTAATAGTACTGTTGCTGCAACGTAAAATATTTAAACTGACTGCACCATTATTTACAGGTACAACATAATAATTTGAATTGGAAATATAAATAGTTGCAGCCCCATTTGTAACATTGCCGCCAGTACAGTTTGTAATTAATCCTGAAATAATTAGGCTATTTGCAGCCGGGATCGTTACTGTTACCACAGGTAATGTTGAATTACCGGCAAAGGGGCCTATGTTTTGGGAATATATTGGAGTATTACATTGATCCATAACTTCAAGTACCAATGCTTCATTCTTTGGAACTTTTCCACAAAGATTACCAACAGAATCAGTTCTACCATAACCATAAGTATTAGTTACCACTCTTTTAATTCTTACCTGGGCATTTATCAATGGTTGGCCTTCCCCGTCTTTAAAAGACATACAAAGGTCGATCAATGGGAAAGGAGCATCACAATTCCAGAAAGAGAAATGACTTACCTGGGCAATATAATTATTCCCTGTCTTAGTAGCTGTACCTTCCTGTTTCCACCTGACAGTAGCCTCATCAAAATGCCATAAATCAATTGTAGCAGGTGCAGTTCCCTGTAAGGATGAAGGAATGGGGAAAGTAAGTTCAGCTGTTTTACCAGTTAAAATTTTTAAAGCTTGTCCGGTTGCATCTGTCAATTCAACACCGATCATTCCATATGTTGATAACCCTCTTTCCGCACCACTGGTAGTAATGCCCCGCAGGTCACCCATTAAAGTATACGGCAAATCCGCGGAAGAAGGATCAATCCAGGCCATTACAACATTTACAACTCCTGTATAAGTATTTCCACCGGCATCGGTAATTGCATTAGCCGGAATTACTAATTTTCCGCCACTACTATTTGTAACAGTGCCCCCTGATGATGCAGTAAAATTGCCAGAAATACTTTTGGGTATTAATTTAATTCGGATATTATTTATTCTTCCATCAACAGAAACAAATGTCCTGAATCCTGTAAAAAAACCCGTCTTCTCCACTTTTACTGCACCATTGGCTTTCGATAAACTGATATTTCGAAAACGGAAAGAACCATAACGGTCTGTAGTAGTAGTATTAGTTCCGCTTTTAACAGTAGCGTTGGGTACGGGTTGGTTATTTTCGTCAACAACAATACCCGTAATTCCTCCGGTCACCATTATGTTGTCATTAACAGCAACTTCCGTTGTTCCGCCCACATCCAGCGTTCCCTCAACCTCCCGCTGACAACTGGTTGCAAAAATGATTAGAGAAAATAAAAGCACAGTAACTGTTACCGGCACATTTAGAAAGTTTCGCATTGTTTTCATTTTACCATTCTTTTTTCTAAAGAAATACTGTAGGTCAGATATATTTAGATACCATTAAATCGTTTTTGTACTATTTCCCAATTTACAACATTCCACCAGGCGTTAATATAATCAGGACGCCGGTTCTGATATTTAAGATAATAGGCATGTTCCCAAACATCAAGACCAAGCAAAGGGGTCCCTTTAATGTCACTGATATCCATCAATGGATTATCCTGGTTAGGAGTAGAACCTACGATTAATTTATTATCTGATGTTTTAACTAACCAGGCCCAGCCACTTCCAAAACGATTTTTTCCTGCATCGGTAAATTGAGTTTTGAAAGCTTCATAAGAACCAAAGTCCCTTATTAATAATTTCATAATAGCAGAATCAGGAGTATTGCTATCAGCAGGGCTTTTCATACTCTTCCAGAAAAATTCATGGTTATAATGACCTCCTCCGTTATTTCGCATCTTAGCGGAGTATTTTGAAATTTTAGCCAAAACTGATTGAAGTGTTTCTTTTGCAGGATCAACTTTTTCTGCTAAAACAGCATCCGCCAGATTCTTAGCATACGCTGCTGCATGTTTGGAGTAATGTATCTCCATTGTCATTGCATCGATAATTGGTTCTAAAGCCGCATAAGAATATGGCAGGGGCTTTTGACCGTAAGGAATCTCCTCACCTGTTGTAGTCATAGCAGTTTTTCCAGTAACACATGCCCAGGATGGAAGTATTGCAACGCCAATACCTGCTGCCAACCCTGCCTTCCCCGTAATTTTTAAAAATTCACGGCGATTATTTTTACTTTTCTTATCCATATAACAGTCTTAATTTTTATTACATTAAAATTAAACTTATTTATTAAAATTGAAGTTATAAGGTTGTTTCCAGGGAGCATCCAAAATTTTCGCATCGTTGCCTATCTTGCCCCTTCACCTAAAGGGGAGTCACTGTACTAAAGGGCTAAAGTACCCCTTGAGGGGATAGGGGCTTAATTAAAAATTTGAGATGCAGCCTTGTTTCCATACTGATAGAAGCAACTTAATTACAGATTTTAGCTCCTTAACTTCGCAGACTATATGTATCTGAAAGACTATTATCAGCTTTTGAATCTGGAACCGTCAGCCACTTTGCCAGAAATTAAAAAGGCATTCAGAAAATTAGCCCATCAGCATCATCCCTATAAAAACAATAACGACCCCTACTCCCAAGCTCAGTTCGCTGAAATTAAAGAAGCCTATGAAGTTTTAACCGATCCAACCAAAAAAGAATATTACCTGCAGCAACGCTGGTATAACCAGAGTATTGGCAATAGAAAAACTCAGGATGTCATTACCCCAGTCAGTATTCTAAAACAATCCCTTGAGTTGGAAAGATATGTTTCCAGAATTGATGTTTTCAGGATGGATAAATTGGGACTTCAGCAATATATTCTCGAGTTATTATCCGATTCAACAATTGAACAGCTTCATCAATTCAATGAACCTGAAACAAACAGACAAATTATTTCCATACTGTGTAAAGCAATCAGGCCCTTACCTGAAAACTATACTAATAGTATTGTTAAGCAATTGTATAAATTAGCCAAAAGTGATCCCTTAGCACTGGAAAAAATCAGTTCTTTTGTTTTGCAAAACAAGAAAAAGAGATACCAGGAAAAATATATGCCGCTTTTCATATTAATAATTACAGCTATTCTTTGCCTGCTAATATATCTTGGTAGCAGGTGATAAGAAACAATAGGCCTGCCTGGCAACTGGCATTGAATATTAGTTAAAATGATTGAACCATTTTAACTGTCGCATCTGTATAAACATATCTTTGCACCATGCATTATGTTTCAGTTGAAGGATTGACCAAGAGTTTCGGGATACAACCTCTTTTTTCAAATATTTCATTTCATATAGAAGAAGGTGATAAAATTTCGCTGGTTGCCCGTAATGGTACTGGTAAATCAACCCTTTTAAAAATTCTGGCAGGACTTGAAACTGCCGACAGTGGAAAACTTTGGGTTAATAAAGATGTGGATGTTGTTCTTTTTGAACAGGACCCCACTTTTATTGAAGAAAAAACAATATCTGAAAATATCTTTTTCCATAATCACCCTATTATTAATGCAATAAAAGAGTATGAAGCACTTAGTGAAGAAGAAGATGCAGAAAAGTTAACCGCTGCTATCATTAAAATGGATGAACTGGGAGCCTGGGACTTTGATGCAAAAGTTAAACTGGTACTTGGTAAACTGAATATCCATCATCTCAATCAACCTGCTAAAAACCTGAGTGGAGGACAGCGAAAAAGAGTAGCATTGGCCAAAACATTGATTGACATTGGCTTTGAACATAAACATATCCTGTTAATAATGGATGAACCCACCAACCACCTTGACGTAGAAATGGTGGAATGGCTGGAGCATTACCTGGATAAAGAAAAAGTTACTTTACTGCTGGTGACACACGACCGCTATTTTCTTGATAGAGTTTGTAACGAAATATGGGAACTTGATGGCAGTAATATCTTTGTGTACAAAGGAGATTATGAAAATTACCTGGAAAAGAAAGCTGCACGGATAGAAAACGACCTTGCCAGTATAGACAAGGCAAAAAACACTTACCGCAAAGAATTGGAATGGATGCGGAAACAACCCAAGGCAAGAACAACAAAAAGTAAAAGCCGCCAGGATAATTTTTATGAAGTTGAAAAAAAAGCCAAACTGCAAATTGTTGATGAGCAATTACAGTTAGATATGAAAATGAGCCGGCTTGGTGGTAAAGTAATCGAATTGAAGAAAATATATAAAAGTTATGGTGATAAAGTTTTATTGAAAGGATTTGATTATACTTTTAAAAAAGGTGAACGGGTTGGTGTAATTGGTAAAAACGGTGTTGGCAAATCAACTTTTATAAACATACTCCAGGGACTTGATAAACCTGACAGCGGAAAAATAAACATCGGCGATACGGTAATCTTTGGCAATTATTCTCAATTGGGTCTTGTGGTTAAAGAAGATATTCGTGTTATTGAATTTGTAAAAAATATTGCAGAGCATTTTCCATTAAATAGCGGTGGCACACTCAGCGCTGCCCAGTTTTTGCAATTATTCCTTTTTGATCCTGACAAACAATATACTTATATCAGCAAATTAAGTGGTGGTGAAAAAAGAAGGCTGCATCTATTGTCAATACTTTTCAGGAATCCAAACTTTCTGATATTGGATGAACCTACCAACGATCTGGATTTACCAACGTTAGGCGTACTTGAAAATTTTTTGAGCGAATTTCCTGGATGCCTCGTAATTGTATCCCACGACAGGTATTTTATGGACAGGCTTGTTGATCACTTATTTGTTTTTGAAGGTGATGGAGTGATAAGAGATTTTCCGGGAAACTATTCACAATACAGAGAGTCCACCGTCTACAGTCAACCGTCAACAGAAAAAGACATTTCTATTTTCAAAGAGGCAGAAGTAGTTGAAAAAATTAATACAGAAAAAAAACGGCAACTTACCTTCAAAGAAAAAAGGGAGTTTGATACGCTGGGAAAAGAAATTGCTGATTTAAATATGGAGAAAGCAAGCATTACAGAAAAGTTAAACAGCGGAAGCACTCCTTTTGAGGAATTACAAAAACTTGCATTAAGAATAGGCGAAGTAACCCAAATGCTAGATGAAAAAGAGTTTCGTTGGCTGGAATTGAGTGAGCTTATTTGAGGTTGAATGCCTTTTAATAATCCCGAATATTATATATCTTCCTGCTTCGATTAACCATAACCATGAAGCAAATCTTTCCATTTCTTATTTCTGTATCATTAATTTTGGTTTTTTCCCAATCATTTGCCCAAATTATTAATATAGAAAGTGCCCGCATGCAATCGGATACAGTAGGATGGTTGGGAGGAGCCGGTACCGCTTTTCAACTCACTCAAAATACCGAAAAGATTCTTGGTATTGATGCAGAAGCACACCTTCAATACAAAACCAGTAACAACCTGGGTCTATGGTTACTCTTAGGAGAATACAGTTTTCTTAAAGTTTCTGAAAGCCGGTTTATATCAAATGGATTCGGTCATCTGCGATACAACAGGAAGGTAAATGAATGGTTAAGATGGGAAGTTTTCGGACAGTTTCAAAACAATATTATTACAGAAATAGATTCAAGGTTTCTTATTGGAACAGGCCCCCGGTTTAAAATTGTAAAAAATAAATTTTTTCGGCTTTATGCTGCAAGCCTTTTTATGTATGAAAGGGAGAAAGAATTAATTAAACCTGCGGTTATACACAATGATCTTCGCAGCAGCAGTTACGTTTCTTTAACTTATACTCCAGCCGAAAATATTGAATTAATCAGCACTTCTTTTTTTCAACCTTTATTTAAAAACCTGAATGATTATCGTATTTTGAACCAGGTAAAACTTAAAGTTAAAGCAACTAAGCATTTTTCGCTTTCATTGAAATGGAATTACCTGCATGACCGGTTTCCTGCAGGCACTGCACCAAAAACAACTTATACATTGGCAACCGGGATAGATTATGAGCTATAGCAAATTATTCTATCAGTTTATAATAAGCCCTTGTGGAATAGTATTTATATTTTCTTGAATCATGCCTGGTTCCGCATAAAACAGAATGAATAAACCCATTCAATTCCACCTGCTGTGTATGATATATCCCCCGATCAAGATTTTTCTTAAAAAAGAATTGTATCCTTTTATCATTACTCTTAATTATAAAAAGACTATCCGTATTTTTTTCAGAAAACAGGAAATCCGACTGCAAATGTTTTAAAAATAAATGACTCTTGAACCAGGTACCTCCTGTGGCAGAAACAAAAGGCTTTCCATTATATAAAGCAATGCTATCGTTATAGGCAAAGATATTTAAAGCAGAACCTTTAACAATTTGCAACCAATCTCTAAATTTCTGATAATAACTGCTGTCATATCCATAATCACTGTCAAGAAAACTAATGCGTTTTATATTATCAGGTATTTGTTTCACATCAGACAGGTATCCGAAAATAAAACTCCCGCCCCCACTATGACCGTTCAGGTAAACTTCGCTTTTCTTGCTTGTAAAAAGTCTGGATAAAGAATCAACTAAATGTGGAATTACTTTTCCAAAATCTGGATGTTTTTGTTTCCAGGCGGGCCAGCTTTGAAAATCATTCTCCAGGTAAATAACTACAAAATTTTTACCTGCCAGTTGTTGCCGGATTAACCTTGTTTGCGCCTTGATATGTTGAATATCGAAATGCCAGTCATCACCTGTTTCCATTTTTTTACCCATTGTTTGTTCTGTAGTATTCCCATTCGGCAAAGCATAAAATGTAATAATAGTAGGTTTATTCTTTTTAAGAAAGGCAGGCTGGTCAATTGTAATTTTTATATCAGGATTAATTCTGAAGGAATCTATATTAGCCTTAGATTTCTGGCAATTAACAGATAAACCATTAATAGTCAGGAATGTAATAAATAGTAGGTACTTAAAGGCTTTCATTTCTTTTGAAATTACAATTTTAAATGGATATCCAAGGTTGGTACAGAAATCGTATTTTTCCTATCAAGAAAAGCACTTTCAGATTAGGATATTAAGGTTCTGGTTTCTACTTTTACTATATCAATTTCTTCCATTATCCATACTGATAGCCGGATGCCATTTCCTGAAGAACCTGGTTTACGTTTTTTAAAAACTAAAAAATCAGGGTATGAAGAGAATTCGACTCATTATCAGTAATGAAAAAGTACAGGCAGGTTTGGTACTTGCATGCTTTTTCATCGTATTTACATTATTGGCAGTTATTTATCTGAATAGCTAATCAGAAACAAATAACTTTTTAATCAACACAGGGTAATCTGTTTATACTTGTGGGGTTATGTTTTTTGTCTAACCTTTTCCAGTAAGTCCTCAACTGATATTTTTTCCATACAATTAAAATGCCCGATCGGACATTTATTGTATCCAATTTTGGAACAAGGACGGCACCACAATTTTGGAACCTGGAAACGAATTTCACTAATAGCTTCATCGCCATAATAAGGTGTCATTCCAAAAACGGGAACTGTATTTCCCCACAGAGAAAAAATTTGCTTTTTATAAGCTGCGGCAATGTGCATCAGCCCTGTATCATTTGTAATAACCAGTTTCGCTTTCCTGATTAAATCTGCACTCTCATTCAATTTAAATTTACCGCAAGCATTGTAAACTTTTATATTATCTATAAGAGCAATTTCATTACCTCTTTCCTCATCTTCCGGGCCACCTAATAAAACAATGGGATGATCCATTTTTTCACAAAACTCTTTCCACTTATGAACAGGCCAGCGTTTAGTGCCATGAGCAGCCCCTATTACACAGGCAATATATCCTGCAGAATGAGATACCGGCAAATCTTCTCTTTTTGTTTCCTCCTCTTTTGAAATAAAATAATCCAATCCTTGCCCGTCATTCTTTACACCAAAAGATTCAACGGTTTTCAGGTAACGGTCCACTATATGGATTTTTGGAAGCAGGTTAATCTTCAGGCTTGTGAGAATATATTTTTCGATATTTAATTTGTAAAAAGAAAATGATTTTTTCTTCAACGCATTCTTCACCCGTAATGTCTTGGTGTTATGATGCAAGTCAATAATGAAATCATATTCTTCTGTCTTTAACTCTTC
>JBARSW010000199.1:0-4064 GCA_049644925.1 Chitinophagaceae bacterium | reverse complement strand
CTCGCCCAGTGCAAGTCCCAGAATATCAAAACCACAAACAAGATTCGCAACAGTACCCGGACTTTTAACTATAATTTTTTTCATCTCAGATTTTTGAAGCCCTTATAATATCTGCAAATACTCCGCTAGCTGTAACATCAGCACCTGCCCCTGCTCCTTTTACAACCATTGGTTGTTCCTTATACCTGTCTGTATAAAAAAGTACTACATTATCCTTTCCATATAAATGATAAAGGTCATGCTTTGGATCAATATGCTGTAAGCCTACTGATGCTCTTCCCTTGCCATCAGCAGCGGAATATTCATAAGAAGCAACGAATTTCAGAATACATCCTTTTTCTTTAGCACCGGCCAATAGTTTTTTAAAATGATCTTCTTCTTTTGCCATTGCTACATAAAAATCTTCAACAGTACCCTGCATACAACTTTCCGGCATAAAAGAATTATTGGCGATATCTTCCATTTCAATTTTTTGTCCGGTCTCTCTTGCCAAAATCATTATCTTCCGCATAACATCCATACCACTTAAATCAAGTCTTGGATCCGGTTCGGTATACCCTTCTTCCTGAGCCTGCTTTACCACCTCAGCAAATTTCCTGGTACCATCATAGTTATTGAAAACAAAATTTAAAGTGCCACTTAATACCGCCTGTAGATTATGCACTCTGTCACCGCTGCTTACCAGGTCATTTAATGTGGCTATGATCGGGAGACCGGCGCCCACATTTGTTTCAAACAAAAACCGGCTGTTAAACTCCCTTGCCAGGTCTTTTAATTTTCTATACTTGCTATAAGGTGACGAAGCAGCCACTTTATTACATGCCACTACTGAAATGCTTTTTTGTAACAACTGACCGTATACGTTTGCTACTATTTCACTTGCTGTTATATCAACAAATATAGAGTTGCGCAGATTGCGACTTATTATTTCATCTAAAAAATTTTGCAGGTTAGCAGCAACCCCTGCTTCCAGTTTCTCTTTCCATTTTCCCAAATCAATTCCTTCTTCCTCAATTAGCATTTTTCTGCTGTTACTCAACCCAACAACCCTTACCTGTAAATGTAATTGTTGTTGTAAAAAATCAAGTTGCTGTTTTAATTGTCCAAGCAGTTTTGCACCTACATTTCCCGTTCCGGTAATATATAAGTTTACCTGCTTATAAGTTGTTTCGAAAAATTCTTCATGCAATACGTTTATGGATTTACGAACATCTTTGGTAGCTATTACGGCAGATATATTTTTTTCTGAAGAACCCTGTGCAATGGCACGGATATTAACTCCATTTCTTCCCATAGCACTAAACATTCGACCACTGATGCCGGGATGGCTTTTCATATTCTCGCCAACCAGTGCCACAATAGAAAGATCTGATTCAATAAGTAAGGGCTCCACTTTATGTAAGGCAATTTCATTGTCAAAGGCTGCATCAACAGCCTGCTTTGCTCTTTCCGCTGTTGATGAATCAATCCCCACACATATTGAATGCTCCGATGAACTTTGTGTGATTAAGATGACGTTTATTTTTTCACTGCTTAATGCCTCAAAAAGCCGCTTGGAAAAACCGGGAATGCCAATCATACCACTGCCTTCCAGGCTTAATAATGCGATATTGTTGATACTGGAAATTCCCCTGACAATATCAGTACCACCGGCTCCGGAAGGCAGGTACTCAACTTTTTTATTTGTGATTACTGTTCCATAATCAGCAGGTGAAAAAGTATTCTTAATCCAGACAGGAATATTTTTGCCCATCACCGGCTGGATAGTTGGCGGATAAATAACCTTTGCGCCAAAGTGTGATAACTCCATCGCTTCCTGGTATGATACCTGGGGAATGATACGGGCATTACTGGTTAGCCGTGGATCGGCAGTCATCATACCGCTAACATCAGTCCATATTTCCAGCAAGGAGGCATCAATGGCTGAAGCCACAATTGCAGCGGTATAATCTGAGCCACCTCTGCCCAACGTGGTAGTAGTTCCATTACTATCAGCAGCTATAAAACCTGGCAGAATGTATAAAGAAGAAGATGAAGATGAAAAGAATTCACTAATATTTTTATTTGTTTTATCAAATTCAACTTCTGCTGCAGTAAATGCAGTGTTTGTCAAAATCAATTCCCTTGAGTCTTTCCAAACAGCATCTATCCCGTCTGTTTTAAACTTTGCAGCAATTATTTGTGATGAAAGCCATTCGCCGTAACTGGCCATCCTGTCTTTTGACCGGGGTGTCAGCTCACCCAATAAGAAAATTCCATTGCAGATATCTTCAATCTCGTTACAACTTTTTTTAACAAGGCTTAATAACTGGCTTTGTTGAGCTACAGGTATTAACTGCTTGACCACATCAAAATGGCGTTTCTCCAAAGACACCAGCATTTCTTTGAAAGCTTCATTACCAGTTGCGGCTAAAGATGCAGCTCCTAACAGGAGATCTGTTATGCCACCTAAAGCAGATACTACTACAACTGTTCGCTCTTTTTTAATGGATTCTTTTACAATTTCGATTACTTTATTTATGTTTTCAGCATTTGCGACTGATGTGCCTCCAAATTTTAAAACCTGCATAACTTGTATTTTGAATAATTAATTATGATAAACAATAAGTGATTTTCATCTTCTTATAGCAAACTGCCCATGTGGTGATATGAAAATGTACAACCCTAACGGGTTGTAGTTATAATAGTGGTTGTGGCGAAATCCGCCACGGAAGAAGATGTACTATTATTGAGTGTAATTACCACTTTATTTATTGAGGTGCACAATATACGTAGCAAAAGCTAAAAAATAAAATTATACTGCAAAAGAATCGGCTGCCTTTTTTACGCTGCCGTATTTAAGCAAAAGTTCTTTCGCTGTTTCATAATCAGTAATCTTAATTCGTTCCATCAGCATTTTGGTGCCACGATCAACCAACTTATCGTTCGTTAGTTGCATATTCACCATTTTATTGTCTTCTACCCTCCCCAACTGAATCATAACAGTTGTTGAAATCATATTCAACACCAATTTTTGTGCTGTTCCGCTTTTCATACGGGTACTTCCCGTTACAAATTCAGGGCCTACCACAACTTCAATCGGAAAATCTGCCGCTGCACTTACCGGGGATCCCGGGTTACAGGAAATACTTCCTGTACTAATACCTCTTTTACGACATTCTTCCAAAGCACCGATAACATAAGGAGTGGTACCACTGGCCGCAACGCCTATTACTACATCTTTTTCTGAAACATGGTGTTCCATTAAATCTTTCCAACCTTGTTCTTTGCTATCCTCTGCAAATTCAACAGCCGAAGTAATTGCTTTTTCGCCACCGGCGATAATTCCTATTACTAATCCATAGGGCACACCGTATGTTGGAGGACACTCACTGGCATCTACAATTCCTAATCTTCCACTGGTACCGGCGCCAATGTAAAACAGCCTTCCACCCATCAGCATTTTATCACTGGCAATTTCTGTTAGTTTCTCAATTTGCGGTATGGCTTTCTCTACTGCAAGTGGAACCGTTTGGTCTTCTTTATTAATATTTGTCAGCAATTCTCCCACTGTCATTTTCTCAAGGTGACGGTAATTACTCGATTGCTCAGTTATTTTCTTAAAAATCATAATCCATTTCTTTAGCTGTGATACTTTATTAATCCTTCCATCGGGGCTTTCATAATACTTCCTAATTCAAATTCATAACTATTGCAAAGTTGCTGCAAGACATCCTTAAAACCAAATGCAACACTTCCGGCAAAATGAATGGGCATCGTCCATGCTTCCCGGTATTTACATAAATGATTAAAGAAAAAATCATTTAGACAATCTTCTATAATATTTTCGATCATATAATGGCCCCTGTTTTCTGCCAGGAATCTTGCAAATCCTGCCAGGTAACGATTCGGTAAAGGCTTCTTGTAAACATTTTCCAGTATTTCTGATTTATTGGTTGTATAAGTGAGGTCAAATCGTCCTCTCAATTCATCATCAAAAGTGCCATATAAGTAATATTGAATTACTCTTTTTCCAAGATAAGCACCACTTCCTTCATCACCTAACACATACCCAAGACCAGGGC
>JBARSW010000198.1:0-2534 GCA_049644925.1 Chitinophagaceae bacterium | reverse complement strand
TATCTACGGCATGAAATAGTATTTTTTCTTCTTGCAATAAGGAACGCAACATATTTCCATTATTACCACCTGCCGGAAATAATGCTACGGAAGAACTTTCCAGTTTTTGCAATGCTTTGCTGACATTGATGCCACCACCACCGGGCTCATTCACTACTTCGGTACACCGAAGTTTATTTTCAGGAATAAATTTTTCTACAGAAGAGCTTTTGTCAATACAGGGATTAAGAGTGACTGTCAGAATCATGGTAAGTAGTTTTTATTAATTCCGGATTGCTTTGTATTTCTTTCAGTACTGATTGAATTCGTTTGCTGAGCGTTTCATAATCTGTATATCCTTTTGCCAGTAAATAAAATTTCTGATCAGTAGCCTGCAACAATACCTGCGGAAAGCTGGTAGCCTGCAGTTGTTTGCACAATGCAAATTCATAATTTGCTTTTTCTTTATATTCCTCACTTGTAAGTTTTGCATAAAATACCTCTTCCGGAATACTGTATTTTTTCACTAAATGCCGGTATGCTTCATCATCAGTTAAATCTCTTCCTTCGTAATGTAAAGCAAACTGCAGGTCAGCAGCAAATGCCGCCTGTTGTTGCGGATAAAATTCTTTAAAAATGCACAAGGCAATAGCTGATTTTTCAGAGTGCTGGTACCAATCACTTTCTCCGGGGTTAAAAATATGCCAGAGATATTCTTCACCGAATTTAATACCTGTCATTTCTTCAACCTGTTTATATGCCTGTTGCACATATCCTGCAATGGCACTAATATGACGTGGATGATCAGCCGAAATCATGCCGCCCGATAAAACCTCAAAAGCAATATTGTCTTTATATGCTGATGCAATCTTTTTTATAACCGGGCTGAAACCATAGCACCAGCCGCAATAAGCATCGTAACAATAATAAATAGTTGTGGTCATTCAAATTTTGTTTAAAGAAAAAAAAGTACACTCATTTTTGTGCTGTGGTATCAATGAGCTTCCAGCCAATTGCTTCCCTCGCCACATTCTGCAATAACAGGAACTTCATGTGGCAGGATCAGTGCAGATTGCATGTTTTCCAGTATCAACAGTTTCAGTTCTGTTGCTTCCTCTTTCACGGCATCAAAAACCAATTCATCATGAACCTGTAAGATCATTTTACTTTCCATTTTTTCGTTTTTCATGGCAGCATGAACTTTCTGCATGGCCAGCTTAATCATATCAGCAGCGGTTCCCTGAATGGGTGAGTTGATGGCATTTCGTTCAGCAAACCCACGAACGGTAAAATTGGCTGAATTAATATCCCGCAACCACCGTTTCCTTCCCATCAGTGTTTGTACATAACCATGTTCCCGGGCATAGTTGAAGGTTTCATCCATGTATCGCTGAATGCCGGGAAATTCTTTTTTATAGTTATCAATAATTTCTTTGGCTTCCGTTCTTGAAATCCCGAGGTTGTCTGCTAATCCAAAAGCACCTTGTCCGTAAATTATTCCGAAGTTTACACTTTTTGCTTTGTAGCGCATTTCTTTTGTCACGTCTTTTTCCTCAATATTATAAACCCTGGCTGCGGTAGCAGTATGAATGTCAGTTCCGTCTTTAAATGCTTTGCACATATTAATATCACCACTTATAGCCGCAACAATTCTTAATTCTATCTGCGAATAGTCGGCCGACAATAAAATATGTTTACTATCTCTGGGAATAAAAGCTTTGCGAATTTCTTTTCCCCTGTCTGTTCGCACAGGAATATTCTGCAGATTAGGATTATTGCTGGCTAATCTTCCTGTAACGGCAACCGCTTGCCCGTAGGTAGTATGTACTCTTCCTGTTTTACTGTTTATCAATTGTGGAAGTGCATCTACATAAGTTGATTTTAATTTGGTAAGTTCACGGAAGGTTAAAATATCGTCAACAATCTGGTGACCTTTTACAGCAAGTTTCAATAACACATCTTCACCTGTTTGGTATTGACCTGTCTTTGTTTTTTTTGCGGATGGATCTAATTTTAATTTATCAAAAAGTACTTCCCCTAATTGTTTTGGGGAGGCGAGATTAAAGCGAACACCGGCTTGTTTGTATACACTTTCCTCTGCTGATTTTGCATCTCTTTCTAATTCTTTGGAGTAATCATTAAGGAAATCAACGTCAATTTTTATTCCTTCATATTCCATGTCCACCAGTACTTTCACTAATGGCATTTCCACTTCATTAAAAACTTTTTCTACTTCTCTCTCATTAATTAATGGTGTAAACACTTTTTTTAACTGTAAAGTGATATCAGCGTCTTCACCCGCATATTCTTTGATCTTTTCTACCTCTACATCTCTCATGGTACCCTGGGTCTTTCCTTTTTTCCCAATTAATTCTTCAATATGTACAGGTTCATAACCCAGAAATTTCTCACTTAAAATATCCATACTTCTTTTTCCATCGGGTTCAATTACATAATGAGCCAGCATGGTGTCAAATAAATTCCCTTTGATTTCAATACCATACCACTTAAGAATCAACAAGTCATATTTAGTATTCTGACCTATCCAGATTTTT
>JBARSW010000197.1:0-7263 GCA_049644925.1 Chitinophagaceae bacterium | reverse complement strand
GGGAACCATTATGCAGTTCAAACCAACTGTAAAAATTATAATTCTCAATAATCAATTCCTGGGAATGGTTCGGCAGTGGCAGCAATTATTCCATGAGAAAAGATATTCATTTGTTGATATACAAAGTCCCGATTTTGTACAGGTAGCAAAAGGTTTTGGCATACCAGGAAAAAGCATTTGCAAAAGACATGAATTGAAAACTTCATTACAGGAAATGCTGGAAACAAATGGAAGTTTCTTACTTGAAGTGATGGTTGGTAAAGAAAACAATGTATTCCCAATGGTGCCACAAGGACGTGGCGTAGCAGAAATCGTTTTAAGCAAGGAGGAGATATAATAATAAATAATACGCAGAAAATGAACAAACAAGAATTTACAATTACGGTATATACAGAAAACCAGGTTGGTTTACTGAATCGCATTGCCATTATTTTTTCCAGAAGGAAGATCAATATTGAAAGCCTTAACACTTCCCCCACAGAAGTAGATAGTGTACATCGCTTCACCATTGTTATCAATGAAATTGAAGAGGTAGTAAAAAAATTGTGCCGGCAAATCGAAAAGCAGGTTGAAGTATTAAAAGCTTATTACAATACCGAAAATGAGATTATATGGCAGGAACTGGCGTTGTATAAAGTTCCTACTGATGTAATAGCAACAGAAGTAAAAGTAGAAAGATTGCTAAGAGAAAACGGAGCTCATACAGTTGTTATCAGAAAAGACTATACTGTTTTTGCTGTTGCCGGTCATCGGGAAGAAACTGAAGCTATGATAAAAGTATTTGAACCCTTTGGACTAATTGAATTTGTTAGAAGTGCAAGGGTTGCCATCATCAAGGGAAGCAGTGACTTCCATGAAAGGCTGAAAGAGTTTGAACAGAAAGAACCAGGCGAAGAAGCTATTGAAAATGAATTTCTTGATAAGCATGAAGAAATATTCACTATGTAAAAAATCAACAAATAATAAATAACAACACAAAAAAATAACAATGGCAAAATTAATTTTCGGCAGTACTGAAGAAAATGTGGTAACAAGAGAAGAGTTTCCACTCAGTAAAGCTCAAGAAGTCTTAAAAAATGAAACAGTAGCTGTAATAGGTTACGGTGTTCAAGGCCCGGGTCAGGCACTCAATCAAAAAGATAATGGCATTAACGTTATTGTTGGCCAGCGTAAAGACTCCAAAACATGGGATAAAGCAATTCGTGACGGATTTGTTCCCGGTGAAACACTGTTTGAAATTGAAGAAGCATTGCAAAGAGGCACCATCATCTGTTACTTGCTGAGTGACGCCGCACAGATTGCATTATGGCCTACTGTTCAAAAACATTTAACACCGGGCAAGGCTTTATATTTTTCGCATGGCTTCGGCATTACATTCAACGAACAAACAGGAATTGTCCCACCCAAAGATGTGGATGTATTCCTCGTTGCTCCAAAAGGAAGCGGAACTTCCTTAAGAAGAATGTTTTTGCAGGGCCGTGGATTGAATAGCTCGTATGCAATTTTTCAGGATGCCACCGGTAAAGCATTTGACAGAGTAATTGCCTTAGGCATTGCAGTAGGAAGTGGTTATTTATTTGAAACTGATTTCAAAAAGGAAGTGTACTCTGACCTTACAGGTGAAAGAGGAACACTGATGGGTGCTATTCAGGGAATCTTTGCAGCACAGTACCAGGTACTTCGTGAAAGAGGTCACTCTCCTTCCGAAGCCTTTAACGAAACAGTTGAAGAATTAACTCAATCATTAATGCCACTTGTTGCCGAAAATGGTATGGACTGGATGTATGCAAACTGTTCAACAACAGCTCAACGTGGTGCATTAGATTGGTGGAAAAAATTCCGTGATGCAACAGCGCCGGTATTCAATGAATTGTATGACAGTGTAGCCACTGGAAAAGAATCACAACGTTCAATTGACAGTAACAGCAAAGCAGATTACAGGGAAAAACTGGAAGTAGAACTCAAAGAACTACGTGAAAGCGAATTGTGGCAGGCAGGTAAAACTGTCAGAAGCCTGAGACCAGAAAACCAAACCCCTAAAGGGGAATAAAGTGCTTCTTAAAATACAGATAGCATACCAACGTAATCAAATGAACGAACAACGAATAAAACCAGCATTTCATAATAGCCTCCCTTTAGTGGCGGGGGGGCTTGATTTTACCGCTGCATCATTACGTTTAAAAAAAATAGTGCATCGTACTCCTTTACAGCGCAACAATCATCTCTCTAAAAAATATGAATGCAATATTTTTCTGAAACGGGAGGATTTACAGGTAGTAAGGAGTTATAAATTGCGAGGCGCTTACAACATGATGAGTTCTTTACCCAAAGAGCAATTGCAGAAAGGAGTTGCTTGCGCCAGTGCCGGCAATCATGCACAGGGCTTTGCATTCAGTTGTAAAAAACTGAAAGTAAAAGGAGTTGTTTTTATGCCCATCATCACGCCAAAACAAAAAGTGAACCAGACAAAAATGTTTGGAGAAGATAGCATCGAGATAAAACTTGTTGGCGATTCGTTTGATGATTGTGCTGTTGCAGCCAAGCATTTCACAGAAGAAAATGGCATGACTTTTATTCCCCCTTTTGATGATTACCGCATCATTGAAGGACAAGGAACAGTTGGTGTTGAAATTTTTGAACAGTTTGGATTACATGCTACCAATGAAGAAAATGATACAGACATCATTGATTATTTATTTATTCCTGTAGGTGGAGGTGGCTTAAGTGCCGGTGTTGGTTCATATTTCAAAAACTATTCTCCAAAAACAAAAGTCATTGGACTTGAACCAGAAGGAGCCCCTTCCATGTTTGAAGCTTTGAAAGCAGGACACCCGGTTACCTTAAACTCTATCGAAAGATTTGTTGATGGTGCTGCGGTGAAGAGAGTTGGTGAAATTACATTTTCAATTTGTAAGGATGTATTGGATGATATGCACCTGGTGCCGGAAGGGAAAGTATGTTCAACTATTTTAAACCTCTACAATGAAGATGCGATTGTTGTTGAACCAGCCGGCGCTTTATCTATTGCTGCATTAGATGATTATGCTGGTGACATAAAAGGGAAAAATGTTGTGTGCATCGTCAGCGGCAGTAATAATGATATTGACAGAATGCAGGAGATAAAAGAACGAAGCCTTCAGTATGAAGGGCTTAAACATTATTTCCTCATCAGTTTTGCACAACGCCCCGGCGCATTAAAAGAGTTTGTCAATAATATACTCGGGCCAACAGATGATATCACCCGGTTTGAATATATGCAAAAGACAAATAAAGAAAATGGACCGGCCCTTGTAGGAGTTGAATTGCAAAGCCGTTCTGATTATGAATTGTTAGTTATCAAAATGAAAGAATCGAATATTGGTTTCTCGGAAATAAATAAAAACGACCAGTTGTTTGGGTATTTGATTTAGAAACAAAACTACAATGTGGAAAACACCTGATTGATAAAACAATTATATAAAAGTCAAATTCATATCTTTATTTCGATTGCCTGTTATATGATCTTTTTAATGTAAAACTTTATTTAAAAACACAATTATTGCACAATATGGCAGGTAAAAAAGGATTATATGACCCGTCTTTTGAACATGATTCATGTGGTATTGGTTTTGTTGCCAGTATCAAAGGTCATAAATCGCATCAGCATATTTCTGATGCGTTAACGGTGTTAGAAAATATGGAGCACCGCGGGGCCTGTGGTTGTGAAATCAACACTGGTGATGGTGCCGGGATTATGATACAGACACCCCACGAATTTTTCTTTGATGAGTGCCTGAGATTGGGTATTCATCTACCCTCTTATGGCAAGTATGCAGCAGGTATGGTTTTCTTCCCTAAAAAAATTCATTTAAGAGAAGAATGCCGTGAAATTCTAAGTCGTTCTGCAGAAAAATTAGGATTAGAAATTCTGGCTTACAGAAAAGTTCCGGTTAATACAGAAGGCATCGGACCAACAGCACTAAGTGTTGAACCAGAAATGGAACAGGTTTTTATTGCATGCCCGGATCATATTTCAAACCCGGATGATTTTGAAAGAAAATTGTATGTGTTACGAAATTATGCATCTCACCTGATTAACAGTACAGTAAAAAAAGATGAGATTGGTTTTTATATCGCCTCTTTATCATATAAAACGATTGTTTATAAAGGGCAGTTAACCAGTATGCAGGTAAGGCATTATTTCCCTGACCTCAGTAATAAAAGAGTGGTTAGTGCTTTTGGATTAGTTCATTCAAGATTTGCTACCAACACTTTCCCTTCCTGGAAACTGGCACAGCCATTCCGTTTTATTGCACACAACGGTGAAATAAATACCTTACAAGGAAATTTAAACTGGTTAAAAACAAGTGAGAAAGGTTTTACAACACCCCATTTCACAAAAGAAGAAATGGAAATGCTCCTGCCAATTATAACCGGAGGTCAAAGTGATTCTGCATGTTTAGATAATATGATTGAGTTACTCTCACACACAGGCCGTTCCTTACCTCATGTTATGATGATGCTTATACCAGAAGCCTGGGATGGGCATGATGAAATGGATCCTGAAAAGAAAGCATTTTACGAATACCATGCATCCATCATGGAACCCTGGGACGGACCCGCATCTATTTCATTTACAGACGGGAAAATTATAGGTGCAACATTGGACAGAAATGGACTTCGCCCCTCCCGCTATTGTGTCACCAATGATGACAGGGTAATCATGGCATCAGAAACCGGTGCACTACCGATTGACCCTTCAAAAATTATTGAAAAAGGAAGGTTGCAACCAGGTAAGATGTTTGTGGTAGACATGGAAAAAGGAAAAATTATCAGTGACACTGATTTGAAGAAAGAAATTTGCTCACAAAAACCTTATGGTGAGTGGTTAAATAAATATAAAATCCGCCTGGAAGAACTTCCTGAACCCCGTGTAACTTTTTCACACTTATCGGAAGAATCGGTATTAAAGTATCAAAAAGCATTTGGATATAGTACAGAAGATATTGAAACGATTCTGAAACCAATGGCACTGGATGCAAAAGAACCAATTGGTTCTATGGGCACAGATGTTCCATTGGCTGTATTAAGTGATCAGCCCCAACATTTATCTTCCTATTTCAAACAGCTTTTTGCACAGGTTACGAATCCACCTATTGATCCAATCCGTGAAAGATTGGTAATGAGTCTTGCCACATTCGTTGGAAATAATGGAAACCTGCTGGATGAAGATCCTATGCATTGCCACACCGTTGCACTTAAGCATCCTGTTCTTAGCAGTAAGGAATTGGAAAAAATTCGAAGTATAGATACAGGAATTTTCCAGGCAAAAACATTACAAACTTATTTCAGGGCAGATAAACAACCCGGATCTTTAAAAAGAGGATTGGAACGTTTATGCAGATATGCAGAAGATGCCGTTCATGATGGGTTTGAAGTTTTGATACTTTGCGATCGTGCCGTTGATAGTGACCATGCTGCCATTCCTTCTCTGCTCGCTACCGCTGCTGTTCACCATCACCTTATCAGAAAAGGACTGAGGGGACAAGTAGGCATTGTTGTAGAAGCCGGTGATGTTTGGGAAGTACACCATTTTGCCTGCCTGATCGGATTCGGTGCCACTGCTATCAACCCTTATCTTGCTATGGCAAGCATCCGGAATATGAAAACTAACGGAAAGCTGCAAACTGAATTTTCCTGGGAAGACTTGCGAAAAAACTATGTAAAAGCTATCAATGATGGATTACTAAAAGTTTTTTCAAAAATGGGTATCTCTACCCTGCAATCATACCAGGGTGCACAGATATTTGAAATACTTGGATTAAATATTGATGTAGTCAATAAATATTTCACAGGTGCCACTTCCAGAATAGAAGGAATGGGATTGGATGAGCTTGCCAGGGAATCACTTGCCAAACACTTCTTTGCATTCAATAAAAAAGATATACCTGTTGACAGATTACCGGTTGGCGGAGTATATCAATGGAAAAGAAAAGGAGAATTTCATTTATTTAATCCAGAAACAATTCATTTGTTGCAACATGCGACTAAACAAAATGACTTTACTACATTCAAAAAATATTCTAAACTGGTAAATGAACAGGGAGAAAAAGCCTGTACGCTTCGCAGCCTGTTTCAATTCAAAAAGAATCGGCCCTCTATCAGTATTGAAGAAGTGGAATCAGCAGAAAATATATACAAACGATTTGCCACAGGTGCCATGAGCTTTGGTTCCATTTCATGGGAAGCACATACCACATTAGCAATTGCCATGAACAGGCTTGGTGCAAAAAGTAATACAGGTGAAGGTGGCGAAGATGAAAAAAGATATCAACCGATGGAGAATGGCGACTCTATGCGCAGTGCAATAAAACAGGTTGCTAGTGCAAGATTCGGCGTTACAAGTTTATACCTCACGGAAGCTGATGAGTTACAAATAAAAATGGCACAGGGCGCCAAGCCAGGCGAAGGTGGACAGCTTCCCGGACATAAAGTAGATGATTGGATCGGTAGAGTGCGACATGCAACTCCGGGAGTTGGATTAATTTCTCCCCCGCCCCATCATGATATTTATTCAATTGAAGACCTTGCACAACTGATTTATGATTTGAAAAATGCAAACCGTAAAGCAAGAATAAGTGTAAAGCTTGTAAGTAAAGCTGGTGTGGGAACAATTGCTGCCGGCGTTACCAAAGCAAAAGCAGATGTAGTGCTTATAGCGGGATATGATGGAGGAACAGGTGCATCACCGGTAAGTTCTATTAAACATGCAGGCCTTCCCTGGGAATTAGGATTAGCAGAAACACATCAGACATTAGTAAAAAATAAATTAAGAAGCCGTGTAGTAGTGCAGGCAGATGGTCAACTTAAAACAGGAAGAGATATTGCAGTTGCCGCACTGCTTGGAGCAGAAGAATGGGGTATTGCTACTGCTGCATTGGTAGTGGAAGGTTGTATCATGATGCGAAAATGCCATATGAATACCTGTCCTGTTGGGGTGGCTACACAAGATCCCGAATTAAGAAATCGATTCAAAGGAGATCCTGATCATGTAGTAAACTTTTTTAAAATGATTACACAGGAACTGAGGGAAATTATGGCAGATCTCGGTTTCAGAACAGTGAATGAAATGATAGGCCAGGTGGATAATCTTGAAATGAGAGAAAATATTGAACACTGGAAATATAAAAATCTTGACCTCTCTTCCATACTGTACAAAGAACCAAACTCAATGTACACCACTCTGTATTGCAGTGAAGAACAAGATCATGGATTAGCTGATAT
>JBARSW010000196.1:0-1862 GCA_049644925.1 Chitinophagaceae bacterium | reverse complement strand
TATTCGAAATTCACTACAAATCAATGGTTGGTGTACTGAGTTTGTTGAAGTATCTTTCACCAACTAAATGTATAGCATAAATTAGTCTGATTAATTTTCAAATTCAGTCTTATGGAAGAAAGTATATTGGATTCAGTACCGGAGTTTAAAGTGTATAGCGAACCGGCAGTACGATTAGCGACTTTTTTTGGTGGTCCGCTTATTGCCGGTTATTTCATTGCGGAAAATTTTATATCATTCGGCCATCCTGAGAAAGTGAAAGTAACCTGGATGTATGCAATTGCGGCAGCAATTATAATATTTGGTGGTGTTTTTTTAATACCGGGTATAGAAAAAATTCCTAGCCCCGTTATTCCAATAGCTTACGCCTGGACTGCTTCTTTGATTGTACGCCAAACCCAAGGAAATGAAATCAAAAAACATCTTGAAATTGGTGGTCAATTATTCTCTGGCTGGAGAGTAGCCTTAATTAGTTTAATAGGTTTGGTAATTACAGTAGGAATAATTTTTATACTGGTTCTTTTAACAGATAAACAATTATACTTTTAGAACTTCTCTTCCCGCCGCTGTTGGTCTTCACTGGTTGTGTTTTTTCCGCCCTTCGTCTCCGCCGCCTAACTTATAATTTCAGCCCATGTCTCCATGTATAGCCATGTGTTTGGGTATGGGACATTGGGCAACTACGGAGCAAATGACTACAACTCTCTACTTTTTTTTCCGGATGTCCTCACCGCTTCGTAGCCGATATCTCACCGCCAGGCTTTGTATGCAGTGAAGTGTTAATTGACTGTTTACGTGTCGTATATTTATGTGTTAGCATTAATTTAAAAACAACAAAAATGAAAAGACTTAACTCCATAATTTTAATGATGTTTTTTACAACGATATCATTCGGTCAGGTTTCAAATGAAACCGACAAAACAAGTATTAAAAATTTAGTAATTGAATCTTTTGACGAAATATGGTCTAAATTAAATTCTAAAAACATTGATAAATACTACACCAAAGACTTCCTGCTTTTGGAAAACGGAGAAGTTTGGAATAACGATTCTATTACAAATTATTTGAATAACGCCATTCTTCGTAAACCGAATCCAAAACGAATGAATACAATTGAAATTATTGAAATTAAAATCGCAAACAAAATGGCATGGATTGCATACCAAAACTATGCGACATTCTCAAGTGATAATAAAATCATTAGAAAAGCTCATTGGTTAGAAAGCGCAACGGCAATTTTAACAGAGAATGGATGGAAACTGGATATGCTTCACTCCACCCGAATTAAAAATGAATAAAACTTTTTTCCGCCCTGGCAGGTGTTCCGTAAAAAATAAAACGCCGTGGTTGGTGTTTTCTTCTGATAACAGGTAATAAGTGACAACAATGAAAGCTAAATAAGCAACATAACATTCCTGATACACCTATGCAATAGCTGTGTATTTTGCCAGCCACTAGCAGTTTTCCGGGCTGAATGATAATTCATTTCACGATATTTATTTATCTTCAGAATATGGCGAAACTTGAATGCCCCGATTTTGAACCTGGCGAGGAATTGACAGCATCGCAGCAAGCGTTTTTTGAAAAAAACGGATTCATCATTATCCGCAATTTTATAAATAGGGAGAAAGTCGAACTGTTTATCCGTGAGATGAGCCGGATTGAGAAACAATGGTTAGAAGAAGGGCGTCAGAAAGTAAATGGAATTCCTCTTATATTCGGACGGGATGAAAACGGAGCCAGGATCATTCACCGGTTTTGTTTTTTGTCCATGTTCAGCCAGCCATTGCATGATCTCCTGCTTGATCCCTGTTTAAAAAGTTTAATCAGTTTATTAAACCACTACAAGGGGCGCATTGCAG
>JBARSW010000195.1:0-1667 GCA_049644925.1 Chitinophagaceae bacterium | reverse complement strand
CACCCCCATTGGGAATTGAAACAAAATCATCCACCCCATCAAATTTCATAGCCTTGCCACTACCTCTGCTTTCTTTATATAAAGTCATCACCTGAGCTGCATCCAATGGTGTGCCGTAAATTTTAACTTCGTCAATGCTACCGTGGTAATTAACCGGTGGGGGACAACCGTTAGAAGCACCACTAATGATAACCGGGGCTGTGTTAATATTATTATAAACCACAGCATTACCTGCTTTCATTACTCCATCCACATAAATGTAAGCCAGGCCAACGCCATCATATACAGCAGTTACAAAATACCATTTATCATTAATAAAAGATTCGGCTGTTGTTACTGAGGCCCAGTTACCACCATTGGCAAGCCAAAATGCCAACTGGTTATTGTTTACTGAAAATAAGTATCCATTTGGTGTCCAGCAATTGTGCTTAGCAATGATAACACCATCGATATTACTATATTTTATCCAGGAAGACAATGTGAATCCGGATGTATTAAAATTTAGACCCGTTGAATTGGCTAAGGTTATATTTGAATTCGCTGTCGGGAACTCATATGCAGAGTTACTTGAATTATACTTATCCGTGGTTAATGTAGCCTCTGATACGGTTCCATTGTGCCCATTGCCACTCATATCATTTGCATTACCATTCATGGGCAGGTAGGCCACCAAATCCGGCATCATCGGTACATCGGCAAGTTGCTGTATTTCATTGGGCGAAAGTGTCCTGTTATAAATACGAACTTCATCAATTTTACCGTTGAAAAATTCAATATTGGTTCCACTGGTCAGTTGTCTTGAGCCAATACTCAGGAAGCTGTTTGCATTGGAAACATACGGGATAGTAGCTGTCCCGGCTTGTTGCCCGTTGAAATAAAAAGTAAGTGTGCTTCCTGTTTTGGTTATTCCCACAAAAGCCCATTGGCCTATTGAATACCCGGTTATTTCATTGGAGCTGTAATCATGGTAATCTCCTCCGCTATGAACAAAATAGTTAATCCTTATACCGGCACCCCATACTGGATGATTACCAAAGCCAAGACCCCAAATTCCATCATTGGCAGTATATCCTGCAGAAACAATTCTGCTGGTTCCTATAGTACTTACATTTACCCATGAGGTAATGCTGAAATCTCCGTTCCCAAAACTCCAGTCTGCATGAGCAGGTGCGGTAATCATATCATTTACTCCATCGAACTGGTATGCTTTATTAGCTGTACCGTTTTTGTCAGTTGTTAAAACAGCTTCTGTTACTGTTCCATTATGGTTGTTACCACTTTCATCATTGGCATTTCCATTGAAAGGATAATAAGCTTCCATACCCGAATATTCAGCCGCCACCTGTGCATCAGTCATTGCATTATTATAAATCCTGAATTCATCCAGTTTACCTTTAAAATTCCAGACACCATCCTGATAAACTGAATTTCCATCAGTATTTACCATTGCTCCCAATAATACGTAACGACCTGCTACATAGGTCGGCGTTAAAAAATTAGCATCAAAGGAAGGGGTTTGCAATACCCCGTCAATGTATATTTTTTGCACCGATCCGTTTATGGTAATCACCCATTGTTTCCAGCTATTTACTGGTGGCGTGGAATAGGGTACAATTAAACGTTCTGCATTACAATGTCCGGTCTTTGTATAGGTTCCTGTACCTGAC
>JBARSW010000194.1:0-1751 GCA_049644925.1 Chitinophagaceae bacterium | reverse complement strand
GATCAGGCATGGGCTTTTTTCTCCAATCCGGCCAATTTACAGGCCATCACCCCGGATGGCATGGGTTTTAAAGTTATATCCAGACATCACGGGGAGGTAATGTATGCAGGGCAGCTGATTGAATACTCGGTTAAGCCGGTGGCGGGCATCCCGTTATATTGGATGACGGAGATCACCCAGGTGAAGGACAGGACATATTTTATTGATGAACAGCGCTTCGGTCCATACCGTCTCTGGCATCACCAGCATCATTTTAAGGAAATTCCGGGTGGCGTGGAGATGACGGATATTATTCATTATAAAAATCCGCTGGGCATCCTGGGAAGAATAGCCAATACTCTGTTTGTAAAGAACAAACTCAAAACGATTTTTGACTACCGGTTTAAGAAAGTGGAGGAGCTATTTGGTAAATGGAACGGCTAGTGAGTGAAAATTATTAATTATTGATTAATAATTATTTTCTGAAATGCGAGGGGTCGTTTTAAACAGGCAGTTAATCTGATATAGTACACTTTCTTTTGTAAGCGACTTTAATAATTAATAATCTGCTCTCAACCCCTTTCTGCTGTAAGCGGCCTTAATAATTAATAATCTCCTTTCAGCCTCTTTCTGCTGTAAGCGACCTTAATAATGAATAATCTCATTCTGAATCTTCCTGCTATAACCACTCTTGCTAAACCGCTTCCTGGTTCAGTACTTTCATCATCGATACCACATTCGATACATTCAGTTTCTTGAAAATATTGTATCGGTGTACTTCAACGGTACGCTGGGAAATAAAGAGTTTCAGCGCAATATCGTGGGAGGAGAGTCCTTCCCGGATCATGCTGATGATTTCCAGTTCACGTTTGGTCAGTGTGTTGATCCGGTTGACCGGATTATTCGCGGGTTCACCCAGCATTTGCTCGGCGATCAGGTTTTTTATGTCTTCAGCAATATAATGTTTGCCGTTGTACACTTCTAAAATCGCCAGTACCATTTCATCAAAAGAGGAGGTTTTGGACATATAGCCACTGGCGCCGGCAGAAAGAATCTGCTTAATGGTGAGCACATTGGTATGCATGGATACGGCCAGCACCTGGGTCAGGGGAAATTTTTCTTTGATGGTACGGGTAAGTTCGATACCGGAAATGCCCGGCATGGAAATATCCATCAGTACTACATTGGGCAATTTTACTTTGATTTCTTCGAGTGCGAGACGTCCGTCGGTTGAAATACCCACTACTGAAAAGCGGTTGTCGATACTTAGCAGGGAATTCCACATATCAAGCATCATGCGGTGGTCGTCAACGAGGTATACTTTTATTCGTTTCATGGTGGATCGGATATTGGTGTTTATTAATAATTAAAAACGACTAAGTAAAAGTATTCATTCATACTTATTTTTTAAAAAGATATAATGGAAAATAAGTACTAATGCTTAGCTTTTTTACCTTAGAGAATGAGTGTATGGCTCTTTTTATGGAACTTGCATAAGATTTTCTGGTTTTAGCTGATGAGGTAAGTTCTTTGCCCGACTTTTATTACCCATTACGGTAATCCTGTATTTACTAATTTATTGAATTTTTTCAGCATGAGCAGCAGCCGGATTTTACTGGTGGATGATGTAGAACTTAACCTGGTTATCCTGAAGGAATTGTTGCGTGAAGGGGACTTTGAAACAGCGTCCGCCAGTAATGGAGAAGAGGCGGTACAACTATCACGGAAAATTGAATTTGACCTGATTCTGATGGATATCCAGATGCCAATCC
>JBARSW010000193.1:0-2469 GCA_049644925.1 Chitinophagaceae bacterium | reverse complement strand
CTGTAGTTGCCGTCTTGCCAGTACCAATTGCCCAAATTGGCTCATAGGCAATAATTACAGTTTTAATTCTTTCAGGAGACAAATGAAAAAGTGACTCTTTCAACTGCAACGCTACAAAATCATTTTGAGTACCGGCTTCCCGAATATTCAATGGTTCACCACAGCAGAATATTGGAGTGATATAATTTTCAAAACAGAGATTTACCTTCTCTGCCAGCATCGTATGTGTCTCATTAAAGTATTCTCTCCTTTCACTGTGTCCGATTACACAATATTTAATTTTCATAGAATGCAGAATTTCTGCCGAAACTTCACCGGTAAAAGCACCCGATTTTTTATGATAACAATTTTGTGCTGCAGCAAAATAATTTTTCTCTTCTTCCACTTCACTTCTTGTTAATAACAGGTAAGGAAAGGGAACTGCAAAAATCACATTTTGATGGTCATGCAGTTTGATGTCTTCCCCTATAATATCATCCAATAATTGTTCTCCTTGTTGATAAGTCAGGTTCATTTTCCAGTTAGCAACTGCAATTTGTTTTCTCATTTTGATTTTTTATTTGAATAATTAAATAATGATTTATTTTTTCACTTATCCACTCACTTTTGCATAAATATATTTTAAAATTTTTCTTTCATCTTCTTTTAAGACTTGTCCTTTTAATGCTTTCCATTCACCAATATCTGACAATGCCTTTTCAAGACGGTAACGTTTTATTCCCTCACTCCCCCAACTGAAATTGGGAATATATTTTGAAGTAAGTCCTGAACCCAAAATGTTACAACTTACTCCTATTACTGTTCCGGTATTAAACGAGGTATTTATTGCAGATCTTGAATAATCTCCCATCATTATACCGCATTTCTTACCTGCATTTATTTCTCCACCCTGTGTCCAGACTTTTACATCACTGGCATTATTTTTAATGTTTGAATTAGTGGTTCCTGCCCCCAGGTTGCACCATTCCCCAATTACTGAATCGCCAAGATAGCCATCATGTGCTTTATTGCTATTGCCAAACAAAACAGTGTTTTTTATTTCTCCACCTGCAATACAACCAGGACCAAGTGTTGTTGCACCATAAACTTTTGTACCCATTTTCAGGCAGGCACCTGTACCCATTGCAAATGGCCCCCGGATACAACTTCCTTCCCTAAGTAGTGCATTTTTACCAATGTAAATGGGACCGGTAGAAGCATTAATAATACAATGCTCCATTTTTACTCCTTTCTCTAAAAATACCTGGGAAGAATTAATTACTTTGTTGCTCTTTGGAATCTTTTGAGAATTTCTTTTCCCTTTCAGCACTTTAAAATCCTGCCGGATAGCCCAATCATTCAGTTTGATAATATCCCATGGATATTGAATCGTTTTGACTTCCCCTTTATAAGTTACAGCCCTGCCAACTTTGATTTTAAACTTATCAATAATCTCATTTTTACTAATCCGGTAAACAATATTGTTATTGTTGTCTGTTGCCAGAAATTCTCCATTTCTCAAACGAAGAACTGCTTTTACCAATTCCGGAGTTGGCAATACATTTCCGTGAACAATAAAGCAGAAACCATTACCAATCACATCATCAATATTTACTGATTCTTCCAGGTCTTTATAATCATCTTCTTTTTTATCAAACGAAACTAAACCCAGCATTTTCTCCCATTTTTCTCTGATAGTCATTATCCCAACCCTTATATCCTGAATCTGTCTCGTTAATGTAAACGGATAAAGTTTCTCAGGTTGGCAAAACTCCTCAGTGAAGATGATCTTGTTCATTTTTTTATAAACTGTAGCCAAAATTACTTAAAGAAATCAATCTGACTTCACAAAGTAACTTCTTAAATAAATGAAGAAAAAACATAAATCTCATAACTTAAGGTGAAAGAAATCAATGTTTTTTAAGAAAGTTGCCTGAAAAGAAAAAAATATACGTTGAAAAATAAAAAACCCGTTCTGCTTTTACAGAACGGGTTTTAGAAAGCGAATTAAAATATCATCTATTTGTAAATAATCACTCTATCACCTCTTTTATGCATTTGTCCATTAGCATTACCAGAAATATACAATAGATAAGTTCCGGATGGTATATTGAATAAGTTAATCGGGATCAAACTACCATAATAAACACTAACACCATTTTGAGAACTAACTTCCTGTCCCCTTGCGTTATATACCTTAATATTTAATGTAGAATAAAGATCTGTCTTAACTCCAATGGTGAAAGCACCATTATTGGGGTTAGGATAAACTACAATAGCTGGCTTTTTATCAAGCGAAATATGACGCTCTGCACATTCATTTACAATAATAGTTTTTGATACTGCAGCAGTACAACCTGCATTTGTTGCTGTATAAGTAACAACTTTTGCACCTACCCCTGCTGCTGTAGGTGTAAATTGGCCTGAAGAAACTCCGGTACCGCTAAAAGTGCCACCTGAAGGTGAAGCTGAAAGTGCAAATGCCTGATC
>JBARSW010000192.1:0-3333 GCA_049644925.1 Chitinophagaceae bacterium | reverse complement strand
TTCAATTGCACACAATTGATATTAATGGAGTTAACGTCAATGACAAAAATGTGACAAAACTCATTGAGAATTGTGACAAATGTCATTTATACCTGCTTGTTCAATTGAGAATTTTGTAACAGAAATTATTCTGGTTTAAAATACCCACTATCTAAACACTTAAACCCGAAGCGAAAGGTAATTATGCTATTCGCATTAATTTTTTTTGTACGAAACCATAGAATATACCACTATAATGAAAGTTGAACAAATTTATACGGGTTGCCTTGCTGAAGCAGCCTATTATATTGAAAGTAACGGAGAGGCTGCAATAATTGACCCCTTGCGTGAAACAAAACCATATATTGATAAAGCAGAGTCAAATGGTACAAAGATCAAGTATATCCTGGAAACTCATTTTCATGCAGATTTTGTAAGTGGACATATTGATTTGGCAAATAAAACAAGGTCAACAATAGTATTTGGTCCTACAGCAGCCCCTGCCTATGATGTGCATGTGGCAACTGACGGAGAAGAACTACATCTTGGAAATATAAAGATTAAGGTATTGCACACCCCGGGTCATACTATGGAATCAACTTCCTTTTTGCTTATTGATGAAAATGGTAAACCCAATTGCATTTTTACCGGCGATACATTATTTATTGGAGATGTGGGCAGGCCCGACCTGGTTCAAAAATTAAAAGCAGAAGTTACTCCCGAAATATTAGCCGGGCATTTATTCGACTCACTCAGAAATAAAATAATGTCTTTGCCGGATGAAGTTATTGTTTACCCCGGACATGGTGCCGGAAGTGCTTGTGGTAAGAATATGAGCAGTGAAACAACTGACACCCTGGGACATCAGAAAAAAGTGAATTACGCATTACGGGCAAATATGACAAAAGAAGAATTTATAAAAGATGTTACAGATGGATTGGTAGAGCCTCCCCAGTACTTTCCTTTAAATGTATTGCTGAACCTGAATGGGAGTACCCGAAGTATAGATGACATTATTTCTAAAGGAAAAACTTCTTTAAATGCACAGGAATTTAAAAGTATCTGGGAAACAACCGATGCTTTGGTGCTGGATACCCGCAGCAAGGAGAATTATATAGAAGAACATATACCCGGCTCTGTTTTCATCGGATTAGATGGCAATTTTGCCCCCTGGGCAGGTACGTTGATATCTGACCTGCAGCAACCAATTATTTTTCTTTGTGATGAAGGTAAAGAAGAAGAAGTGGTAATTCGATTGTCGAGAGTTGGCTATGATAATACTGCGGGATACCTGAAAGATGGAATTGCAAACTGGAAACAAGCTGGATTTGTAACAGATCATTTAAAAGAAATAAGTGCCACTGATTTTGATACCCTTTATGAAATTGATAAGGCTCATATCAACCTTCTTGATATTAGAAGAAAAAGTGAATTTGATTCACAGCACCTTGTTGGAGCGATAAATTTCCCGCTGGATTTCATCAATAAGAATATGTCGCAATTAGACAGGAACAAGAAATATTTTGTTCATTGTGCAGGTGGTTATCGGTCTGTTATTATGTGTTCAATTTTAAAGTCAAGAGGGTTTGAGCATCTTGTAAATATACGTGGCGGATTTAAAGACCTGGCAATGACGAACCTTAAGAGAACAAATTATATTAAACCAGCTACCATGTTGTAAAGAATGCTAACTGCTTATTGCAAGCCGGCCTTAACGGGCCGGTTTTATTTTATAAGCGGTTTCATGTTTAACTTCTGTCATCATAAAGCTGCTTTGTACAGTTCCAATATCAGTAAGCTTGGCCAGTTTATTTACAATAAAATCATGATAAGCCGCCATATCTGAAACAACAACTTTTAGCAGGTAATCATATACACCGGTCATGTGATAGCACTCCATCACTTCTTCAAATTTTACAATCACTTTTTCAAAACCCAGTAATATATTTTGAGCATGCTGTTTTAGTTGCACATTGGTAAAAGCCACCAGGTTCTTACCAATTTTGTTTTTATCAACAATGGCCGCATACCTGGTTATATAACCTTCATTCTCCAGCCTGCGAATTCTTTCATAAATAGGAGTTATCGTTTTTCCCAGTTTATCCGCCAGCTCTTTATTGGTCATCAAAGCATCTGCTTGCAGGATTTCTAGGATCTGAACATCCGTTTTATCTAAAAGCATAGAAAGATTATTTATCTAAATATACACTTAATAATAGATAAATAATCTTTTATTTATTCATTATATCAGTAAAATAGATTTGTTTTCTATAAAAACTTAAGTCATTATGAAAGACCAGATCATTAACCAATTTAGTACGCAAATACAATTATATGAGTCATTCAAATTTTTCTCCGGAAACCCAAATGTTGGGTTATGGATATAAGCCCGAATTAAGTGAAGGAGCTGTAAAGTGCCCGATCTTTCAGAACTCCACTTTTGTTTTTAAAAATGCAGAAGAAGGAAAGGCATTTTTTGAAATGGCCCATGGTATACCAGGACATGATGGAGAAGAAATGGGTTTGATATACAGCCGGATTAATAATCCGGATATGGAAATATTGGAAGAAAGATTAAAACTCTGGGATGGTGGAGAAATGGCCGCAGCTTTTTCAAGTGGCATGAGTGCTATTGCCACGAGTATGATTACTTTTCTTAGCCCCGGTGATGTTTTGTTATACAGCAATCCCCTTTATGGCGGCACTCATAAATTCATACATTATATTCTGACACATTTTGGTGTTGAAGTAATTGGTTTCAAGGCAGGTCAGGAACAAAAAGAAGTAGAAAAATTATTAAATGAAACAGGGCATGGTAAGAAACTGAAAATGATTTTTATTGAAACCCCGGCAAATCCTACAAACGACCTGATTGATATTGAAATGTGCAGGGAGATTGCAAAAAAATATTCTACTGATGAAAGGCAGGTGTTATTAGCCGTTGATAATACTTATATGGGGCCTTTGTGGCAACATCCATTAAAACATGGTGCAGATTTAGTTTTGTATTCTGCCACTAAATATATTGGTGGGCACAGTGATGTGATAGCTGGTGCTGCAGTGGGCAGCAAAGAAATCATTGGCAAGATCAAAACAACCCGTACATTCTTTGGTACCATGATTGATCCTCATTCAAGCTGGTTATTGATGCGCAGCCTGGAAACATTGAAAATACGGATGGAAGCAGCTGCCATAAATGCTGAAAAAGTAGCAGACTACTTGTCTTCTCATCCAAAAGTTGAAAAAGTTTATTACCTGGGATATACTGAAAAAAATAATCCGGAGCAAGTAGATATTTTTAAGAAACAGTATTTAAGCAATGGTGCTATGTTAAGCTTTGATGTGGTTGGCGGA
>JBARSW010000191.1:0-9359 GCA_049644925.1 Chitinophagaceae bacterium | reverse complement strand
TTAATGTAAACTAAACCTCCGGCTTTCACCGGAGGTCAAAATGTGTATTGTAGTATTTGCTATTTGGCAAACTCGCTGCGAATAACATTTAATGCCCCACCCGCTTTAAACCATTCAATTTGCTGAGCATTGTAGGAGTGATTTGCTATAATGGTGTCACTACTCCCATCCTTATGATTCAACACAACCTGCAAAGGATTGCCGGGGGTAAAACTGGTCAAACCCACAATATCAATTGTGTCATCCTCTTTTATCTTTTCATAATCAGTCTTATCGGCAAATGTAAGTGCCAGCATGCCCTGCTTTTTCAGATTAGTTTCATGTATTCTTGCAAAAGATTTCACCATTACTACCCTTACACCTAAATGTCGTGGTTCCATGGCAGCATGTTCTCTTGACGAACCTTCACCATAGTTCTCATCTCCAATTACAATAGTTCCGATTCCGGCAGCTTTATAAGCTCTTTGTGTATTGGGAACAGTTCCATATTCACCAGATAATTGGTTCTTTACATTATCTGTTTTTTCATTAAAGAAATTAGTAGCCCCGATTAATAAATTATTACTGATGTTATCTAAATGCCCACGAAATTTTAGCCATGGTCCCGCCATAGAAATATGATCAGTGGTACATTTTCCTTTTGCTTTAATGAGGAGCTTCAAACCTTTCAGGTCAGTTCCCTCCCAAGCAGCAAATGGATATAACAACTGCAAACGTTTACTATCTGATTTAACATTCAATACTACATGACTTCCATCTTCGGCAGGTGCCTGGTAACCTGCGTCTTCCACTGCAAAACCTTTTATCGGTAATTCATCACCATTTGGAGGATCCAGTTTAATCTGTTCTCCTTTATCATTGGTTAAAGTATCAGTGAGTGGATTAAAATTCAAATCACCGGCAATAGCCAATGCTGTAACCAATTCAGGTGAGGCTACAAATGCCATCGTATTTGGATTTCCATCAGCTCTTTTGGCAAAATTCCTGTTGAATGAATGTACAATAGTATTTTTTTCCTGTTTCTCTGCACCCATCCTTTCCCACATTCCTATACAAGGACCGCAGGCATTTGCAAAAACCGTTGCACCTATTTCTTCAAAAACACTCAGAAAACCATCTCTTTCAATGGTGTAACGAACCTGCTCACTTCCCGGCGTGATTGTGAATTCAGATTTTAATTTCAATCCTTTTGCTTTAACCTGTTTTGCAAGGCTAACTGCCCGGCTGATATCTTCATAAGAAGAATTAGTACAGCTACCTATTAATCCCACTTCTATTTTAGTTGGCCAGCCATTTTTCGCAGCTGCTTCTTTCATTTGAGAAATTGGTGTTGCAAGATCCGGTGTAAACGGGCCGTTCAGGTGCGGTTCCAGTTCACTCAGATTAATTTCAATTACCTGGTCAAAATATCTCTCCGGATTAGTATAAGCGTCAGCATCGCCAGTCAAGTATTCCTTTATTTTATCTGCTGCTTCAGCTACTTCTGCACGGCCTGTTGCTTTCAGGTAGCGGCTCATACTTTCGTCATATCCAAAAGTAGATGTAGTAGCGCCAATCTCTGCTCCCATATTACAAATTGTGCCTTTTCCGGTACAACTCAAACTTTGAGCCCCTTCACCAAAATATTCAACAATTGCATTAGTACCGCCTTTTACTGTTAAAATACCTGCCACTTTTAAAATCACATCTTTGGCTGAAGTCCATCCATTCAATTTACCGGTAAGTTTAACCCCGATAAGTTTCGGCATCAACAATTCCCAACTAAGTCCTGCCATTACATCACAAGCATCGGCACCACCCACGCCTATAGCAATCATACCTAAACCACCGGCATTTACAGTGTGGCTGTCCGTTCCGATCATCATACCACCTGGAAAAGCATAATTCTCTAATACTACCTGGTGTATAATTCCAGCACCGGGTTTCCAGAAACCAATGCCATATTTATTAGAAATAGAAGCAAGGAAATCATAGACTTCTTCATTGTCTGTAACTGCTTTGGATAAATCACTTTTTCCCTCCTTTTTTGCAACGATAAGGTGGTCACAATGAACTGTTGAAGGCACTGCCACTTTCTTACGACCTGTAGTATCAAACTGAAGCAGGGCCATCTGAGCAGTGGCATCTTGCATAGCAACCCTGTCCGGTGCAAAATCCACATAGGATTTGCCACGGGGAAAGTCTTGATTTTCAACTCCGGCCCACAGATGAGAGAATAATATTTTCTCAGACAAGGTCAAGGGACGACCCAACGCAATTCGGGCAGCATCCACTTTAGCGGGCATTTCACTATACAATTTTTTGATGAGGTCGAGATCAAATACCATGAAGTTTATTTTTAGTATGTTCTTTGTTCATAATCATTGGGTCATATCAGGCTTTTTTAAAAAAATCATGATCCGTCAACTATGAACAGTAAAATTGTTTCAAAAGTACGAAAATCACTTTTCTTTCATACAGCATACTTGCAAAGAATGCTTAAATTCTGTAAATTAGCCACATGAACCGATTTAGGAATTTTGTAGAATGGAATGCTTTTGGTGTTTGTACAGCTATTGGCAATCGCCTGGGTATTTCAACAAGCAAAATCCGGCAGTATTTTATGTATACTTCTATCCTTACGATGGGTTCGCCTATTATTATTTATATCGTTTTGGCATTTACCAGAAATATCAGAAAATATATCCGGGCGGCTAAAAGAAATCCATGGTATTATTTGTGAATAGTGAATTATTACTCTATTGATATTTTACTTAAATCAAAGGCCGCCTCATTAAAAACGAGACGGCCTTTGAAATTAATATTGTATTATTTAGCAACCGTCATTTTTAACATAGGGAAACAGGAATGGAGTTTGTGTTATTGGTTTTATTTTTTCGTTAGTTTTTGTTTTGATGATAATGACGCCATTGCTGCCCTTCTCTCCATATAATGTAACAGCAGAATTGCCTTTTAGTACATTAATGGATTGAATTGAATTAGGATTAATTTTATCTAACTCACCGTTCTTTATAATAACTCCATCAACCACAATTAAGGGATTGCCTTTGATATCAGAAAATGTAGTTTTTATAGGCACTTCAATGATGTTGGACTTATCTGATTTATCTTCTACTTGTATTTTCAATTCTTCAGGTCTTGCAATGGGTACTTCTCTAATTTCCACTTTTGCCGGTGGTGGAGGGGGAGGCGGAATGATAATATTGCCATATTTTTTTTCAAATGCTTCCTTTTGTGAAGGAATTTTAAAATCGTAGATTTCTTTTTCACCATTTTTAAACCACACCTCTACCCAATCAACATTCTTATCAATTCTCGTAACAAATTCGGGCAAATCGTTTGATGATGGAGGAGGTGGTGGCGGCGGTGGTGGAGTTCCATATTTTTTCTCAAACACTTCTTTTTCTGATTGAATTGAAAAATCGTATTTCTCCTGTTGTCCGTTTTTTAAAACCACTACTGCTGTACCAGTTTTTTTTATTTCAATGCTTTTTACATTTTCTGGCAACTGAGGTGCTGGTAGTGGTGGCGGAGGCGGAATTTCACCATAGTTAGCTTCAAATTTTTTTGCATTTTCATTCCATTCAGTTAGCATTAGTCTTTTTACTTCCTTGCCGGTTTTGTCTTTAATTACCAGCAGGCATTCTCCATTCTGGTCTTTTACATTAATGATATAGCCCTTGCTGTTTGGCTTGGTTAATTCCGGAATCGTATCTTTTGCAACTACCGGTAATTGTGGCGACTGATTTTGTTTACCAGTCAATGTATCGCTTATTTCTTTTCGAAAAGAAATAAGGATAATAGCAAGCACTGGCAACAGGAACAGGAATCTGAGCAGGTGCATTTTTGCTGATTTATTTTTGTTCATCATGGCAATTCTTTTTTTGAGTGATGTAAAATTGAACTTTTGGGATATACTAAATTGATTGTTGCCGATTACTTTCAGCAACAGGTATTGATATTGTTTTTTATTGATCCCGTTTTCCAGCACCTGGTTATCAGCTACAAATTCAAGGTTCTGGCGGATAGCTGCTCTTATCATCCATGCAAAAGGGTTGTACCAGTTGAGCAGGCATAGTATTTCGCTGAAAATGATATCTATACTGTGGCGTTGTTTTACATGTACAAACTCATGACGGATAATTTTTTCCAGTTCTTCCGTGGTATGTAAATTAACATTGAAGAAAACTGCATTTCCAAAAGAAAAAGGGATGATAGATTCATCTACCTGGTACAGATTTATTGCATCGCCGGAAATTAATTTGGCTTTCTTCATCATCTGGCGGAATGAAATTAATTGTATCAATAATCTTGTCAGCATTAACAGCATACCGGCAATAACAACCAGTAATATTATATTCCAAAAAGTAAGCAGTGTGCTGCCGGTTGATTGTTTATACAGAACAGGCACCCATTGTATCACTGAAGTGTTATTCAATTCATTATCCTGCAAGGCCGATGTTATATCTATAAAGGGAATAACAAAAGAAAGCAGCGAATAACCCAACAGGTACCAGCGGTTCCAGTTATAAAAAGTAAGTTTCCGCAGCACCAAGTGGTAAAATAAATACATTACGGAAAGGCTTACAGATAGCTTAAGAATGTATATAAATATTAATGGCATAAAATAAATTGTGATAACTAACTATTTTCCTTTCTCAATCATGCTGATGATTTCTTTTAATTCTTTGGAAGAAAGTTTTTTCTGTTCCACAAAGAAACTCACCAGTTCCTTATAAGAGTTTTCGAAATACTCTTTCACCACTTTACCCATAAATTTTTCCTTGTATTCTTCTTCGCTGATAACGGGTTTGTATAAATAAGAATTGCCCACCAGTCTGCTGGTCAGGTACCCTTTTTTTTCCAGGTTTTTTATGGTTGATGCAACAGTTGTGTATGGCAGTGTCTCATCCAGGTGTTCCATAAAGGCTTTTATATTGCCTTCGGATGTACGCCAAACAGCCTGCATGGTTTCCTCTTCGGTATAAGTAAGATGTTCCATTCCTACGAAATTTTCGTAAAGCTACGAATATTTCGTAATTAACCAAATTTATTTTTTCCCTATTAGTTAACAGTAACTGTTAAAGATGTAAACAAGGCATCATTGTTATAAAAATTGAGGGTGTTTACACCAATGGCGGCATTATCAATTCGATAAGAAGGATTGGCATATATTAATGCCTGCGCACATACTGTTGAACCGCAGGGCACTGTGGATTTAATGTGGATAGCATATTGCCTTTCAGCCGTTTTTTCTACCGCAACATGAGAATAGGTATAACATAAATTAGGTCCGTAAGCTTCCAAATTGAGTAAGATGCCGTACTGAATACCCGATGTATTTACTGCAGTAGCTTTTGTAATAACCATATCGGCCAAACAAGCATTTTTATCACTTTCTTTTTTACAGGTAAAGAATGTAAATACTGTAAATGTAAGTGCGGCAATAAGGTATCGCATGGATAGTTTTATTAAAATGACAACAGTGTTGCCTGTTTTGTTGAATCAGATGAGTCCTTTTAGCTTGCTTACTACCATATCAATCTCCTCCTTTGTATTAAACTTACTAAATGAAAAACGGACTGTTATGAAATCCGGATTATTATATACCGTACTGATTACATGACTTCCTTTGGCAGCCCCGCTGGTGCAGGCACTTCCCCCGGATACACAAATTCCCTGCATATCTAAACTGAACAACAACATCTCGGATTTATCAGTTTTGGGTAACGCCACACTCAATACGGTATAAAGTCCCTTACCTTGTTTGTCGCCATTGAACTGAACCCCACTGATAGTTGATTGTAATTGTTCCCTCATATATTTATTGACCCCGGAAATAAATTCATAATCTGCTGTATGATTTGCCATTGCTAAATCCAATGCTTTAGCAAAGCCTACAATTCCATAAAGATTTTCTGTACCTGCCCGCATATTTCTCTCCTGCCCCCCACCCCTGATAAATGGATTGGATTTTACACTACTATTAATGTACAAAACACCAGATCCCTTTGGTCCATGAAATTTATGACCGGAAGCTGATATAAAGTGAACAGGAATTGCACTCAGGTCAACCGGGTAATGCCCGACAGTTTGCACACAATCCGAATGAAAAATTGCATTATATTTTTGACATAAATGACCTACTTCTTTGATAGGCAATAAATTTCCAATCTCATTATTAGCATGCATCAGTGTAACCAAACATTTTTCCTTGCAAGCTGACAGTTGTTCTTCAAGGTCAGTTAAATCAACATGACCATCAGGCTGAAGTTTTACAAAACTGCGGGTTACCTCACCGGTTTTAGTATAATGCTCTGTTGTATAAAGCACCGCATGATGCTCAATAGAAGAAGTGATAATGTGCCTGCACCCCAAATCCCTAATTGCAGAGAGAATGGCTGCATTATTGCTTTCTGTACCTCCACTGGTAAAAAAAATTTCACCCGGAGAAACATGTAAATGCTTTGCAACTGATTTTCTTGCATTTTCAATGGCCAGCCTGGTTTCTCTGCCATAAGAATAAATGGCTGAAGGATTGCCAAAATGAGTGGTCATGTAAGGCAACATTGCATTCAGCACTTCTTTATCAAGCGGAGTAGTAGCAGCATTATCCAGGTAAATCCGGTTCATTCAATAAATTAAGGAGAGCAAATATAAACAGTATTGGCCGTGGTTGCTAAATACTAATTCCTACAGAGTTTTTAAATTCCTATAAGACCAAATTGAAAAAAAAATATTTCTGAACCTACAAAAGTTGAATTAAATTTAACCTCTTCAATCAACTACTATGAATGAAAAAAAAATGAATAAAAGCAGAAGGAACTTTATCAAAAAATCAACTGCTCTTACCGCAATCAGTATGCTGCCGGCAGCCATTCTAAAAGCAGGGGAACATAATGAAGCAATTGCCACATTGATAGAAAAGGCGCCGCTTCAATTGGAAGTAAATGGCAAAGCATACAGCCTGACCGTTGATCCAAGAATGAGTTTACTTGATTTGCTTCGTGAACAAATCGGACTAACCGGTACAAAAAAAGGTTGTGACATGGGACATTGTGGTTCCTGTATTGTGCATGTGGATGGCAAACGGGTTAACTCCTGCCTTTCATTGGCTACTGAAAACAACGGAGCAAAAGTGACAACCATTGAAGGTCTTGCAGATGGCGATAAACTTCACCCGGTACAAGAGGCCTTTATTAAACATGATGCATTTCAATGTGGCTACTGTACTCCCGGTCAGATAATGTCATCCGTTGCCTGTATAAAAGAAGGCCATGCAAACAGTAAAGAAGAAATAAAGGAATATATGAATGGCAATATATGCAGGTGCGGAGCATATCCAAATATTGTGGATGCAATTATGGATGTAAAGAAAAGCGGGGTGAAACTATAAAAGTATTTATCATTTTTTAACCGAATTAATTTCAATCATGGATAATAATATAAAAGCACCTGGAATAAAATTTGAAGATGATGATCGTGTTGATGGGCTTGCAAAAGTTACCGGCCGTGCAAAATATACAGCCGACCACCGGCTGGATAAAATGACATATGGAGTTTTTGTAACCAGTACTATTGCTAAAGGCTCTATCAAAAACATGATTCTGAATAAGGCTAAAGATGCACCCGGCGTATTAGAAATAATTTATTATCTCAATTGCCCATCCGTGCCAGGACATAAACCCTACGAAAAAGACCCCAACAAAAGAGGTTTTGAATGGCGTGGATTTAAGATATTTCAAAATAACCTTGTTCACCATTTCGGACAGCCCATTGCATTAGTTGTTGCCGATACATGGGAAAGAGCCCTGCATGCTTCATCACTTGTAAAAGCTGAATATATTACGGAAGAGTTTGAAACCGATTTTGAAAAATTGAGAAAGGACGAAAAGAAACTGAAGCCGATGGGTACTTATAAAAGGGGCGAAGAAAATGCTTATAAAACTGCAGATTTTTTTATTGAGGCTGAATACAATATTCCGATAGAAACGCATAATCCAATTGAAATGCATGCTACCATTGCTGTGTGGGATGGTGATAATAAACTGACTGTTTACGATAAATCGCAAGGACCAAAAGGAACACAATCCGGTCTTGCCCAAAATTTTGGATTAGAAGAGAAAAATGTACGGGTGATTACAGAATATGTAGGCGGTGCCTTTGGCAGTGGATTACGTAGCTGGCCGCATGTACCTGCCGCCTGTATAGCTGCAAAAATGGTTAAAAGGCCGGTAAAAGTTGTATTGAACAGAAAGCAGATGTTTAGCATGGTTGGTTATCGTCCGCAGGCATGGCAGTGGATTGGTATTGGTGCAAATAAAGATGGCAAACTGGTGGGCATCACCCATCAAGCTATCAGCAATTCATCAAGGCTGGAAGATTTCAGAGAAGGAATTGTAAATGCTTCGCAATACCTGTACGAATGCCCAAATGTAAATACCTCGTATAAAATTTTACCACTCGACATCAACACTCCCACCTGGATGAGAGGACCCGGAGAAGCCACCGGTGCCTTTGCATTGGAATGTGCATTGGATGAACTGGCATATAAAATGAATATAGATCCTGTAGAACTACGGATAAAAAACTATGCTACTATTCACCCTGTAAGAAAACTACCCTGGTCAAGCAAATACCTGAAAGAATGTTATGAAACCGGTATGGAAAAAATTGGATGGAAAAACAGACCAACGGTACCGGGAACGTTAAAAGAGAATGGTATGATGGTGGGTTATGGAATGGGTGGAGGAGTGTTTGGCGCAGGCAGGGGAAATGCAGCGGTGAAAGCTATCCTTTCGCAAAACGGGACACTTATATTGCAAAGCGCTGTAAGTGATATGGGACCGGGCACTGCAACCACTATGACTAAGATTGCTGCTGAAACTATGCAAATGCCACAGTCCAAAATTAAGTTCATGCTGGGCGATACGGATTTTCCTCCGGGACCTACACAGGGCGGCTCTACAACTACTTCAACATTGGGTGGCGGTGTTAGTCTAGTATGCGAAGAACTGAAAAAGAACCTGAAAGAACTGGCCATTGCAAACACAAGTAGTTTCAATAATTTAAAAGCTGATGATTTAGATATAAAAAATGAAACAGTTTTTTCAAAGAATGATAACAATCTAAAAATTACTATTGCTGATTTATTACAAAAAGCCAATAAACAGCAAATTGAAATAGTAAAAGAATCCGGAGGGCCTGCAGAAGCATCTAAATACGCAATGAATTCATTTTCTGCACATTTTTTAAAAGTGCTGGTGAATCCAACGACTGGTGAAATTAAATTCGCCAAAGTTGTGGTAACAGGAGATGGCGGCAGAATTGTAAATGAAAAAACTGCCAGAAGCCAAATG
>JBARSW010000190.1:0-2246 GCA_049644925.1 Chitinophagaceae bacterium | reverse complement strand
TTTTTGCATTGCTTTTTTTTATGAATTTACTGGAAAAGTTTAATTGTTTTTAATCATTATCATCTTTAATGATTTTATTTATATTTAAACCCTAATGTTACTGCGCCATATTTCTTTTCTAAAAGCTGTGTTTTTGCATAGTATTACTGCGTTTGGTGGTCCGCAGGCGCATATTGGTATGATGCTCAAAACCTTTGTTCAAAAAACACCTTATATAACCGAACAGGAGCTGATGGAGTATAATGCTTTTTGTCAACTGCTGCCAGGCGCATCATCTACACAAACACTTACGCTAATAGGATTTAAGAGGGGCGGTGTACCACTTGCAATAGTTACACTGATTATCTGGATTCTCCCGGCAAGTATTTTTATGGGCGCCTTGTCTTTTTTATTGGGGTATATAGATAAAAAGGAATTGGGGGCTGATATTTTCAAATTTATTGCTCCCATGGCGGCGGGATTTCTTGTTTTCGCTGCTGTTGCGGCTTTTCCGCATGCCATCAAAAATGCTATTACCTGGATAATAATGCTCATTGGCACGGTTGTCACTTACTTATTATTCGGACAACCGTGGGTAATACCTGCTTTAATTGTTGCAGGTGGCATTGCGACCAATTTCAGTTTGAAACGTATTCCACAGACAGAACAAAAGCCACGAAAAATAAAGTGGTGGAATTTTTGGCTTTTTGGTATCATTTTTATTACTGCCGGTATTATCAGCGAAGTGGCAAAAACAAACGACTGGCCCAACAGGACGCCAATCAATCTTTTTGAAAACACTTACCGGATGGGAAGCCTTGTTTTTGGTGGTGGCCAGGTATTAATGCCGATGATGTATGAGCAGTGGAGTTTAAGACCGGAGGCTATAAAGAAAAAAGATCCGAATGTTGTTCAGATAGATGAAGAAAAGCTTTACACGGGAATGGGAATTGTAAGGGCAATGCCAGGACCTGTTTTTTCAATTGCTTCTTTTACCGGAGGTATGGCGTTGAAAGACATGGGACCCCAGATGCAGGTGATCGGTTGCCTTATTGGTATGATCGCTATTTTTCTTCCCAGCGCATTATTGGTTTTATTCTTTTTTCCCATCTGGAATAACCTTAAAAAGTATGCAGCCGTATATCGATCGCTGGAAGGAATTAATGCAGTAGTAATTGGAATAATGATTGCTTCTACCTTTTATATAATGAAAGATATTTCGCTTTCTGAATTTAATAAATTAAGCATTGTAAATGTTGGGGTGATACTCGGAACATTTTTGTTGTTGAACTTTACCCGCATTGCCGCACCATTAATAGTAATTGCCTGTCTGCTGCTCGGCTACTTTTTCTAACACCTTAATTTATTTTTTTGGCTACGGTATTATTTTTTATAATAACCACCCCTTTCTATTTCTTCTCTCACAGCATCCGGTAACATATAGTGTACCGATTTGCCTTCAGCAATACATTTTCGTATATTCGTAGCCGATAGTTCCAGCAATGGAGCATCAACGATGTGCAACTTGGCACCAATACTGTTTGTTATTTCAAAGCCGGGTCTACGATAAACATAAACCGGAAAGTTCCGGATTATAACCTCCGCATTTTTCCACTTATGCAGATTTTGAAAACTATCAGAACCCATCAGGATGCAAAATTCATTTTCAGGATACTTTTCTGTCAGGTAAGCAAGGGTGTTTACGGTATAAGATGGCTTCGGTAATGAAAACTCAATGTCAATGGCTTTAAAACGCAGATCATGTTCAATAGCAAGATTAACAAGATACAGGCGGTGGTATTCGTTTAGCAGGGTGTTTTCCTGTTTAAATGGATTGTGAGGGGATACAACAAACCAGATTTTTTCAATATCTGTTTCGTTCAATATTTGATTACCAATAATTAAATGCGCAATATGTACAGGATTGAAAGAACCGAAGTATAGGCCTATTTTCATTTAATTAAATGATTATCAATTAGTTAATTCAACTAAAATATGTTCTGCCTCATTTAAGCGAAGGCTCAGGTGATAGCCGGCAACGTTTACCGAAATTGGATCTCCAAGCGGAGCCACCTGCTCCAGCACAATTCTTTCGCCAGGCACACAACCCATTTCCATAAGTTTCAGAAAAATATCCTCGTTAACAAACTCCTTTATTATTCCTTCCTGTCCTGGCTTTAAATCCGAAAGTCTGGCAATCATTTATTTATAATTATTATACAAAACTACCTTTGTTGCTTGGTTTTTCTTTACGAATTTTGAAAATA
>JBARSW010000189.1:0-1676 GCA_049644925.1 Chitinophagaceae bacterium | reverse complement strand
TGCGATTTCAAGGATTGTTTCATCCATTTGTACTGTATCGCCTGGGTGTTTAAGCCATTTCAGCACGGTAGCTTCCATTATACTTTCGCCCAGTTTCGGCATTAGTAAATCAACAACTGCCATAGTTTTATTTTTGATTTCAGATTTTTGATTTCAGATTGAAAGCAGAAGTTTCTAAATTAAAAACATTTAATTCATATTGTCTGGCAAATCAATCAAGTCAAAGTTAATGATTTGGATATAAAACGGCTATCAGCTGTTAGCCAGAACGAATTTTCTTAAGAAGTTGAGGGCATTGTTAGCGGTAATGCTGATATTCCGCTGGCGGTCAAACCGGAGGTTGAGTTTCAGGGATGCTGTTTTTTCTTTATTTCCAACTGCTATCCAAACGGTACCAACCGGTTTTTCTCCTGTCCCGCCATCGGGGCCCATAATTCCTGAGGTGGCAACTGCAAAATCAACTCCGAGAATTTTGATAGCACCTTTCACCATTTCATTCACTGTTTCTTCACTTACAGCACCAAATGTCTCCAGTGTTTCATGTTTTACATTCAGTACAGTTTCTTTTACATCATTTGAATAGCTCACCACACTGCCTTTATAATAAGCAGAAGAGCCGGGAATGGATGTAATTAAATGGGCAATATAACCACCGGTGCAACTTTCGGCAGTTGCCATTGTTTTATGTTTTTCTTTCAGGATTTTTCCAATTACAATTTCCAACCCATCGTCTTCATCGGTAACGAGAAAGTCTTTCACCAATTCCTGTAATTTTTTAAAATAGGGAGCCATTTCTATCTCCACTTCTTCTTTATTATTTCCCCTTCCTGTCAGGCGGAGTTTTACCATGCCATAATTTGGCAAGTAAGCCAGTTTAATCTGTTCTGGAAGAGTTGGTTCAAAGTCCTTCAGCAATTCCGCAATAAAAGATTCGCCTTGCCCGGCAGTGAAGGCAGTGCGGTGAACGATAGCTGGCAACTCAAATTCTTCAAGTAACCTGGGAATAACTTCATCAGTCATTAATCCTTTCATTTCATGAGGAACACCGGGGAGGGAAATAAATACAGATGAAGCCCCCCTAAATCCCCCGCATGGGGGGACTTTGGACTCAGAAATTTCAATGTTTCTTTCTTTTAATTTATGAACAATTCTATTAATTACAGTATTAGCATCACATAATACCTGATCATTTGTAAATCTTAAGACTTCAAAACCAATTTTGTTTAAATCTTTAGTTCTTTCTTCGTCGCTTTTTTTGTTTTCTGGAAGTTGGTGGTATAAGCCGTCCACCTCTATAATTAGTTTTTCTTTCAGGGAAACAAAATCGGCAATATAGTTATTAATGATGTGTTGTCTTCTGAATTTGTAACCTCCCATTTTTCTACCTCTTACAATTTTCCATAGAACTTTCTCTGCTTCAGTAGGATTATTTCTGTGTTTAGCAACAAAGTTTTTAAGCAGACTGTAAGTCATTGGATCGGCTGTTGGATAAAGTGGATCACTCTCTAAACTTTGAGGTTTTGAAGTCCCCCCATGCGGGGGATTTAGGGGGGCTTTAAACCACATCCCCGGAGCAGTACCCCTTGCATTATGCAAGACTGTACATACATCAGGCACTTCAGCCTGTTTCAGGTTTCGTTCCAGCATAGGGCCGGGGCGTCGGAACACTTTCTCAA
>JBARSW010000188.1:0-4598 GCA_049644925.1 Chitinophagaceae bacterium | reverse complement strand
GGTCTTAATGTAAGATACCAGTCATCCCTGCCGGTATAATTCTCGGTGATTATTTCATGTTCTACCAGCCAATTTTTTTTTGTGAATGCCGTGTAACAGCCACTGTTTATAAATAAATCAAAATCTTCTCTAAATACTTTATTTACCTGCCGGTAGAGCACTTCCTCTTTTTTAAACACAAATCCGGAAGGATCTCTGTAAGAGGAAGGAAAAAATAGTAGTGGCGTTGACATTAATCCGGAAGGTTGTCTTTAGAATTTTTTTTGGGCTTGAAAAAAAATGCCTTTATATGATTTTTTATATTCTTGAAAAAGAAAGCTACACCCAAAACAGCAGCTACAATTGCCTGAACAAGATAACTGCCACTTCCGGGATCAATATAAAGTAAGAATTGCATTACAGGTAATTCAGGTTTGTTTTAGGAGTTAAAGTTAATAATGTTTCATACATCAGTCTGATGGTGTTTTCAATATCATCTTTGTGCAGCATTTCCACGGTTGTATGCATATAACGAAGGGGTATTGATATTAAAACAGAAGGACACCCGTCATTTGAATAAGCAAACGAATCTGTATCCGTTCCGGTACTGCGGCTCAAAGCCCGCCACTGAACAGGTATTTTCTTCTCCTTTGCTACTTTTTCAACAATCCCCAGCAGCTTATTGTGTACCGCCGGAGCATAAGAAAGCGAAGGACCTTTGCCGGTACAAACATCACCTTCAATGTTTTTACTGATCATCGGCGTAGTAGTATCATGTGTAACATCGGTAATAATCGCCATATTCGGTTTTATTCTGCGGGCAATCATTTCCGCACCGCGGAGACCGATTTCTTCCTGCACTGCATTTACAATATAAAGGCCAAAAGGTAATTTCTTTTTATTCTCCTGGAGTAATCTTGCCACTTCAGCAATCATAAATCCGCCAATCCGGTTATCAAATGCACGGCCTACATAATTACCATTGGCCAGTTCATCAAAACCATCCTGGTAGGTAACCACCGCACCAATATGTATTCCCAGTGCTTCCACTTCTTTACGGTTCCTGGCACCGCAGTCAAGCCAGAGATTATCTGTTCTGGGTATCGGTTCTTTCTGATCAGGATTGCTGATTCTTGTATGTATTGCAGGCCATCCGAATACTGCTTTTACCGGCCCTTTCTTTCCATGAATTAAAACTCTGGATGCAGGGGCTGTCTGGTGATCTACACCACCATTTCGCTTAAGGTATATTAATCCTTCCGGAGTAACGTAATTAACAAACCAGCTGATCTCATCAGCATGTGCTTCAATAACAATCTTAAACTTATTATCCGGATTGATTATACCAACTGCTGTTCCGTATGGATCTACATAATGGGTATCCACAAAAGGTTTCAGGTATTCTATCCAGAGTTTTTGCCCCCATGTTTCAAAACCAACCGGTGATGCATTGTTGATATATTGCTTTAAAAAATCAAATGCTTTGTCTGAAATGATTGATTTTTTAGCTTTCACAGATTTTGCCATAATTCAAGTTTTTATTTTTGCTGATTAGTAAAGCGAAGATAAGAAGCAGCGACTTAACTTTATATAAACCCTGAAAGAGTTGCTGAACAATTATTTGAAGTGCAGGGTAAATGAATAGTCTGGAATAAATGTACCACAATTTGTTTCGTCAAAGGCGTGGATAGTTATTTATTGATCGGGTAATAATGAAAACAGGTTGTTTACAAGGGTTTTTTGTCCTTCTTTAAAAATATTGATACAATGAAAATTGATCAGAATACCTTTTGGCTTCTCTAACATTTGCATGTAAGAAAGCAAGATTGCATCATGTATCGGCAATAAACCTTCTTGTGCTTTCAATTCTACACAAAGGATATCCTCCACCAGAACATCTAATCTCAATTCCGTATCAAGTTCCAGTCCCTTGTAATTCAATGGTACCCATATTTGATTCTTAAATGCTATGCCCCTTAATGCCAGCTCTTTCAAAAAGCATTTTTCATAAACGCTTTCTAATAAACCAGGTCCAAGAATTTTATGAACTTCTATTGCACACCCAATAACTTTATATGTAAGATCATTTAAATATTTTTTTGTTATCTGCATTTAAGTTAGTTTTTTATTGAACCACATAGAAAAATAGAAACATAGGGATTCACATAGTATTGCATTTATTAGAAGGCCTATGTGTTTATTAAATTATGTGTAATATGTGCCTATGTGGTTCAAAAGTGGTTCAAAATTAAAGCCAACTAAAACCCATTGGTAAAGAAACAACCGGATTTTCAGGTTATGGTTTTTTTAACCTGATCTTACCTGATTCTTTGAACTCACTTCTGTTGGCTTCTTTGTCTTTAAGAATGAGTCCTAATGTAGCGGTAGTGTCTTTAATAGAAACACCTGGAAGCGGAACAAGGTCCGGATAATTATTAGTATTGTATTCAAAAGTCACATCAATATCTGCCTGCCTTGTTTTGTCTGGAATGCCAAGGCCATCAAATGAATAGCGGAATGTATCGTTTCTTACAACGGTTGTATTATTGTACCATTTATACACAATCAGTACCGAATCAAGGTCTCCTTCCTGGTCTGTATATTTACCTTCCAGTTTTATAATATCTCCATTAAAAACAGTCTCCGGCGAAATTGATTTTAGTTCCACCTGCGGTACGGTTGTAAACTTATCTTTGTTGCAGGCAACCACGATTATAACTGAAAACAGGATAAGAAATTGATAAAGCTTCATCGGGGATGTTTGAGTTTAAACAAATTTACGGTTTTTGACAACATAAAAGTAACCATGCCGGAGCAATGGAATCATAAAATTTTCGGGATTGAAAAAGGTGGTTTTGAGCAACTGTCGCTACAAATTTTCCGGTTTCAATTTGTAAATAATGCTATTTACAGGGCATATGTTCAGGCGTTGGCTATAAATCCTGATTTTGTAAGTTCTGTTGAACAAATTCCTTTTTTGCCGGTTTCCTTTTTTAAGACGCATGATATAAAAACAACTGATTTTAAACCGGCAGTAATTTTTGAAAGTAGTGGTACAACCGCTACCGGCAATAGCAGGCATTTAGTTAAAGATCTTATTTTGTATGAAGAAAGCTTTCTCGGTTGTTTCCAGCAGTTTTATGGTAAGGTAAATGAGTGGTGCATTATTGGTTTACTGCCCTCATATTTACAAAAGGGTAACTCTTCTCTTGTTTATATGGTAAACCAGTTAATTTCTGATAGTGGCCATGCACAAAGTGGGTTTTACCTGGATGAATTTGAGAAATTATATACTGTTTTACAAAAACAAGAGGAAAAGAAACAGAAAACACTTTTAATCGGCGTTACGTTTGCCCTGCTTGATTTTGCAGAAAAGTATGCTGTACAACTGAATCATACTACCATATTGGAAACCGGTGGTATGAAGGGGAGGAGGAGGGAAATGATTCGAAGTGAAGTTCATTCAATATTGCAGGATTCATTTGGTCAGGCAAATATCCATTCAGAATATGGGATGACAGAACTTCTTTCCCAGGCATATTCAAAAGCTGGTGGTGTTTTCAATTGTCCTCCCTGGATGAAAGTGCTGATAAGAGAGGAGGAAGATCCTTTACTGATTAAAAAACAAGGAACCGGATTAATAAATGTAATAGATATTGCCAATGTGTATTCCTGTTCATTTATTGCTACCGATGATATCGGGAAATTATATCCCAACGGAAGTTTTGAAGTGTTGGGCCGGAGAGATGGCAGCGATTTAAGAGGGTGTAGTTTGATGTTGGTATAAAAACAGCTATTCAGTTTACTTTCAATTGCTCCCCGGGACTGGAAAAATAAAACATAAAGGTTTAAATTAGGAGGTACATCTTTATGTTGAATTCCAGTATTAGAGTTTAACAACAGATCTATCAATTTACGAGTTATGCGGCATTTTAGAAGACGACCCAACAATGGACAGATATAAAGAAACATTTGAAACTTGGAACAAAGTTGCTTCACTATATCAGGACAAGTTTATGGACTTGGACTTGTATAATGACACTTATGATTTTATTTGCAATTCAATTACCAAGGGAAATGCAAAACTATTAGAAATTGGTTGTGGACCAGGAAACATTACAAAGTATCTTTTATCAGAAAGACCAGACTTTGACATTTTCGGAATTGATATTGCACCAAATATGATAGAACTTGCTAAAAAAAATAATCCGACAGCAAGTTTTGGCATTATGGACAGCAGACAAATTGATGACCTCAAAACAAAATATGACGGTATAGTTTGTGGTTTTTGCTTACCTTATTTGTCACAGACAGACAGCTTAAAACTTATTAAGGACTGTTATAGTTTACTAAATGAAAATGGACTGGTATATTTAAGTTTTGTAGAAGGCGACCCGAACAAATCTGGATTTCAAGTTGGTAGCAGTGGTGACAGAAGTTATTTCTATTTTCATATTTTAAACGACCTGAAAACACAACTTGTTGAAAGTAATTTTGACGAATTTAAAATATTTAAAGTGAAGTATAAAAAATCAGAAACGGAAATTGACATTCATACGATACTAACAGCGAAGAAAAAAACGACCGCATAAAATGAACAGTGTAAAAGCTAACTTTTT
>JBARSW010000187.1:0-1500 GCA_049644925.1 Chitinophagaceae bacterium | reverse complement strand
ATGGCTTTGATAACAGAATTGGCCAGCTGAATGTACTTTGGAGTGGCAGACAGGTAGTCTATTTTTATATACTGGAAAAGAATATTTTCTTTCATAATTTAACTCTGAAGCAATAAGTTATGGGTGGAAAGATAAAACTCTTTCAATTTATATGAAAACTTTTTATTATCCGCTATATATCAGAACTTTAGCAATCTAAATGTATTATGATGAGAATGAGATTTTCCTTAGGGCTTGTGTTATTTCTTTTATCTGTTTTTCAATTACCTGCGCAGCCTGCACGCATTAATATAACTCCTGTTGCAGAAGGGTGGGCTTCAAATTCAATCAATGCAGTTGCTTTCAGAAAGAACTCACTCGTCACTTACAAGGATACTCAGTTTGTTGCCTTTTATAACAAAGACAAATTTGTTGTAGTAGGGAAACGAAGAAGTGGAAATAGGAATTGGGAGTTTAAACAAACACTCTTTAAAGGAAATGCAACTGATGCACATAATAGCATCAGTATTATGATTGACGGGGATGGCTTTTTACATATTGCCTGGGACCATCATAGCAGTCCGATTAACTATAGTAAAAGTATGCTGCCTGGTTCATTGGAGTTTAGAGGGAAAATGCAAATGACTGGAATAAATGAAACAAAACTGACCTATCCGGAATTTTATAAATTGACAGATGGGAACCTATTGTTCTTTTACCGAAACGGCGCTTCCGGTAAGGGAAATCTTGTTATAAACAGATATGATATTAAAGCATTAAAATGGACACAATTGCATACTAACCTGGTAGATGGGGAAGGCATACGAAATGCTTATTGGCAGGCCTGTGTGGATTCTAAAGGAGAAATTCATATTTCATGGGTGTGGCGGGAATCTCCTGATGTGGCATCAAACCATGACATGTGTTATGCTAAATCGAAAGATGGAGGCTACACTTGGGAAAAATCAACTGGCGAAAAATATATTTTGCCAATAACAGCCGCAACAGCAGAATATGCCTGCAGGATCTCTCAAAAAAGTGAACTTATCAATCAAACATCAATGTGTACAGATGAAAAGGGGAATCCATATATCGCTACTTATTGGAAGGAGAAAGATGATTCAATACCGCAATACCAGCTGATATATAGGAAAGGAAATGGATGGAATGTAAGTTATACCGGATTTCGCCATTTGGCATTCAGTTTAAGTGGAAGCGGTACAAAACAAATCCCCATTGCAAGGCCACAGGTTATTGTGTGGACCAAATCCGGGAAAACCAGGACTGGAATTGTTTTCAGAGATGCTGAATTGGACAATAGAGCTTCAATGGCAATTTGTAAGAATCTCCGGAAGAATAAATGGTCAGTTAAAAGCCTTTTAAATGAAAACCTTGGTTCGTGGGAGCCGACGTTGGATTCTGAGCTTTGGAAAGAAAAAGGAATTTTGAATTTGTTTATTCAAAATGTGGCGCAGGCAGATACCGAGGGTATTACTGACAATCCACCACAGATGATACGGA